>NZ_JBIYEU010000001.1:0-484061 GCF_044909655.1 Enterococcus sp. UD-01 | reverse complement strand
AGTTACTGTTAAAATGTTCTAGACCAAATTTGACTAACGTCGTTCTTAAGAGGTGCTAGTCTTTTTTTGCTTTTTTTGGGTTAGTTTTCGTATAAAACTAAAAAACAGTTTTGTTCCGCCCACTATTTACGAATAAACGACTTTTCGTTCAACCTCTATTGGTTTACTTGTTTTTCGATGGAGAGAAACTAGTGAAAGTAAAATTTGCTAGACATAAGAAATGAATGAGGTAAAATGAAGAAGAAGCAGTCGAAGAATACAGTAGGTGAGAGCATGAAGAAATTAAAAAATATCAGAGAGTACCATACGCCGATTGAAAGAAGTTTAATTGAAGAGCACACGATCGAGCTAATTGCTGAAACTGAAGAAGCGCCTAAAAATTTTTATGATGTATTATTAGGGGGTCAAAATGTAGGCATCATTATTGAGCGAACCTTCCTTTTATCGCTGGATAAAAGACCGAAAGCTTTGATTCGTTCAATCTTTCCTAAAAAATGTCTTCAAGCATGCCACGACAGATTGGAAGATATCGAAGGACATGTAGATGTACAGTTTCATGCAGTTAAAATAAAAAAAGAAATATCCTTATCCTGGCCTACCTCAGAAGAAGCGGAAATGCTGCAACTAATCGGAGACACACAAGTAATTATTGAAAAGCAGTTTATTTTAGATAAGCAGGAGCAAATTATTCGTTATGAAGAAGAAATTTCAGATCCAGAGTTTTATATTTTTGAGGAGTAAATAAAATGGGAAATTTTTTATATCAAGAAGCAAAGGAAAAGATTTTAGCGTTTATTGAAGAAGGTATTTTTAAACCAAACCAAAAATTTATGACGGAACGTGAACTAGCGGAAAAACTGGGCTATAACCGTATGACGATTAAAAAAGCCATGAATGCTTTAGTAGAAGATGGCGTACTGGAGAAACGACGGGGGGCCGGAACCTTCTTAACTGAATATGGGCACTCTAGCCGCTTTAATATCGGGGATAAATCACCAATTTCATTAACACAAGGGATTCGTACAAAGGGCATGACCTCTTCCAGCTTTGTAGAGTCGTTTCAGTTGATTTATCATACGGCAAAGCTCATGGAGATTTTTCCGGAATATTATGAATTTTTTGAGCTGATACGCATTCGTGAAGCAGACGGTAAGCCTGTTTCCATTCAATATGCTTATTTTCCTTTTCGTTTGTTTAAAGATGCGCACCGCTATAACTTCAGTCAATTTTCTTTGTATGATTATATGGAGTACAAAAATAAACGTCCTGTGAAGTTTAAAAAGAAGTTGGCTGCTTTTCGGGTGGAAGATGAAGAGCTATTTTCCAAAATCAATGCCCGAGCGGGAGAATATATTCTAAGGTTTGAATATTATGGCTATACGGCGCATGATGAGCTTGTAGAATATACAGAAGCCTTTTTTGATCCGAACCAAATTAATTTTACTACAGAGATTGAGCGAGAATTGGTTCTTTAATTGGTTCTCTTTTAAGACCATTTTGAAAAATTGGTCTTTTTTTTATTGTTTTCAACCGCTTTCTGGCTTATTATCTACTCAGAGATAGTCATATCTTGGAACCAATTTTAAAGGGGGTTACAGCAATGAAGCTGATTTTAGCTAGTCATTCCACTCTGGCAAAAGGGATGAAAGAAACGGCGGAGTTTATCATGGGAAAGCAGGAAAATCTGGAAGCGATTGCCGCTTATCTGGATGATTCGGTCGCATTGCCTGATCAATTGAGAGCAACTGTGAAAAACGTTGGTGAAGAACCAATAATCTTTTTGTCAGACATCAAAGGAGGGAGCGTTAATCGTATAATCACCGAGTTTATTAATGGAAAGAGCAATTATTTTTTAATCGCAGGTATGAGCTTGCCACTGGTTTTAGAGCTGATTGGTACTAACTTCAGCAATGATCCTGTAGAAATTAAGGAAAAAATCAGACAAATTATTCCAGTAGCTGTAAGCGGAACAGAACTAATTGAACTGACTGAAACAGAATTAAGTGATGATTTTTAAATAATGATCAAAGGAGCAAAGATCTATGATTAAAATGACTAGAATTGATTATCGTTTATTGCACGGACAAGTGGCTTTTGCCTGGACGAATAACTTATCAGCAGATGCGATATTAATCGCAAACGATCAAGTAGTAAATGATTCATTCAGAAAACAAACGTTAAATCTGGCCAAACCAAATGGTGTGAAATTGATTTTCAAAAGCATTGAAGATTCAGTTGCTGCAATTGAAAGCGGTGTTACGGACAAATATAAAGTATTCATTATTGTTGAAAATGTCAATGATGCTTATCGCTTAGCGAAAAAATGTCCCGCGATTAACAAAATTAACCTTGGTTTATCTGCCAAAAGAGAAAACACCACCAATTTGGCAAAAGCAGTCTATGTAACGGACGAAGAAAGTAGTCAATTGAAAGAATTAGCACAAAATGGTGTAGAAATTTTAGTAAAACAAGCACCAAATGATGCAAATGTTGACTTTTTGTCATTGGTAGAGTAGGAGGATTAAGATGATTTGGCAAGTGATAGGGATTTTTGTCATTGCATTTATTGCGAATATGCAGGACTTTCTAGGGTCTTCTTTTATTGGCAGACCGATTGTAACAGGGATGTTTGTCGGACTTTTATTTGGTGATTTAACTCAAGGTTTAATCATGGGAGCTACATTGGAGCTGGCATTTTTGGGGTTAATGGGTGTTGGTGCTACGGTACCGCCGGATGAAATTATCGGAGGGATTTTAGCAACCGCTTTGGTTTTGAAAAACGGCTATGGGATTGACGTAGCTTTAACGCTTGTTTTACCGATTGCGGCTTTAGGTCTTGCAGTGAAAAACATTTTATATGTTATTGTTTTCCCAGCCATGACACATAGAGCTGAAAAACTTATTGAAGAAGGTAAAATTAAGCAAGCGGGAAATATGCATTTAATTGCTTCCTTTACAAGGATTCTATTGATGACAATTGTGACAACAGTAGCCTTTGCAATTGGTTCAAATATGGTTGACAAGATTCTTGATTTGATTCCACAAGCTTTTATTGACGGGATGAATATTGCAACAAGTATTTTGCCAGCAGTTGGTTTTGCGATGCTAATCAACATGACATTCTCCAAAAAGGTAGCGCCTTTCTTTTTCCTAGGTTTTGTTTGTGTCGCTTATTTAAAATTGGATATGATAGCAACAGCGATGATTGGCGCGATTTTCGCCGGCATCATGTACATTATTATGTCTGAAATTCAAAAAAACAAAGGCCAAATAAATGTGTCTGGAGAGGAGCAGTATGATGACTTCTAAGCAAATTACAAAAAAGGATTTAATGGGTGTCTTCTGGCGCTCAATGCCGATGGAAGCTTCCTTTAACTACGAGCGGATGATGAGTCTAGCCTTTGCTTATAGCATGGGCGGAGTTATTGAAAAGCTTTATCCAGATATTGAAGACCAAAAAGAAGCGATGCGGCGACACTTGGAATTTTTTAATTGTACGTCCGCAACATCTCCGTTTATCGCTGGTGTTGCAACATCAATGGAAGAAAAGAAAGCTAATAATCCTGAATTCGACGAAACATCTATTAATGCGATGAAAGCAGGATTGATGGGTCCTATTTCCGGAATTGGTGATTCCATCTTTTGGGGCAGCTTGCGGATTATTGCCAGCGGGATTGGCGTTTCTTTAGCGAAACAAGGTAGCATTTTAGGTCCACTGCTCTTTTTAATCATCTTTAATGTACCGAATATTTTAGTTCGATATTTTGGTACCATGTGGGGCTACAAAGCCGGCGTTTCTTTCATTGAAAAAATGTCTGACGGTTTGATGGACAACATCACTTATGCCATCAATATTCTGGGAAATACAGTAATCGGCGGAATGGTCGCTTCCATGGTTATTATTAATATTCCAGTGAAGCTAACCAGCGGTAAGGACGCAACTACGATTCAAAGCTTGCTGGACTCAATTATGCCAGCACTGCTTCCGCTTTTAGTGACATTTTTGATTTGTCGTTTATTGAAAAAAGATGTTAAAGTGATCTATATTTTATTGGCTATTTTAGTGATTAGTATTTTAGGAGCGGTTTTTGGTTTCTTAAAAGTCTAAGTTGATGGAGGGTATCATGTATTTTAATAAAGATAATTTTATAGAAAATTACGAAAAAGTTGCCGGTCAACTGGATCAAGTAGCTGAAATTGCAAAACAATTACAACAAAAAGCTTACAAAAAAATCTTTTTGTTAGGCTCCGGTGGTGCGTATACAAAATATGTGGATTTACGTCCTTTATTATTTAAAAAGCTCAATGTGCCGTTTCTAATTACTAGTCCGGAAGAGCTTGTTTCACAATATTTAGGTGAATTGAATGAAGATACTTTAATCATTGCAGGAACCAAAACAGGAACCACGAAAGAACTGCTGTCTGCTTTGACCGCCGTTCGTAAAAACTGTGAAAAGGTGACAGTTTTAGGCTTTGTGGGAGATGATGACACTGAAATTGATCACTTAAATCTGCTGGATTATCGCATTAGCTCGGTAGATACGGATGTGCATTTAATTTTATTTGGCTGGTTTATTTTAAACTATGCTGGAATAAGTACAGCTAAAATGAAAGCAGAATTATTAGGATTAGGCACAAAAATTGGGCAAACGCTAACGGATTTGCAAGAACAGGCTAAAGCCGTAGTATATGCTATGGAACTGGAGCGCTTGCAAATGTGGGTTGCTTCTGGTCATGCTTGGGGAGAGGTTTGCTGCTACTGTAATTACATTTTAGAAGAAATCCAGTGGATTCAAGCTCAAGGCATTCATGCTTCTGAATTTTTCCATGGACCTTTTGAATTGGTTGCGGATGATTTTCAAGTGAATGTTGTTTTGAATACGGACAGCAATCGTCAACAGGATTTACGGGTAGCAGAATTTGTAAAAAATCATACTTCCGCTTATACTATTGTAGATATGCAGGACTTTGCTTTAGAAGACTTGTCCAGTGAAGTTAAGGAATTTGTAGAGCCTTATGTGCTGAATCATTATTTTGATTTGTTGCTAAGAATCTATGTGGAGCGTACAGGCAAGTCTGCTCAAACACGCAGATATTATCGTAAAATGGAGTACTAGACATGAATAAAGAACTTTTTGAATTTTTAAGCGTGCATTTTCAAACGATCTTTTCTACCAAAAAGAAAAAAGCCTTTTTAAATTGGCTGGAGCACTATATTGGTAATGACCAAAACATTCATTATGAAAAGGGGCTGTTCAAAAGGCCGCATGCGAATAAGCTAATCGTGGTCAGCTATACAGCGGATGAAAAGTATTGGTTTGGTCGCGAATTTCTCACTCAACTGGAAATGAGCCGCTTTTTTCAAAAAGTGAAACTATTCAAGATCGGCTGTTTGCTGTTAAGCGTACTGCTATTGTTTCTGACATATCATTGGTTTCAGGCAGAGGCATATTTGCTGCTGGCACTTAGTGGCGGCTTAATGATGATTAGCTATCTAATGGCTATAGGTATACCAAAAAAATATAATTTTTCCAAAATCGCAACCTTAACGACGGCAATAGAGATTTTTCAAAAGGATGCTTCCTGTGATTTATTGCTTGTTGAAGAGAATACTTTCCACATAAAAGCGCAAAAAAATATGTATCAAGAGGTATTTCTCTTCGGTGATCTCTACGCCACTCAAGCACTTTACGCAAAGAAGTTGACAGAAAATAACTATTTCATCAGCTCTGGGAAGGTCGAAAATGGAGAAATTCTTTTCTACCATTCTTGCCGTCATAAAAATGTAGGCTTACCTCAAACATGGTATAATAACCTGGCCGCTATAAAAGAAGCTGCCGCTATCAAATAAAAAAACATCAGGAAATGCTTAGGCTCTAAGCATTTCCTGATGTTTTTTTGTACAATCAGTCATTTTAGAAAAAGACTGATTGTATCTATCAGCTAAACCAATTACAATAGGCAACAGACTATTTACACGTATTCCCCAAAGTGTCCATTGCAACGGACATTTTCGAGTGAAGCGCTTTCTCGGAAACCAGTTATGATAAATCTAACAAAGGAGGGATAGCCGTGAGTTCAAAAAAGGATCGTGAACAAAAGCTATTGCTGCTTCTCTCAAAAAATCAGGAGTATCTGACCTCAGAAGATCTGGCTGAGACATTGCATACTTCTCAAAAGACTATCTACCGTTTGATTAAGAAAATCAATGCTAATTTTCCAAACGGTAGGCTCATATTATCTGAAAAAGGCAGGGGGTATAAACTAGATAAAGAAAAATTTATTGGACAAAACATGCTAAAGCAAAGTAAAGCAAGCCATCTTTCGCCGCGAGAACGTAGAAATCGAATAATGGAAGAATTACTGCTTTCTTCACCAAAAGCTAAGAAAGTGTATGACTTATACGAAGCATATTTCGTAGGAGAGAGCGTGATTTTCACAGATGAACAGGCGATCAGTGAGCAGCTGCGAAGCTATAATTTAAGATTAGTACGTAAACAGCGGACAGTTGCTATTCAAGGAGACGAAGCTGCTATACGTAAAGCAATCGCTGATCTCATTCAGCTATCCAACGTTATTGATATTGACGAGATTAAAACAAATGAAGAGCTGAACCTTAATCATTATGATGTATGTTTTATCTTAGAGCAGTTGCGCTTTATGGAAAAGCAGTTGGATATCACGCTTCCCTATCCATACAATATCAATATTTTTTCTCATTTATATATTCTAATCAGCCGCTCAAAGATAGTTGGAACAGCTGTCTTGTCTGAAAGAAGCATAAGTGGATTTGAGGAAGTAAAAGGAGACGAAAAGGAGCAGCTGTTATACAAAGTAGCATCAGCAACGATTCGCAAAATTGAGCACTATTTGATGAAGAAGCTGCCGGAAAGCGAAATATACTATTTGTATCAATATCTTGTTTCTTCACGAATGCAGGGCAGCTTTAGCAAGGTGACGACCTTTTCAGCCATCGTTACTCAGATCACGCAACGATATCTAGATGAAATGGCTGTAAAGCTGAATGTACCCATGAAAGGTGAAGCGATATTTCTTGATCTAGCCAATCATATTAAACCGATGCTGAATCGTTTGCGACATGGCATTCAAGTGAAAAACAGCCTGCTGAGTCAAATAATGATGACGTATGAAGATATTTTTTCTCAAGTGAAAGAGGTGTCGGACTTCATAAGCATCACCTTTGATTTGCCTGTGGTTAACGATGATGAGAACGGCTTTATCACCCTTTATTTTGCTCGCATTATCGAGACAAACCAGTTGCCGATTAGAACGATTATCATGTGTACAACAGGAATTGGAACTTCTGAATTACTAAAAGTTAAAGTAGAGAAAAAATTTCCTGAGCTGGAAATCATTGATGTATTGGCTTCTCGCAATGCTAAAAATTTGATGGAAAAATACGCGGGGATTGATTTAATTTTATCAACCGTCCAGTTACCTGAAACAGTCTCAATTCCCTATTTGTTGGTTAGTGCAATGTTTAACGCTGACGATCAAAACAGACTGCAAAAGAAAATCGAGGCGATCTATCATGAACGATAAGCATATAAAGGTTTACTTAAATTGTGATTTGAAAAACGCCGATGAGCTGTTGTATTTTATTGCAGCAAAAACGCCGGCAATAGCTCCTGACGATCTGGTAGACAGCCTACTTGAACGAGAAACCGGTGGTAGTCTTTTTATAGCAGAGCAGGTGATTTTGCCGCATTTGGAAAGTGAGCTGCTGACAAAGAGCCAAGTGTATTTCATCACACTAAAGCAGCCTTTCTTATGGAGAAGCGCCGCTCCAGTCAAAATGGCGATCGTAATTTTATTAAAAACCGCTGAACAGTCACAGCTCAAAAGAGAAATTGCGCAATTAGCAAGAAGCTTTGCAGATGAAGCATATCTGCAAGACTTGATGAATGAAAATGAAGTGCCCACTTTTTACCAAAAACTGAAACAACAGGAGGAATCATAATGAAAATTGTCGGAGTAGCAGCATGTACCGTAGGAATCGCCCATACCTATATTGCCCAAGAAAAATTAGAAAATGCAGCCAAAAAAGCTGGTGATGAAATCAAAGTAGAAACACAAGGAACCATTGGTATTGAAAATGAATTAACGCAAGCTGAAATCGATCAAGCCGATATCGTTATATTAGCCATTGATGTGAAAATATCAGGCCGTGACCGGTTTGAAGGGAAGCGCATCATTCAGGTTCCGACAGAAGTCGCTGTAAAATCCCCGACAAAGCTAATCGAAAAAGCCAGAGAAGTTATCGCACAGCCAAAATAGTCCCAATAGAGGTGAAAAAGAATGGAAGTAAAAGAGATTGTCGATTTAAAAACTGTTAAAACCAAAATGCAGGCAAAAACCAAGGATGAAGCTTTAAGAGAATTGGCCGGCGGACTCTTGGTTAATGGCTACATTACTGATGTGGAGGGCTTCGTCAAAGATATCTATGTTCGTGAAGCTCAAGGACAGACCGGCATCGGCAATTATATCGCCATTCCCCATGGAAAAAGTACCTATGTGAAAAAAATCGGGGTTGCTATCGGGATTAACCAAACAGAAATTCCTTGGGAAACCTTGGACGGCAACGGTGTGAAAGGAATTATTCTATTTGCCGTAGGTAATGACAATGAAGGGGCAACAAGTCATTTAAAGCTGCTGGCAATGTTTGCTAAAAAGCTTGGCAATGATGAAGTCGTCGATCGCTTATTACAAGCAACTACGCCGGAAGAAGTTGTCGCAGCCTTTGCCTAAAGGAAAGAACAATGCATGAAAACTAGTGAGAAAAGAAACGGAGGAGGATGTAAAAATGAAGAAAATTAAAGAATTGAATTTAAAGGGGCATCTGTTAACAGCGATCTCCTATTTGATTCCGATTGTCTGTGGCGCAGGATTTCTAATTGCGATTGGCATGGGCTTTGGGGGAACAAGTCAAGCGGCTTTAGTTCAAGGTGAGTTCTCTTTTTGGGATGCCTTGGCAACGATGGGTGGTGCCGGTCTGGGGCTATTACCCGTTGTGATTTCAACCGGTATCTCCTTTTCGATTGCCGGTAAACCGGGGATTGCGCCGGGCTTTATTATTGGTTTAACTGCTAATGCCATTGGTGCTGGTTTTATTGGCGGGATTTTAGGTGGTTATTTGGCTGGTTATCTAGTGCTGGCTATTTTAAAATATGTGAAGGTACCGAGCTGGGCCAAGGGTCTAATGCCAACATTAATTATTCCGTTTCTGACAGCTATTATTGGCGGTCTTATCATGGTTTATATTATCGGTGCGCCAATCACAGCGTTAACGTCTTTATTAACCAATGCCTTAAATAGCTTAGGCTCTTCTTCTTTATTAGTTTTTGGGGCTGTGGTCGGTTTACTGAGCGGTGTTGATTATGGTGGACCGATTAATAAAACGGTGTTTGCCTTTGCCTTAACCATGCAGGCGGAAGGTTTAAATGGTCCAATTACGGCATTACAGCTGGTTAATACGGCAACGCCGATTGGTTTTGGGTTGGCCTTTTTCATCGCGAAACTGTTCAGAAAAAATATTTATACTACGTTGGAGGTTGAAACCTTAAAATCAGCAGTACCGATGGGTGTCATTAATATTGTAGAAGGCGTTATTCCGATTGTTATGAATGATATTGTTCGGGGTCTAATCGCTACTGCACTGGGCGGAGCTGCCGGTGGCGCTGTGTCAATGATCCTAGGTGCTGATGCAACGGTTCCGTTTGGCGGTGTCTTAATGCTGCCGACGATGTCTAAGCCGTTGGCTGGTGTTGCTGCGTTAGTGGTCAACATTCTGGTAACAGGAATTACACTAGCGATTATTAAGAAAAATGTCAGTGAAGAAGCAATGAATGTTGAACTTGAAAAAGAAGAAGAAGATATCGCACTAGATGATATTCAAATCTACTAATTAAAAAATCAAAGGAAGAAGCGAGGACTCAAATGAATAAGGTAGAATTTTCCCCTTCATTAATGACAATGGACTTGGATAAATTTAAAGAACAAATTACCTTTTTAAATCAGCAGGTAGACTCTTATCATATCGATATTATGGATGGCCATTATGTTCCCAATATTACCTTGTCGCCGTGGTTTATCGAAGAATTGCGTAAAATTACGGACTTGCCTATGTCGGCACATTTAATGGTGACGAATCCCAGCATGTGGGTACAACAGCTGATTGATTTAAAATGTGAATGGATCTGTATGCATGCCGAAGTGCTGGACGGATTAGCTTTTCGATTAATTGATCAGATTCATGATGCGAATTTAAAAGCAGGGATTGTCTTGAATCCGGAAACGCCGATTGAAGCTATTTTCCCTTATATAGAATTAGTGGATAAAATCACGGTTATGACGATTGATCCAGGCTTCGCGGGTCAGCGTTTTATTGAAAGTACCTTGGATAAAATCGTAGCATTAAGAGAGCTGCGTGAAGCAAAGGGCTACCAGTATGTGATTGAGATGGACGGCTCCTCCAACCGAAAATCCTTCAAACGAATTGATGCAGCAGGGCCGGATGTTTATATTGTAGGTCGCAGCGGACTTTTTGGCTTAGATGAGAATATCGAAAAAGCTTGGAAAATGATGGTGCGAGATTACGAAGAAATGACGGGTAAATTATTGAAATAAAGGCTATCACAGCCGAGCTTTTCAATTGGTGATTCACCTTTGAAAGGCTCGGCTGCTATTTTTTTACTTATAGTTCTTTATTGTAAGAGCGAGACGATACGTAGGAAAATTTATGATAATTGGAAGTATTTCCTCAATAAAAATTGAAAAAAGAAGAGGAAAACGGTTAAAATAGGAGTAAGAGTGAGGCTCAAGAAGGAGGTATGTACAGAATGTTATATCATACAACCCACACTACACCAATCGGCGAGGTTATGCTGGCGGCAGATGACCAACATCTAGTGGGATTATGGCTAGCTGGTCAAAAGTATTTTGGGGCTACATTGACAGAAGCAACTCAGGAAAATAACCAACTATCAATTTTTTCCGAAACAAAAGAGTGGCTGACGGATTATTTTTCCGGTCAACGTCCGGCGATTGACAAATTATCCTTAAATCCAAGCGGTAATGCTTTTCGTCAAGTTGTATGGCAGGTATTATGTGAGATTCCTTACGGACAGGTGATGACCTATAAAGAAGTTGCTCAAAGAAGCGCTGAACGAATGGACAAGTCCTCGATGTCAGCACAGGCTGTCGGTGGAGCAATAGGACATAATCCAATTTCAATTATCATTCCTTGTCATCGGGTTGTCGGATCAAACGGTAGTCTCACAGGGTATGCTGGTGGAGTGCTGAAGAAACAGCAATTGCTTAAGTTGGAAGGTGTTCCTATGTCGAAGCTCAACCTTCCGGCAAAAGGTTCTGCCCTGTAAACACTTAATGTCGCTAAACAGAAAAATTCTGTTACACTTGTTAGTAAAGCGTTATACTTAAAAAAGCTGAAAATGGAGGGAAATAATGAAAGAAAAAATTTTTCTGATTCACGGCTATACGGCTAATCCAGAGGCTAATTGGTTTCCCTGGCTCAAAGCGGAAGTGAAGAAACAACTAAAACAGGAAATTGCGATATTAAAAATGCCAAATCCGGAGGCGCCGGTGCCTCAAGCGTGGGATGCATACTGCCATAGCAAGATTGCTCATTCGGACGGAATTACTATTATCGGACACAGTTTAGGCTGTATCGAGGCTTTACGATTTGTTGATCAGCACGAGCTGAAAGAAGTTCGCTTGATTCTTGTTTCAGGGTTCGATGAAACGACAGCTTGGCTGCCGGAGTTGGCTTCTTTTACGGAAAAACCACTGCATTATGCAGAATTATTGCCGAAAATCAAACAAGCAGTTGTCATTTCAGCCATAGATGATGATATTATTCCTTATCATTATTCAGAAACGCTAGCACGTCATCTTCATTGTAAGTTTATCTTATTGCCTGAAGGGAAGCATTTTATTGATCGGGATGGTGTTTTGTCATTACCTACTGTAATGGAGGAACTTATTAATAAAAAAGATTGAATACTTTTTCTAATTCAAATTAGTAAAAAAATGAAAAGATAATCTTTCATTCGATTTTGTGAGTATATTATTTGCAAAAATAAATATTCCCTTGTATTATATAAGCATACCAACAACAACCCTTTTTATTTTTTCATTTTACTCTTTTGAGTAAAACTCCTTTTCCCGCCTTCAATAGAAGGTGGGATTTTTTATTATTTATAATTTTATTTTACATGCTTCTTAGCAGTAAGCTATTTAGTAAGAATAAATAAGGTAGTGGTCTGTTAAAATCGTAATAAACCGTATTTAGCTAGTATAAAAGTGATATAACCAAAAAAGAACAGAAAAATGCCCCTTTTTATTAAAATGATAATTGTTTTAATAGAAATTTCATTTGTATTTGTTATTTTACTTTCTTTTTAACTGTTTTCAGTTATAAAAGATATTTTTCGATGATTATTAGTTGCTATTTTTTTGTGAATATAGTATTATACAAACATACCAACAACAACCCTTTTTATTTTTTCATTTTACTCTTTTGAGTAAAACTCCTTTTCCCATCTTCAATAGAAGGTGGGATTTTTTTGTGTAAAAAAATGGAACAACGTGTTTCTTCGTTGATCCATTTAAAGGTTTTAGCCGATCATTACACTTTCATCGGGATATTTATAGTTGGCTTGTTGTTTTTGATTTTTTGCCATAAGTGAAAAGCCAACTGTATAAATACCTACGCGTCCGATATACATTAACAGCATAATGACTATTTTTCCTGTAACTGTAAGTTCTGGCGTTAAGCCCATAGTCAAGCCAACTGTTCCAAACGCCGAGAAAACTTCAAAAGCCACATATTCAATCCCCGCCGACTCAGGTATATTTTCAGTAATTGTTAGGAGCATGATCGACAATACGCAAAGAGTGAGCGTCATAAAAAATAAAGTTAATGCTCGGAAAACAGTGGTACTGCGAATCGTTCGTCCTTGAAATTCAGCGCGTGTTCGCCCCTTTAAAATAGACACAATCTGAATCACCAAAACACCAATAGTCGTTGTTTTTAACCCGCCTGCAGTTGAACCGGATGTTCCACCAACATACATTAAAAAGATGGTTACTATCAATCCGGCATTGGTCATTTGTCCATAATCAATCGAATAATAACCCGCCGTTCTAGGTGTAACTGCCATAAAAAAGGTATTGATCACCCGATCAAAAAGATCCGTTCCACTGGTCAAGTTACTTGCCAATTGTTCAGTGATACTAAAAAGCAAAAAACCGCCTATGAGTAAGCTGGCTGTTGTAATAAGTGCGATTTTAGTATGCAGTGAAAATTTTTGTCGTTTTTTGAACCGGAGTACATCCTGCCAAACAATAAAACCCAATCCACCTGAAATAATTAAAACAGCAATTACAATCATTACATAAGGCTTTGTTTGATAAGGTGTTAAACTGTCTCCCAGTAAGTCAAAGCCAGCATTACAAAAGCTGGAAATGGAGTGAAAAATACTGTAAAAAATTCCTTTTTTCCAACCAAATTCAGGAACAAAGGCGAAAGAGAGCAGAAGTGCGCCAATAAATTGAATGACACCTGCTAGTTTTACTACATACATCATCAAACGAAAGGTTCCGGACATTTCCTCCAAATTAAGCGCTTCGCGCAGTACTATGCGCGTACGCAATGTGATTTTTTTCCGTAAGATGAAATAAAGCATGACCGGCATTGTCATAAAGCCAAGTCCGCCGATTTCAATTAAAAGCATAATCAGCAATTGTCCATACTCATTCCAGTGCAGCGCGGTATTCACCGTTGTTAAGCCAGTGACGCAGACTGCCGATGTAGCAGTAAATAATGCGTCAATAAAAGGAGTAAAGGTCTGCTCGCGGGAAAAAATAGGAAGGGTTAAAAGAGCTCCGCCGCTAAAAATCAACAAACCAAAGCCCAAAGCTAAAACTTGCACGCTGGATAAGCGGCCGCGTAAATTTTTAAGTCGATTTCTTTTCATAATTCCTCCATAAAAAGTTTCAAAGCTATTTGCTACTCAATAAATTACTTCAAGTGTATCATGATCTTAAAAAATTACCAGTTAATCCGAAAAAGGGGTGTTTTACAAATGATTTCTACACTTCTAAATAAAAAAATTAAATTTCAAAAGAAAACGCTTGTAAAAATTTAAATAATAAAGTATTATACAGATACACTTAACTTGTATGTACAAGTTTAAAAGGAGGAGCAAAAATGGGCAAGTTTCACGAAGATGCACAATCACTGTTAGAAAAAGTAGGAGGCAAAGACAATATTGCTGCAGTATCACACTGTTCCACGCGGATGCGTTTTGTCTTAAATGATCCAGCCAAAGCAGATACAGCAGCGATTGAAAAGATTCCAGCCGTTAAAGGAACCTTTACAAACGCTGGTCAGTTTCAAGTGATTATCGGTAACGAAGTCGCACAGTTTTATAATGATTTTTCTGCTATTTCAGGAGTTGAAGGCGTTTCCAAGGAGCAAGGGAAAGCTGCTGCCAAACAAAATCTAAATCCAGTACAGCGGGCGATTTCTGTTTTAGCTGAAATCTTTACACCGTTGATTCCAGCTTTAGTTATTGGTGGGTTGATTCTAGGTTTTCGTAATGTATTGGAAGGGATTCCATTTGGCTTTTTAGACGGGCAGAAGATTGTTGAGGTTTCACAATTTTGGAGTGGCGTTAATTCATTCTTGTGGCTGATCGGCGAAGCGATTTTCCAATTTTTACCTGTTGGCATCACTTGGAGTATTACAAAAAAGATGGGGACTACCCAGATTCTCGGAATTGTTTTAGGAATTACGTTAGTTTCACCGCAATTATTAAATGCTTATGATGTAGCCAGTACAGCGGCTGCTGATATTAACTTCTGGGATTTTGGGTTTGCTCACGTCAATATGATTGGTTATCAGGCCCAGGTCATTCCGGCGATGCTGGCAGGTTTCTTACTAGCTTATTTGGAAATCTTTTTCAGAAAAATTATTCCACAAGCCGTATCAATGATTTTTGTCCCATTGTTCGCACTAGTTCCAACTGTTTTAGCTGCTCACGTTGTGTTGGGTCCTGTGGGCTGGACAATCGGTAGCTGGATATCTGATATTGTAAATGCTGGGTTAACGTCTTCACTAAATTGGTTGTTTGGAGCGGTCTTTGGGTTCTTGTATGCACCACTGGTTATTACCGGACTGCATCATATGACGAATGCGATTGACCTACAGCTGATCGCAGACTTCCAAGCAACGAATCTTTGGCCGATGATTGCTTTATCCAATATTGCGCAAGGTTCAGCCGTCTTAGCGGTAGTCTTTATGCATCGCGGCAATAAGGAAGAAGAGCAGGTATCAATTCCGGCGATGATTTCTTGTTATTTAGGTGTAACCGAGCCAGCGATGTTCGGAATTAATTTGAAATACGTTTATCCATTTATCGCAGGAATGATTGGTTCGGCAGGAGCGGGTTTATTTGCGACACTTTTCAGTGTGAAAGCAGTGAGTATCGGGGTTGGTGGTTTACCCGGGATTTTATCGATCGTTCCTGAATATTATGTGCCGTTTTTAGGAGCGATGCTTATTGCAGTAATCGTGCCGTTAATTCTTACGTACATTTTCAGAACAAAAGGGATTTTCAATAAGCTTGATCCAGTGGATGAAGCGACTGGCGAGTTATATGTAGAAGAAACGTCAATTTAAAAATGGCAGAGGATTTTAGTTGAAAGGCTGAAATCCTCTTTTTTAGCTTGTCAGCTGCTAAAAACACAACTTTTTTTAAGAAAACGGTTGGCTTTTTTTCATCTTTCAGTTAGACTAAATAAGGTTTAAGAAAAGGGAGATTGAGAGATGGATATTTATTTAAAAAGCGCAATTTTACACATTATTGACCGTGAAACCGGCACGCCAGTTTTTTCTGAAAAAGAACTGGATCTGACCACAGAATATATTCGGGTCTATCTAACAAGCAAGATTACTAAGCTTTCGACCGCTCAAACAAAAACAGGTATTTTAGCCTCAGAAAGTACCTTTGTAGAAAAATTGAACGGCATACCTAACAGCTTTGTAGAAAAAAGTCAGCAGCTTGCGCAACATTGGTACGATGTTTATTCTGGCAGTGAGGATGCACCGAGTGCGGATGTGCTGTTTGTTTTATATGAATTGGATACGGTCATGCATTTGGCGATGATTAAATTAAATTATAAAGAAAGTTACACGCATTATGTGGATTATGAAGATGAAGCAGTTTATAACAAATTAATTATTAATCGGGCGATTTTGCCTTCAAAATCGCAAAAGCCGGATGAGGGGTTGACGGTTAATCTAGATACTTTAGCCTATGAATTGTTGGAAAAAAGATATGAGTTTTCTGGTGAAAAAATCTGGTATTTTTCAGAAAAAGTGATTGAGTCTCAACCAGCTCCTTCTATAGAAGAAAACATGAAGGAAATAAAAAAAGCGGTGAAGCGGATCGGCAAAAAATTCAACGAGGATGAATTCGAGCTGATTGCGTCAGTAAAGGAAGCCGTTTATGAAAGTATTGAAGAAACTGGTACTATTGATAATGAACAGGTGGCCGAGCTTGTTTTTAAAGAAAATATTTCTGCACGAATGGCTTATCAAGAGGAAGTCAATGAGTCGAAATTCGTCGACAAAACGCCCCCGGTTAGAGAAGCACGTGAAATTTCCGAAAAGAAATTCGGCAAGCAAAAGCTGAAGATGAGCAATGGAATTGAATTAATTGTTCCACTTGAAGTATACCGCAATGGCGATTTAATTGAATTTGTAAACAATCCCGATGGCACAGTGTCAATTATGCTAAAAAACATCGAAAAAATTAGTAATCAGCTATAATAAATAACGAAAAAAAGTCATTCTCTACGTTTTTATGCAGAGAATGACTTTTTTAATCTTCAAGTTTTTCAAGAGCTTTTTTAGGGACGTCCTTTTCCGAGACTTCTTCCCAGCTGAGTACCCCTTTTCTAGCGTTGACTTTGAGTTTTAGATAAGCGTTAATTCTAAGCGGCTTATCTCTGATTTCTCTCATTTCTTGTACGGTTTTTTCTCCTTTTTTATCATAGGCTGTTTGTTTATAATCATATTCCGTATATTTTTCACCATTTGAAAAGTTTCCTGTATTGACTTTTCCAGTTGTTGTAATGCGGGTATAGTAATCTTTTCCACCAAAGTAATAATTATAACCAAACCAAGCTCCAGCTGACAATAGGATGAATGGTAATAAAAACGCTAAGATTTTTTTCAAGTTCTTCACCTCTTAAGTCTAGTATGCCTTTTTTTCAGAAATTAAACCATTGAAAAGTCTTAAAATTATGTGACAGTTTTGTTAGATTTTTCTCCAAAAGTTCACACTTTAATCAAGCTATTATTACACATTTTAATTGTACTCATGATACAATGGAAAAAGAAAAGGGGGAAGAAAAAATGATGCCATTTTATGGTTTTTTTGATCCAACATATTTTTTAGTAATTATTGGTTTGGTCATTTCGATGGCTGCCTCAGCTTATGTAAATTCAACCTTTAAAAAATACGATCAAATTCAAAGTAGGAACAATGTGACAGGGACAAAAGCCGCTGAATTTATCTTAAAGAAAGAACGGATTAATGATGTGTCTGTTCAAGGAATCTCAGGCGATCTGACTGATAATTATAATTCAAGAACCAAGCTGTTAAGTTTATCTCAGTCTACGGCTCAGTCTACATCTGTTGCGGCGATTGGCGTTGCAGCACATGAATGCGGTCATGCGGTTCAGGACCATACTGGCTATAGTCCTTTAAAATTACGTGCAGCAATTGTGCCGGCTGCAAACCTTGGTTCTGCGATTTCATTTCCGATTATCTTAGTTGGCGTATTGCTTAGCTGGAACCAAACCTTGATTAATATCGGTATATTTGCTTTTTCATTAGCATTGTTGTTCCAACTGGTTACTTTACCTGTGGAATTTAATGCATCTAGACGTGCGTTAAAAATTCTAGCTGAAGGCAACTTATTGACTCAAGAAGAAGTACCGATGGCGCGGAAAGTTCTATTCGCTGCTGCGCTGACCTATGTTGCGGCAGCTTTATCCACCTTTTTACAATTGCTGCGTTTACTGATTTTATTTGGCGGTAATAATCGGCGGAATTAACGGTAGTGCTCTTTTGTTACCTCATTTTTTTAGAGTGTGTTATGATGAAAAGAGAAGGAGCTGATCAGAATGAAAACTTCAACAAAAATTAGTCTTGGTTTAAGCATCGCAGCTGTGGCGGGAGTGACTGCTACTGTGATGGCTTCAGAAAAAATTGTGAAAAAGGTCTATCATATGACGAATCGCCACAAGGTCAAAAAATTCGTGAATGATAAATTCAGTGGCAATGAGAAATTATTGACAATCGTAGATGATTTATCAGATGATGAACTGGATACTGTAATGAATGTTTTGAGTAAAGTCAAAGACGGCCGAAAAAAACTTTCTTCTTACGGTGAATCATTGAAAAATAACGGCGAATCAATGAAGGATCGCCTAATGAACTTTATCGAAGAATTAATGTAAAAAAATAAAAACAGTCGGAAATTGTTTTCACAACATATTTCCGGCTGTTTTATTGCTGGATCAATAAATAGCAGAAAACAAGATCATCCATTTTTTTAAGCGACAAACCCGTTTGCTGATAAATTTTGTCAATCCGATAATGGAGCGTGTTGCGGTGCATATAAAGCTCTTTTGCCGCAGAACTAATGTTTCCTTGATTTTTCCATAAGGCTAAAATGATCGCTTGAAATTCGGTTGACTGAATGAACTGATTGCGAAAGTTTTGGACGATTCGACTTTGCTTCATTGCTTTTTTCGTGAAAAAATGCAGTGCAATATCCGTCAACGAAAAAGCGGATTTTCCTCGTGCCTGGGCTTTATTTTCCATAAACAGTTGCTGCTCTTCTTGAAACAATGCTGGTAAATTAGGCGATATAGGGAAAAAGTTGCCTATAAACGCAAGCGTAGAAGTCGCAAAATCAGCATCTAAAGTCAAAAAAATACTTTGCAGTTCTTCCAACGTATAGTGAGCTGCTCCGGCGGCTTCAATTATGAGTCCTCGCGTATCATCTATAAAAAAGAAATCAGCCAGCTGTGGAAAGATTTCTTTAATGCTGTTTTGCCATTCAGCTTGTAAAAAGGCCTTAGGTTTTTTTAGCTCAAATTGAATAACTCGTACAGAGCCTTCGGCAGTTTTAAAGGGCTGATTTTCAAAAAGGTAGCTATACCAAGGATGCTTTTGCGGGAGAATAGCTCGCTCTGCTTGTGGAAATAGCTGCTGTAGTAATTGTCTTTCTTTATCCGTTACTTCATTTTTACTGAGAACAAAAAAAACATCGTCCACTATAAATGAAAGTTCGTTATCTGAGACAGCAGTAGGGTTTTTGACGATTTTGCCGTTGGGATATATTTTTAATAATTCTTCGATTGTCATAGACACACCTCACTGTTTTATTGTACCATGAGTGACATAAAAAGGTAAAAATGAAAGGCGGAAATCCATTGAGAGAAACAAAAAGCTCTCTAACAACTGAAGCAAAAGAATATTTTATGCGTGAAGCAATTAAAGAAGCAAAAAAAGCGGAGGGACTAGCAGAAGTACCGATTGGTGCGGTCGTCGTTCGCAACGGTGAAATTATCGGCAGAGGACATAATCTCCGTGAGCACAGTCAAGATGCTACCGCTCATGCAGAAATTTTTGCGATTCAGCAGGCTTGTGCAAAGGCTGAAAACTGGCGTTTGGAACAGACACAGCTTTTTGTAACGCTGGAGCCTTGCCCAATGTGCAGCGGAGCAATGCTCCTGTCACGCGTAGACGAGGTCTATTTTGGGGCATATGATCCTAAAGGCGGCACTTGTGGTACGCTGATGAACCTGTTGGAGGACGAGCGTTTTAACCATGTGGCTTATGTGGAGGCTGGAATTTTAGCAGAAGAATGCGGCAGACTACTGACTGATTTTTTTAAGAAGCTAAGAGATAAAAAGAAAATTTTAAAAAATCAAAAGAAAGACTAGTCAAGCACATTAAAATAAGGTATACTGAATCTTGCCGAAAGGCTAGGACAATGGTGGGCTTATGAAGCGTGTCAGATCCGGAAGGAAGCAGCACTAAGTAAGTGCCGCCATGTGTCTGATTAAAAAATTGACGTACAAAGGCTGATAAGCCTTTTTTATTTTGGCTAAATTTACCCACGTAAAGGAACAGGCGTAATAGCCTCCCTATTACAAAAGTAAGTAACGAACGATTTGATAAAGGGCGATGAGCTCTTTTTTTGTTTTTTATCACTCATTAGTATTTTCTTTAATTTATTCTTATTTTCATCTATTTCAAAAAAATCTAGGGTATAATAAGAACATACTAATTTTGGGGTTGGAGGAAAGAAGCATGCAAAGAAGTGATAAAAAAACCAATAAAAAATCGAATAAGACACTTATTATAGCAGTCATAGCTATTGTTTTAGTCATTGGTGCAGTGGGCGGATATTATGCGTATGGTCAGTGGCAAACAGCTAAGGAAGTAAAGCAGGCGGAAAAAGCAGCGGATACTTTTTTAAGCGCTATTGAAAAACAAAAATTTGACCAGCTGCCTGATTTGTTAACTGCTGATTCCCTTAAAAAAAATGAATACGAGCAAAAGCAAGTAATTGAAAAATATCAGGCTATCTACAGCGGTATTGAAGCTACAAATATTAAGAGTAGTGCGGTTACTATAAAAAAGACAGAGAAAAATCAGTATCGTCTTACTTACAAATTAACGATGAGTACGCCTTTGGGTCAATTGAAAAATTTGATCTATAAAACAACCATGAAAAAAATAGACAATACGTACAAAATTGACTGGGCTCCTGCGTTGATTTTCCCTGGAATGTCTGGACAAGATAAAGTAGCTCTCAAGGTCGATGAAGCTGTCCGCGGTGAAATCGTTGACCGCAACGGTGAGGGCTTAGCTGTCAACCAAACCTTTGATCAAGTCGGCATTGTACCGGGAAAACTGGGTGAAGGTCAAACAAGAACGGACAATATCAAAGCCTTTAGCGATCAATTCAACGTTTCTGTTGAAGATATTGAAGCAAAGCTAAAACAAAACTGGGTACAGGATGATTCTTTTGTTCCAATTACCATATCCTTTGATGCAGTGACTGACTTGCCACAAGGAGCGGCAGCTCAAGATGCGGTGGTTCGTTATTATCCGTTAAAAGAAGCAGCTGCGCAATTGATTGGCTATGTTGGGAACATTACTGCGGAAGATATTGAAAAAAATCCCGAACTAACCAGCAATGGTGTTATCGGAAAAACTGGTTTAGAACAGGCCTATGACAAGGAGTTGCGCGGACAGGATGGCGGTAGTCTGGTCATTACGGATAAAGATGGAGTGACTAAAAACACCTTGCAGGAAGTTTCTAAAAAGGACGGACAGAAAATTCAACTAACGATTGACAAAAATGTGCAGTCGCAAGCTTTTACTATATTTGCAAATCGTCCGGGTAGTGCTGTTGTTATGAATCCGCAAGATGGTGATTTATTAGCCACAGCCAGCTCACCGTCTTACGATCCAAATAAAATGGCTAATGGTATTTCTCAAAAAGATTATGATGCTTATGCGAATGATAAAAACTTACCGTTTACAGCCCGTTTTGCTACCGGGTATGCGCCAGGTTCAACCTTTAAAACGATTACGGGAGCCATCGGTTTAGATAACGGTACGTTGAAGCCGGATGAAGAAATAGCGATTAATGGTTTGAAGTGGCAAAAAGATGCTTCTTGGGGCGACTACTTCGTTACACGAGTAAAAGAAGCAAGTCCCGTAAATCTTAGAACTGCTTTAGTCAATTCTGATAACATCTATTTTGCACAGCAGACCTTGCGAATGGGTGAAGATACCTTTAGAAAAGGGCTATCAAACTTTATTTTTGGTGAAAAACTTGATTTGCCGATTGCGATGAATCCGGCACAAATTTCAAACGAAGATAAGTTCAATTCGGAAATTCTCTTGGCAGACACAGGGTATGGTCAAGGTCAGCTGTTGATTACGCCGATCCAACAAGCGGCGATGTATAGTGTGTTCCAAAATAGCGGCAAGCTGGTTTATCCGAAAATCGAGTTGAATAAGGAAACAAAAACAAAGGATAATGTCGTCAAAGCTGACTCTGCCAATACAATTGTTACGGATCTTTTAGGTAGCGTGGAAGATCAAGATGGCTATGTTCACAATATGTATAATCCTGATTTTTCTTTAGCTGCTAAAACTGGAACAGCTGAAATCAAGGACAAACAAGATACCGTAGGCAAGGAAAATAGTTTCTTGTTGGCTATGGATCGCAGCAATAATAAATTTTCAGCGATGATCATGGTTGAAGATTCAAGAAAAAATGATACAGCGACAAATATCAGCAAACCGCTGATTGACTATCTAGAAGCGAATTACAAATAATAAAAAATACAGAGGTCAGCTGTAACGCCAGCTTCACCTCTGTATTTTTTATTTTGCTTTTTACGCGGCTGTAAAAATATGCTACAATAAAACGACTATATTATAGAAGGAAAGGGATTCGTGTGCGTATTTTAGCAATAGATACTTCCAACCAAACTTTGACAATTGCTGTGAACGAGGAGCAACGCTTGTTGGGAGAATATACAATAACGGTAAAAAGAAACCACAGTCTAACCTTAATGCCGGCGATTGAACGCCTAATGCAAGAGGTAGGCTTAACACCTAAAGAATTAGATCGGATTGTCGTCGCCCAAGGACCAGGCTCTTATACCGGTTTGAGAATTGGTGTAACCACGGCGAAAACATTAGCCTATACCTTGAATAAAGAGCTTGTTGGTGTTTCAAGTTTAAAAACAGTGGCAGCGAATTGTATCACGATAAATAGCATCATCGTGCCTTTGTTTGATGCTCGCAGAAATAATGTTTATACCGGTGCTTATAAAATGGAAGCTGGCCAGCTGCAAACCATCATTGCAGAGCAGCATATCGCCTTAACAGATTGGTTAAATCAGCTGGCAGACTACGAAAATGTTTTCTTTGTAGGAACGGATGTTGAAAAATTTCAAGAACAAATTCATCATACTTTACCAACCGCAGAAATTAATCGCATCGCCCACTGGCAAATACCTCATGGAGCTGTACTAGCTGAACTGGGAAGTAAGGCAGAGGTTATTGCTGAACCGCATCATTTTCTGCCAAACTATTTGAAACGGGTGGAAGCGGAAGAAAATTGGCTAAAGGAAAATCAGCCTGAGGTAGAAAATTATGTCGAAAAAATTTAAGCTTTTACAGCATCTCACAAAGCTATTTAATAAAAGTAAAAAATACAATGAGAAGAACGTGACCATTTCAAATGAGGATTACTTCGTTCGCTCTGTTGCCAATAGTGATATTAAAGATTTACTAGGAATTGAACGAGAAGTATA
This sequence comes from Enterococcus sp. UD-01, assembly GCF_044909655.1. Classification (NCBI taxonomy): domain Bacteria; kingdom Bacillati; phylum Bacillota; class Bacilli; order Lactobacillales; family Enterococcaceae; genus Enterococcus; species Enterococcus sp. UD-01. The sequence continues at coordinate 460,591 of NZ_JBIYEU010000001.1, read as the reverse complement.
CAATGGAGAACTGCCGTGGACTAAAACCGCTTTTTTAGTAGAGCTACAGGTTGCTGATCCGCATTTGTATTTGCTGATCCAAAAAGAGCAAAAAACAGTGGGCTTCATTGGCTGTCGGATTTTTGACAAAGAAGCGCATATCACAAATGTAGCTGTGGCAAAGGCTTATCAAGGCAAAGGCATCGGAAGTTTTTTGATCAGAGAAATGAAAGCATTCGCCCAAGCACACCAATGTGACTGTCTATCCTTAGAAGTTAGAATCAGCAATAAAAATGCGCAGCGCGTGTATCGGCAGCTAGGCTTTCAGTCAAGTACTATTAAACCCGAATATTACACTGAGAATAATGAAGATGCTCTTGAAATGATTTTGCCATTAAAAGAAGTGAAAAATGATGTACCTAAGTAAGCGCGATTTTTCACCGGAAACAGCACAAAGGCTTTGGGAAATATGTGAAGAGTCGTATGATCATGGCAGTCTTTGGTCAGCTAGACAGTTTGCAGCGGATATTGAGCAGCGGCTTAGTGAGTATTTTGTTCTAGTTCAAGAAAAGCAGTGGCTTGGTTTTATTGCCTATCATGAAATTTTTGATGAAATAGAAATAAACCATGTTGTCGTAGCGAAGGAACATCAAGGTCAGGGCGTAGGGCAACAGTTGCTGAAACAGGCGGTAGCGCATTGGATACAACAGGGATTTACGCAGGCGTTTCTAGAAGTTCGGGCATCCAATCTTTCCGCAAAAAAATTATATGAAAAAAACGGCTTTGAATTTATTAATTGTCGTAAAAATTATTATAGTCATCCGCAAGAGGATGGGGTCGTAATGTGTTTGAAATTGAAGGACGTGAAAAAATGACTTTGTTTACTAAAGAAAGAAATTTATTATTAGCTATTGAAAGTAGCTGTGATGAAACCAGTGTCGCTGTTATAGAAGACGGCAAGCATATTTTAGCGAATATTGTTGCCTCACAGGTGAAAAGTCATCGACGCTTTGGCGGTGTGGTGCCAGAAGTAGCCAGTCGCCATCACGTAGAAGAAATTACATTATGTATTGATGAGGCGTTAACTGAAGCTGAAGTAATACCGCAAGAGTTGAGCGGTGTAGCTGTAACTTATGGTCCAGGCTTAGTCGGAGCTTTATTGATCGGGATTTCAGCAGCGAAAGCCTTTGCTTGGGCGCATGATTTACCTTTGATACCTGTAAATCATATGGCGGGCCATATTTATGCCGCTAATTTTGTTGAGTCTTTACAGTTTCCTTTGATGGCATTATTGGTTAGTGGAGGACATACCGAATTAGTTTATATGAAAGAAGCCGGCTCCTATGAAATCGTAGGCGAAACAAGAGACGATGCTGCTGGCGAAGCTTATGATAAAGTAGGTCGTGTCTTAGGCTTAAGCTATCCTAGTGGTAAAGAGATTGATGAATTGGCTCATTTAGGAAAAGATACCTATCACTTTCCTCGGGCCATGCTGAAAGAAGAGAATTATGATTTTAGTTTTAGCGGCTTAAAAAGTGCCTTCATCAACACGGTTCACAATGCCCAGCAACGAGATGAAGAGCTATCAACAGAAGATCTAGCTGCTAGCTTCCAAGCGAGTGTTGTAGAGGTTCTAACAGCAAAAACGCTACGTGCATGTAAAGAATTTCCAGTAAAGCAGCTAGTGCTGGCTGGTGGTGTGGCCGCAAACAAAGGCTTGCGGGCAAGCTTAAGTGAACAAATGGCTCAGGAGCTTCCAGAGGTAACTTTCATTGTTCCTCCTCTTCATTTATGCGGCGATAATGCCGCTATGATTGGCGGTGCTGCTTTTGTAGAAGCGCAAAAGGGACATGTGGCTGATTTATCTTTAAATGCAGAACCGGGCTTAAGCTTTGTACCGATGAACTAAGCAAAATAGGACTAGGCACAGTAAAAAAAATTTGCTATAATAAAACAAGTTTAATAATGATTCGATGAAAAAGAGAGTACTTCATTTGCGTTACCACAGCGATTTCGGGAAGGTGCAAGCCGAAAATAACTGGATGAAGGAACCGCACTTTTGAGAATCTGCTTAGGCAGACGGCATCTACCGTTATAGATTAAAGTAGGTTCGTTGCAAATTGACGAACAAAAAGAGTGGTACCGCGGGAAAATCTCGTCTCTGATGCGTAAGCATCAGGGATTTTTTTGTATTTATCCACTAAATGAATACATGGTAAGTAAAACGTTAAAATTAATAGGAGGAACGATGATGAATAACAAAGAAATAGTCGCAAAAGCGATTTTTCAGGCAGTACAGGATGATTTAACCTTGGAGCAAGTCGCGCAGCTATTGGAAAATCCCAAATCTGCGGAGCATGGTGACGTTGCTTTTCCAGCCTTTTCTCTGGCAAAAATTTACCGCAAAGCGCCCCAGCAGATCGCTGCCGATTTAGCTGAAAAAATTGACGGTAAGGATTTTGAAAAAATCGAAGTCGTTGGGCCTTACTTGAATTTCTTTATGAACAAAGCTATGATTACAGAAGCTGTCATTGGGCAAATTGCTAAGGATAAAGGCCATTATGGTGACAGTAATATCGGTGGGCAGGGAAATGTGCCGATCGATATGTCTTCACCAAACATAGCGAAGCCAATTTCAATGGGACATTTACGTTCTACCGTTATTGGGAACTCACTTGCCTATATTTTAGAAAAAATTGGTTATCAACCAATTCGCATTAATCACTTAGGCGACTGGGGGACTCAATTTGGTAAATTGATCGTCGCTTACAAAAAATGGGGCTCAGAAGAAGCAGTCAAAAATGAACCAATTGCTGAACTGTTGCGTCTATATGTTGATTTCCATGAAAAAGCTGAAACTGAACCTGAATTAGAAGAAGAAGCACGCGCGTGGTTTAAAAAGCTGGAAGAAGGCAATCAGGAAGCCACAGAACTATGGCAGTGGTTCCGGACAGAGTCGCTAAAAGAATTCGATAAAATTTATGCGATGCTGGAAATTTCCTTTGATTCTTATAATGGCGAAGCTTTCTATAATGATAAAATGGCAGAAGTCGTAACGATGCTGGAAGAAAAGCATCTACTGACACAAAATGACGGAGCGGAAATCGTTGATTTGTCTGCCTATGATCTAAATCCGGCCTTAATAAAAAAATCTGACGGAGCGACTCTTTATATTACGCGTGATTTGGCTGCTGCCATTTATCGTAAACGGACGTATGATTTTGCACAATCTCTTTATGCCGTCGGTAATGAACAATCCAACCACTTTAAACAGCTTAAAGCGGTCTTAAAAGAACTAGGATTTGATTGGGCAGACGATATGCATCATATACCATTTGGTTTGATTACCCAAGGCGGTAAAAAGCTATCCACCCGAAAAGGAAAAATTGTTTTATTGGAAAAAGTATTAAATGAAGCCGTCGAGCTTGCCAACAAACAAATTATGGAGAAAAATCCTGATTTGCCAAACCGTGAAGAAGTTGCGAAGCAAGTGGGAATCGGTGCGGTTATTTTCCATGATTTGAAAAATGATCGTTTGAATAACTTTGACTTTGTTTTGGATGAAGTCGTTCGTTTTGAAGGAGAAACGGGACCTTACGTGCAGTACACGCATGCTCGGTCAATGAGTATTCTAAGAAAAGCAGATTTCACGATTGATGAAAACAAAGCATATCAATTAAACGATAAAGACAGCTGGGAAGTAGTGAAGTTATTACAAAAATTCCCAGAGGTGGTCCTGCAGGCGGCTGAAAGATATGAGCCTTCTGTTATCGCCAAACATGCTATTCAACTGGCACAAGCATTTAATAAATACTATGCTCATGTTAAAATCTTAGCTGAAGATGAACAAAAAGAAGCGCGTCTGGCTTTAGTCTTTGCCATGGCTACGATTCTTAAAGAGGATTTACGTCTATTGGGCTTACATGCACCTAACGAAATGTAATTAAAAAAAAATCCTTTAGCTAGTTTTTTTGACTGGGTAAAGGATTTTTTTAATAAGCATCTTGTAAAGATAGTCATTTAATATACTAGAAAATACGTTTATAAAGGAAATATTAAAGTTTGTTTACGGAAGTTGAAATTCCTAGTATTTCCAAAAACAAGGTGCTATACTGCATACAAGTCGAAAAATTCTTTGGAAACAGATGTCATTCAAAGAATTTTATCAAAATGCAAAGCAATCATTTAATTATTGCTTACATAAAAAGGTGGAACCAGAATTAATGACGGAAAAATGGCGTGAAGATCAGGAATATATGTCTTATGTAGAAGATTTACTGGCAACTGAAGAAGTACAGCGTTTAAGCAACTATACTCAGCATGTTCATTCAACTCGTTTAGAGCATTCAATCAGTGTTTCATACAATAGCTACAAGCTAGCCAAAAAATGGAATGGCGATGCCAGAGCGACTGCTCGTGCCGGCTTATTGCATGATCTATTTTATTATGACTGGCGCACAACAAAATTCGATGAAGGCTCTCATGCCTACATGCATCCTAGAATTGCCGTTAAAAATGCAGAAAAGCTGACAGAGCTTTCTGACTTAGAACGAGATATCATTATTAAGCATATGTGGGGCGCAACCATTGCACCGCCGAAATACAAAGAAAGCTATATTGTAACAATGGTAGACAAATATTGCGCAGTCAAAGAAGCGTCAGAGCCAATGGGCAATGCCGTAAAAGCAAAATGGCGCCAATTGATCGGAAAAAAACAAACGATTTAAACCAAAACAGCTGCTCTGTAAATTAAACAGAGCAGCCGTTTTTTTTGTTAAAAAATACATTTATAAGCCTTCGTTCATTTTAGCCCGTTCCAAGGATTTAAGTCGGTTCATCGCTTTGATATAAGAAGCAATCAACACTACAACAGATCCGGCCCAAGCTAGTGGTGAGGCAAGTGCTGCTCCGATAAAGCCAAAGACTGCCGTTAGAATAATCGCTGCAAAGGAGCGCATGACCAGCTCCATAAGTCCGGCTAAAGTAGGAATCACGCTTTGACCAAGACCTTGCAGGGTATAACGGACAATGAACAATATTGCTAATAACCAATACATACTGCCATTGACATTAAAATAGGTCTGTGCAAGAGCTAAAACCTTTGTTTCCTTAGCACTGACAAACAAAGTCACCAAGTGATCTCCAAAGAAAATTACGATGGCGCCGGCTAAAAAGCTAAAGCCAATACTCATCACTAAACATTGATTCACGCCTTGAATAATTCGTTTGTAATTTTTAGCGCCATAATTTTGGGCAGTAAACGTCGCCATCGCGATACCAAAGGACATCATAGGCTGAGTCGCAAATTGTTCAATTTTGCTGGATGCAGCTTGTGCGGCAACCACATCTGTTCCTAAACTATTTAAGGCAGCTTGTAAAACAATCGCACCGATGGCAATGATGGAAGATTGGAAAGCCATCGGCAGAGCAATATTTAAATGCGTGCGGATTTCTTCTTTATTGATAGCAAAATCTTTTTTGCGTAACTGTAAATTGGGTATTCTGCGGCGAATATAGAGGACACATAAGATACTTGAAATGATCTGTGCAGTGACAGTAGCGATACCAGCTCCTGCTACCCCCATATGAAAGTTAATAATTAAAATCAAATCCAAAACAACATTGATGACACTGGCAATGATTAAAAAGAAAAGCGGCGTTCGACTGTCGCCTAAAGCCCGAATCATATTGGAAAGTAAATTAAAAGCCATTGCGGCAAAAATACCAACAAATATAATAGAAATAAAGGTTTGAGCATCTTTAATTATTTCAGGAGGCGTCTGCATTAAAACCAGTATCGGATGAACAAAAACCAAGCTTAAAACAGTTAAGAAAATCGTTACAGCAGCACTAATCAAAATGCTGGTAGCGAAGCTTTTTTTCACTCCTTGATAATTTTGGGCGCCGAAATATTGCGAGGTAATAATTGATAGTCCAGCGGTCAACCCTTGCGCGAAGCCGATAATTAAAAAAGTAATGCTGCCGGTAGAGCCTACTGCAGCTAAGGCGTCTTTTCCTAAGGTTTGTCCAACAATAATCATATCAGCCATATTGTAAAATTGCTGGAAGATATTACCGATTAATAAAGGAATCGTGAAGAAAAAAATCAGTTTTGCGGGATTACCGTGAGTGAGTTCTTTCACTGAAAACATCCTTCCGTTGATTGATGTGTAATTTTAGTGCGCAGAACAAAAATATTTTAGTAGAACGGTTCAAAATTTTCCTATTCATAGTAGCACATTTTTTAGGTTTTGCAAGAGGTTGACATTAAGACTTTGCTGATAAAAAATAAAAAAATGAAAAGTTTATATATAGATGATTTCCTTCTCGTTTCTTTCTGGAAAAATTGTTATAATTGTAAACGATGATTCAAAAGTAGAGAGAGTATTCAATTGGTACAGGCAGAAAGAGGCGATGGATTAAAAATGGAAGATAATTTACACGCACCAGTTAAAATTAGTATTTATATGTTGAAATGGTTGGTGATTACCGCGTTCGTCGGCATAGTGATGGGCAGCTTATCTGCCTTCTTTTTAAGTAGTTTGACGTTTGTTACAAAGCTTCGACTTGAAAATAGCTGGCTGTTATTGCTACTACCGGTCAGTGGAGCGTTATTCGCTTTTTTATACAGCCGGTATGGCGGAAATGCAGTTCGCGGAAATAATTTAGTGATTGAGCAGGCGAATGGCAATGCTGAAAATATTCCGCTGCGCTTAATTCCTCTAACTTTATTTGGAACAATTACGACTCATTTATTCGGTGGTTCTGTAGGTCGAGAAGGAACAGCTGTACAAATGGGCGGAGCAGTAGCTAACGCGGTTGGTCGCTTGTTCAAGTTAGATAATGTGGAACGAGAAATTGTTATTATCAGCGGCATTAGCGCTGGGTTTAGTTCAGTGTTTGGCACACCTTTAGCGGGCACGATCTTTGGACTTGAAGTCTTAGTGATTGGCCGTTTACGATCAGATGCCATTTTCCCAAGCTTTTTTGCTGCTTTTTTTGCAAATTTTGTTGCAGAAGCTTTAGGCGCTCAGCATACCCATTATTTAATGGGGGCAATTCCGGCATGGACCGGTGCGTTGTTTATCAAGCTTTTTATTGCCGGAATTATTTTCGGTTTAGTCGGCTGGCTGTTCAGTCGTTCGATTGTTTGGCTTAAAACGTTTTATGCAAAACATGTGGGAAATGTCGTCTGGCGAAACTTTATCGGCGGAGCAGTTGTTGTGGCAGTTGCTTTAATCTTACAAACGCAGCGCTATTTAGGGTTAAGCTTGCCGCTTTTAAAAGACGCTTTTGCTGGAAGCAATCATTGGTACGATTTTATAGGAAAGCTATTTTTCACAGCACTATCTTTAGGCGCAGGCTATCAAGGTGGCGAAGTAACACCGTTGTTTGAAATTGGGGCTACCTTGGGCAGTACTTTAGCACCATTATTGAATTTGTCGATTCCTTTTTTGGCCGGTTTAGGCTTTATCGGCGTCTTTTCAGGTGCAACAAATACTCCGATTGCTTGCTTTATTATGGGGATTGAGCTGTTTGGCGGGGAAGCGGCCTTGTTCTTTTTTATGATCTGTTTAATCAGCTTCATGTGTTCCGGCAACACTGGTATATATTCTTCTCAAAAAACTGAAGTGGAAAAAGGTGTATTGTTTTTACCCATTTGGACGAATTGGCAAAAGCGCAAAGCAAAATGAACGATAAGTAAGTGAGGGCGAACAATGAAAGACTATCAGTATCCATTAGATTTAGATTGGACCACAAAGGAAATGGTGATCGTGACGAATCTGTGGTCTGCAGTAGAAGCAGCGAATGAACAAGGGATTGAAACGACTACGTTTCTTAAAAACTATCAAGCATTTAAACAAGTCGTCAAAAGTATCGGAGAAGAAAAACGTTTAGGCAATGAGTTCGAAAAAGCTTCTGGCTATTCCCTTTATCGAACCGTTCAGCAGGCGAAAAAGCAGCAGTCAGGCAGATTAAAAATAGGAGCGAAGACAAAATGATACAGCAAGTAATGATAAAAGAAGTCAAGGAATGGATCTATGCAGCAGCTGAAAAAATCCGTGCTAGCATAGATGCTGAACTGTCCATCGCACAAAAATCCGGACGCACAGACTTAGTAACAAATATTGATCAAGAAACGCAAGCTTTCCTGATTGGCAAAATTAAGGAGCGGTACCCTAAGGATCGTATTCTAGCGGAGGAAGAAGGCTATAGTGAGCTTGATTCTTTGCAGGGCAGAGTTTGGATCATAGACCCGATTGACGGAACCTTGAATTTTGTTTTGGAGCGTGAAAACTTTTGCATCATGATCGGCTTTTATGAAAATGGCATTGGACAGCTGGGGTTTATTTATGATGTCATGCAGGATGAGCTTTTTTGGGGCGGTAAAGGTCTGGGGGTTTATAAGAATGAAGCAGCGTTACTGCCACCTGCCAATTTGACATTGTCTGAAGGACTGTTGGGCATGAATGCCTATATGTACGGAAAAAATATTCATTCCGCTTGGGAAATCGGTCATGAAAGTATGGGCGTGCGTGTTAGCGGATGTGCAGGATTAGAAATAATTGCTATGCTAAAAGGAAATCATATCGGCTATTTATCCAATCTTAGTCCGTGGGATTATGCGCCCGGCTTAGTGCTGCTTGAAGAGTTTGGCTTTAAGTATGCGGGGATTAACGGACAAAATTTACGTTTTTCCGGTAGAGAATACTTTTTGGCTGCTACACCGAAGGCCTTTGACACTATTCAGGAAAAATATCTAAATGTGTGATTCGAAGAAATAAACAAGGAAAAAGAGATTTATTTTCTAAAAAAAGCAATAAAATATGAGGTTTTCAAAAGTTTTCAACACTTTAGACTATATTTCATGAAAAATATTTGCTATAATAAAAAGTCGGATTTAATGAACAAGTGACGTAAGGCAAAAGGATAAGGAGCAATTATATTGAAATACAGAGAAGATATTAGAAACGTAGCCATCATCGCCCACGTCGACCACGGGAAAACAACGTTAGTCGATGAGCTATTAAAACAATCAGAAACATTAGACGGTCATACACAATTACAAGAACGGGCAATGGACTCTAATGCAATTGAAAAAGAACGCGGTATTACTATTTTAGCTAAAAACACCGCTGTTAATTATAAGGGTACGCGCATCAACATCATGGATACTCCCGGACACGCGGATTTCGGCGGTGAAGTAGAACGTATTATGAAAATGGTTGATGGCGTTGTCTTAGTTGTTGATGCCTACGAAGGCACTATGCCGCAAACACGTTTTGTATTGAAAAAAGCCCTGGAACAACATTTAACACCTATCGTTGTTGTAAATAAGATTGATAAACCTTCTGCTCGTCCTGAACACGTTGTTGATGACGTATTAGAACTATTTATCGAATTAGGAGCTGACGAAGATCAATTAGAATTCCCAGTGATTTATGCTTCAGCAATTAACGGCACGTCAAGTTTGCAGGATGACCCAGCATTACAGGAAACAACAATGGCACCAATTTTCGATACGATTATTGAACACATTCCGGCTCCTGTAGACAATAGCGATGAGTCTTTACAATTCCAAGTTTCTCTATTAGATTATAACGATTACGTTGGACGTATCGGGATTGGTCGTGTTTTCCGCGGTTCAATTAAAGTTGGCGATCAAGTAGCTTTAATGAAATTAGACGGTACGGTTAAAAAATTCCGTGTTACCAAATTGTTTGGTTTCTTCGGCTTACAGCGTTTAGAAATTCAAGAAGCCAAAGCCGGCGATTTAATTGCTGTTTCAGGCATGGAAGATATCTTCGTCGGTGAAACAGTAACGCCAATCGATCATCAAGATGCGTTGCCGATTTTACACATTGATGAACCAACTCTGCAAATGACTTTCTTGGTTAATAATTCACCATTTGCCGGTCGTGAAGGGAAATTCGTTACGGCCCGTAAAATTGAAGAACGCTTAATGGCTCAATTACAAACAGACGTATCTTTACGTGTAGACCCAACTGATTCGCCAGATGCTTGGACAGTGTCCGGTCGTGGCGAGCTGCATTTGTCTATTTTAATTGAAAATATGCGTCGTGAAGGCTACGAGTTGCAAGTATCACGTCCGGAAGTTATCGAACGTGAAATTGAAGGGGTTAAATGCGAACCTTTCGAACGTGTACAAATTGATACACCGGAAGAGTACATGGGCAGTGTCATTGAATCACTAAGCTTACGTAAGGGTGAAATGCAGGACATGATTCATACTGGAAACGGTCAAATTCGTTTAATCTTCTTGGCACCAGCACGTGGATTAATCGGCTATACGACTGAATTCCTGTCTATGACTCGTGGTTACGGTATTATGCACCACACGTTTGATCAATACTTGCCAATGATTCAAGGAACGATCGGCGGCCGTCATCAAGGTGCGCTAGTTTCTATCGATACGGGTAAAGCAACGACTTACAGTATCATGAGTATTGAAGAACGCGGAACAGTCTTTGTAGAACCAGGTACTGAAGTATACGAAGGCATGATTATCGGTGAAAACAATCGTGACAACGATTTAACCGTTAATATTACCAAGGCAAAACAAATGACTAACGTTCGTTCAGCAACTAAAGACCAAACTTCTGTTATTAAAAAACCGAAGAAATTGACTTTAGAAGAATCATTAGAATTCTTGAATGAAGATGAATACTGTGAAGTAACACCAGAAAGTATTCGTTTAAGAAAACAAATTTTAAATAAAAATGAACGTGAAAAAGCCAATAAAAAGAAGAAAATAGCAGAATAAATCTGTTATATATTTAATATTTCTCGAAGACTTAGTGGAGACTACTGAGTTTTCGAGATTTTTTCATTTTTTTTTATTTTATTTTTCATTTTGTTATGGAAAATTAGTCAGCAATAAATTACAATAGGAAATGAAAAAATAAATAAGGGAGTTTTTTTATGACAGGTTATTGGATTGTGCCTATTGTGTTGGTTGCTGTATGTATTTATGCTTTTTACTCTCATAAAGCGACGAAAAGCTATTTTGAGGACGCTACAGGAGAAAAGGCTGAGAAGGATTTGCAGCTGCAAAAAATAATTAAAGGAATGGTTCAAGAGTTTGATCCGAATTTACAGAATAAGATAATGGTGAACGGCCATTACAGTAAACGGGTTGAACTGGGTATAAAAATCACTACTTACTATTCATATGCGCTAGTTTTAGATCCAAAGAGCAATAAAATTGATGTGTATAGCTATCATCCAGAAACGAAAAAGATGTCCGCGCACGGAAGTTTTCCAAAAGATTGCGTGGAAGCGATCGATGTTCACAGCGGTATGCATACAAACTACATTTTTAAGGATGAGAAGGGGAAACAGCTCTTCGCTGTTAATACCAAAGCAGAGGATTACGCAGCTGATGGCGAATATTCGATTAATTTTTCGCAGGTTGAGGAATACAATCAATTTAGAAGCTATTTTGGTTTAGATACAGAAATGACAGCGCAGAAAGGAGATAGTAATTAATTATGGCAAACGAAGGAAACATTACGTATATTATTTTTGGATTGGCATTATTTTATTTCGTTTATCAAATGTATATGATTAGAAAAAATAGAAAAGCAGGTCACGGCTATGTGATTCGTCCTTTGAGACTGATTGCAGCTGTGCTGGTTTTATTGATTGCTTTATATGGAATCATTACAGGACAAACATTTGATGACGTAAATGGTCAAATTGAAAATCTTTTACAATAAAACTAGATAATACGCATTTTTGTGGATAACTTAGCATTATTTACCACAAAAATGCGTATCTTTTTTATAAGAGGCTGTTAAATCAAGCTCTCTAATTTTATGAATAAATAGAATTGTTTCACGTGACGGTGATGTTTCACGAAGGGGCCGATCAACCTTGAATTGCCAAATTGCCCGTGCTAGAATAGCAACTAGGTAAAAAGAACGGAGAGAGTTTCGTGGTAGATATCAAAAGCTTATTAAAAGACAAGTTTGGCTATGATGAATTTCGGCAAGGACAAGAAGAAATCATCCAGCATGTATTAAAAAAGGAGAATGTTTTAGGAATTATGCCCACTGGGGGCGGAAAATCGATTTGTTATCAGCTGCCAGCTTTGGTGCTGGAGCATTTGACTCTGGTTATTTCGCCTTTGATCTCTTTGATGAAGGATCAGGTGGATGCCTTGAATATGATGGGCATTCCTGCAACATTTATAAATAGTACCATTTCTCAGCAAGAAATGAATAAGCGGATCCAAATGGCAGTAGACGGAAAGGTCAAGCTTTTATATGTGGCGCCCGAACGCTTGGAATCATTCGATTTTCAACAGCTGCTTTTACATGTACCGATCGATTTATTGGCTGTCGATGAAGCACACTGTATTTCTCAGTGGGGCCACGACTTTCGTCCCAGCTACTTACGTTTGGCGGAAATCATTACGCAGTTTCAGCAGCAGCCGACAATCATTGCTTTAACAGCTACTGCGACTGAACAAGTAGCACAGGATATCATCGAACAATTGCATATTCCGGAGCAAAACTTAGTTCAAACTGGCTTTGCCAGAGAAAATTTAGCTTTTCAGGTCGTCAAAGATCAAAACAGAGACGTCTTTCTTTTAGAATATTTGAAGTTGAACAAAGGACAATCCGGAATCGTTTATGCAAGTACTCGAAAAGAGGTTGAGCGAATTTATCATTTGCTTAAAAGTAAGAAAATCACTGTCGGCATGTACCATGGCGGTATGAACGAGCAGGAGCGCAATCAGAATCAAGAACAGTTTCTATTTGATCAGCTACAAGTAATGGTAGCGACGAATGCTTTCGGCATGGGGATTAATAAAAGCAATGTCCGCTTTGTCATTCATGCCCAAATTCCGGGAAATATTGAGTCCTATTATCAGGAAGCTGGTCGGGCAGGTCGAGATGGTCTGCCCAGTGATGCCATTTTGATGTATGCACCTCAGGATCTGCAGATTCAGCAGTTTTTTATTGAGCAGTCGGACATGACGATTGATTACAAACAAAAGGAATATTTAAAATTAAGAGAAATGTCTCAATACGCTAATGCGCAAATGTGTCTGCAAAAGTTTATTTTACGTTATTTTGGAGAGGTTGGTACGGATTGCGGCCGTTGCTCGAATTGCTTGGATGACCGCGAATTAGTAGATATTACGGTGGATGTACAGAAAGTCCTTTCCTGCGTGAAACGCATGGGTGAAAAATTCGGCAAGGGCTTGGTTGGCAAAGTTTTGACTGGTTCAAAGGATCAAAAAATTGATATGTGGCATTTTGATCGCCTGCCCACTTATGGGTTAATGAAAGACCGGACACAAAAGGAAGTGACGCAATTAATTGATTATTTGACTGCGGAACGATACTTAACGCCGTCGGATGGACAATATCCTTTATTATCGGTATCACCGTCCGGCGTTCAAGTTCTTTTAGGCAAACAGACCGTTTTTAGAAAAGAAGATCAGCGCGTCAGAAAAGTCGCCGAAGTGAATGATGAACTATTTGAAAAGTTGCGTGCTTTACGTATGGATTTAGCACAAGAAGCCGGTGTGCCGCCGTATTTGATATTTTCAGATAGCACATTGAAGGAAATATGTGAAAAATTACCGGAAAATTCTATTCAGTTGCTGCAAGTAAAAGGTGTAGGTCAAAACAAACTGGATAAATATGGTGAACAGTTCTTGGCTGCGGTAAATGAATTCAAAAAAACAGATTAAAATAGGAAAAGATTAAATTTTTTTATTAAACTGTGGTTTTTAGAAAACTGCTATGAATCATAGGGGAAATTATGCTATAATTACAGCACTAAGATGGGAGGTAGCGTCCAATATGGAGACCATTTCAAAAGAATTTGCTATTCAATTATTAAATGAAGATGCGCAAAGAATTATGATGCTTATCCGCAATCAAAAGAATAGTCTATGCATCTCACAATGCAAGGCGTTTGAAGAAGTTGTAGATACGCAAATGTACGGTTTTTCCCGTCAAGTAACTTATGCGATACGTTTAGGTATTTTAAGTTCAAGTCAGGGGCATCAACTACTAAGTGATTTAGAAAAAGAACTAAATCAATTATATAGCGACGTTTACGAAGAAACACAAGAAAAAAAAGAAATTGGCAAGGAGGTTTAAACTTTGCCAAATAAGGTAAAAAAACGGCATTTGCTGGATTACAGCATTTTAATTCCTTATTTAATGTTAAGTGCCATTGGCTTAATCATGGTTTATAGTTCAACCTCGACATATTTAGTATCACAAGGGAAAAACCCGAACGGCATGATTATTTCTCAACTGCAGTTTTGGGGCTTGAGTTTGGTGGCGATGTTCTTTATTTATAAGATGAAGACAACGGTTTTTCAAAACAAAGGCTTTATTATGTTTGCTATTGTGGTTATCTCGGCTTTGCTGCTGGCAGTTCGTTTTACAACGCTGGGGAAAGAAATTAATGGTGCCAAAGGTTGGCTTCAGTTTGGTGGATTTTCTATGCAGCCGGCGGAATATTTGAAAATCATGGTAATTTGGTACTTGGCATTTATTTTAGGAAGAAGACAGAAATACATTGATGAAGAATTTAAAAAAGCAGTATTTCGACCAATGCTTTTAGTTGGTTTTTTAATTTTCTTAGTAGCAATTCAGCCCGACTTAGGAAATGCCGCGATTTTAACATTACTTGTAATTGTCATGTTATTATCAAGCGGTATTAACTATATGTACACCTATATTTTCGGCGGTTTGGGCATTATTGGTAGTGTGGGAGTTATCGAAACCTTAGTTTTGACTAAGGGTAGTTTTGTACCTGCGCGTTATCAATATGTATATCAGCGCTTTGCTATCTTTTTAAATCCGTTCAAAGATGAACGAAATGCAGGGCATCAGCTGGCCAATTCTTATTATGCAATTAACAATGGCGGCTGGTTCGGCAGAGGGCTGGGCAATAGTATTCAAAAGAAAGGCTTCCTGCCTGAAGCCCATTCGGACTTTATTTTTTCAATTACCATTGAGGAATTAGGTCTGCTTGCCTCTTTACTGATTCTAGCGATTTTAATGTTTATGATTGCTCGGATTATTTTAGTCGGTGTTCGTTCCAAGAAGCCGTTTAACTCGTTAATGTGTATTGGTATTGGTGCTATGTTATTGCTACAAGTTTTCATTAACTTGGGCGGACTTACCGGAATTATTCCATTAACAGGTATTACTTTCCCGTTTTTAAGTCACGGCGGAAATAGCTTATTGATTATTTCCATTGCAATTGCTTTCGTGCTGAACATCAGTGCCGATGAGAAAAAGCAAAAGATGGACCAAGAATATCAAATGCTTGCTAATCAGTAACTATAGGCAAATAAATATGTAGGTAGGAGTGAAGGTATGAAAAAAGTTTTAGTAGCAAATCGCGGCGAGATCGCGATTCGAATTTTTAGAGCATGCACAGAGATGCACATCGGGACTGTGGCAATCTATGCAGCTGAAGACGAATACTCTGTCCATCGTTTTAAAGCAGATGAAGCGTATTTGGTCGGTAAAGGCAAAAAACCGATTGAAGCGTATTTAGATGTGGAAGATATTATTCGTATCGCTAAAAAAGCTGGGGCTGATGCAATTCATCCTGGCTATGGTTTTTTATCAGAAAATTTAGCCTTTGCACGTCGATGTGAAGAAGAAGGCTTGATTTTTGTAGGACCATCTTTGCACCATTTAGATATTTTTGGCGATAAAATTAAAGCTAAAGAGGCAGCTCAGGCCGCTGGGATTGCTTCTATACCAGGATCAAATGGACCAGTTGACAGTGTAGAAGAAGTGGTGAGTTTTGGTCAAACGCACGGTTTTCCAATTATGATTAAAGCTGCTCTAGGCGGCGGCGGTCGCGGAATGCGTGTCGCACATGATGAAAAAGAAGCAAAAGAAGGTTATGAAAGAGCAAAAAGCGAAGCGAAGGCAGCGTTTGGCTCTGATGAAGTCTATGTAGAAAAATATATTTCTAATCCAAAACATATTGAAGTGCAAATCTTAGGAGACAAACATGGAAATGTCATTCATCTTTTTGAACGTGACTGTTCTGTACAGCGGCGCCATCAAAAGGTGGTGGAAGTAGCGCCATGTGTTTCTATGAATGAAGCACAGCGTAAAGAAATCTGTGAAGCAGCTGTTCAATTAATGAAGCATGTAAACTATGTGAATGCTGGCACAGTCGAATTTTTGGTTGAAGGAGAGCATTTTTATTTCATCGAAGTGAATCCTCGTGTTCAAGTAGAACATACGATTACGGAAATGATTACAGACATTGATATCGTCGTTTCACAGCTGCAAATTGCTCAAGGAATGGATTTACATAAAGATATGAAAATTCCTCATCAAGAAGCGATTACCTTAAATGGAGCAGCTATTCAATGTCGGATTACCACAGAAGATCCGTTAAATAACTTCATGCCGGATACCGGTAAAATTGATACTTATCGTTCACCAGGTGGTTTCGGTGTCCGCTTGGATGTTGGTAATGCATATTCTGGAGCAGTGGTTACCCCATATTTTGACTCATTATTAGTAAAAGTATGTACACATGGTTTTACCTTTGAAAAAGCGATCCAAAAAATGGAGCGCTGTTTACGTGAATTTAGAATTCGCGGCGTGAAGACCAATATTCCATTTTTACACAAAGTAATTGGTCATCCTGAATTCCAATCAGGTGAAGCGAAAACAACGTTTATTGACAACACTCCTAAATTGTTTGAGTTTCCGCGATTAAGAGATCGCGGAAATAAAACAATGAAGTATATTGGTGAAGTAACCGTTAATGGATTCCCAGGAATTGAAAAAACAACGAAGCGTTATTTTGATGCGCCGAGAATTCCGACTGATTTACAGCTTCGTGAAGATTACGTAACGGCTAAAAATGTGTTGGATGCTAAAGGTGCTGCAGGTGTTGTTGACTGGATTAAACAACAGGAAAACGTGTTGTTGACAGATACAACTTTCCGTGATGCGCATCAAAGCTTGTTGGCTACTCGAGTTCGTACACAGGATTTCAAAGAAATTGCCCGCTTAACCGGCGAAGCCTTGCCTGAACTTTTCTCTAGCGAAATGTGGGGCGGTGCAACGTTTGATGTGGCTTACCGTTTCTTAAATGAAGATCCATGGCAAAGACTTAGAAAAATCCGCAAATTAATGCCGAATACTTTATTACAAATGCTTTTTAGAGGCTCCAATGCTGTCGGTTATCAAAATTATCCAGATAATGTCATTGAAGAATTCATTAAAGAATCTGCACGTCAGGGAATTGATGTCTTTCGAATTTTTGATAGCTTAAATTGGCTGCCGCAAATGGAGAAAAGTATTCAAACAGTACGTGATACAGGAAAAATTGCAGAAGCAGCTATTTGTTATACGGGCGACATTAATGATCCATCCAGAGCCAAATATAACGTTGACTATTATAAAAATATGGCAAAAGAGCTTGAACAAATGGGTGCGCATATCATTGCTATCAAAGATATGGCCGGTTTGCTTAAACCTCAAGCAGCTTATCGCTTAATTAGTGAATTAAAAGCAACTACAGATCTGCCGATTCATTTGCATACACATGATACAAGCGGCAATGGTATTATCACTTATTCTGCTGCGACAAAGGCCGGCGTAGATATTGTTGACGTTGCTACAAGCGCAATGAGCGGAGCAACAAGTCAGCCAAGCATGAGCAGTTTGTATTACGCGTTGGTAAATGGCGAACGGACACCTGACATTAATATTGACAACATGCAGCAGATTAATCATTATTGGGAAGATGTACGGATGTATTATCAGCCTTTTGAAAATGGGTTGAATGCGCCACAAACAGAAGTTTACATGCATGAAATGCCGGGCGGACAGTATTCCAATTTGCAGCAGCAGGCTAAAGCAGTTGGTTTAGGTCATAAATGGGATGAAATCAAAAAAGTATATCATACTGTTAACTTGATGTTTGGCGATATTGTAAAAGTGACGCCCTCTTCAAAAGTGGTGGGTGACATGGCTTTATTTATGGTGCAAAACAATCTAACCGAGCAGGACGTTTATGATAAAGGGGAAGAATTAAGCTTTCCAGAATCTGTGGTAACCTTTTTCCAAGGCGATTTAGGTCAACCTGTTGGCGGATTTCCTAAGGAGCTTCAACGGATTATCTTGAAAGGTCGCCCAGCCTTCACTGAACGTCCGGGAAGTCTTGCTGCACCTGTCAAATTTGATAAGGTGAAAGCAGAATTAGCGGAAAAAATTGGTTATGAACCAAAATTAGAAGAAGTTTTAAGCTATTTGATGTATCCTCAGGTTTTCTTAGATTATCGAACATCTTATCAGAACTTCGGCGATGTTACTTTACTGGATACGCCAACCTTTTTCCAAGGGATTCGTCAAGGCGAGTCTGTAGAAGTTCAAATTGAAAAAGGAAAAACGTTGATTATTCGCTTGGATGAAATCGGTGATCCTGATATTGAGGGGAATAGAGTCTTGTTCTTTAATTTGAACGGTCAGCGTCGGGAAATCGTTATTAAAGATGTATCTATTAAATCCGCTGTTCAAACAAAACGGAAAGCTGAACCAACAAATAAAGAACAAATCGGTGCAACGATGTCCGGTTCTGTTTTACAAGTGCTGGTTAAAAAGGGCGATAAAGTCAAAAAAGGTGATGCCTTGCTGGTCACTGAAGCAATGAAGATGGAAACGAGCATTGAAGCCCGCTACGACGGTATTGTAGATCATATCTACGTCGTTGAAGGGGAAAGTATCAGCTCTGGCGATTTATTAATTGAAGTGAAAGAAAATTAGATGAAAAGTGGGGAAAAGGATGAAACGATTTTTAGCTTTTTTAGGCATTCTCTCGATAGTCCTAACTATTGGATATCTAGAACCAGTCTTTTTCCCCGCTGAAAAATCTAAACAAGCGGTGGACGAACCTAAACCGCTTAACACTCATACTGCCTTGCCTTATGAGGAGCTTAAGGCTACAGGATTTGCTTCTTATATTGGAACAAATTCCAATGACTTTATAGCTGTTTTTGGCGAGCCAAAAGAAAAGATAAAAACAAATATGAATTATGAACTATGGTTATTTGGTAAAAAAGATCAGGATTACATAGAGGTTAATGTTAAAGATGAAAAGATCGCAGCAATCAAAGCCTTTGGAAATTCTCAAAAGATGGCCCCTTTTTCACTTGGAATGAATTTGTCCGATGTTTCGGAATTAATGACGATTTATTCTAATTTTAGTTTTACATATAAGGAAAATAACTATAACATAGAGCTAATGGAAGAGGATATGAATTATCGACCATTAGTTGCTTTCGACAACAAAACGTTTGCCATTCTTTTTTTTAGTCAGGGAAATAGTAAGCTGAGTGCAGTGACCTATTTGGATAAAGAGACATTGCTAACACTGATGCCTTATGAATTAGTTGAAGGGCAGCCACTACCGATCATTGAAACTGACAATGTGAATAGCTTTGATGGGGTAAAAAGTAATCAGACACTGCAGATCATTAATTTATTAAGAGTTAGAGAAGGCTTATCTGTTTATGGAATGACAACTGAAGATCAGAAAACTGCGCAAAAGCTTTACGAGACTTTAACTAAAAAGCAAAAAAATATTTTAGCGATAGAAAGAATTGAGAATTGGCAATTTAGCAAAGAAGAAGCAAATGCGGCAGCTGCTTTTACGTTGACCAATGATGAATTCCAAAAGCTCTTAAAAAATGGTCAGGTTGATGCTAAGAAAGCAACAGGAATGTATACAGAGCCTGTTTATGATCCTACGTTCACTGTTTTATCGTGGTTTTCAGATTCATTGTATCATTCACGCTTTGGGCATGATGAAAAAGAGAACATAGGCGTTGCGTTTTCTAAAGCAAATATGTTAGTCTTAATACAGGAAAATGAGAAAGAAATAGCTCACACAGAGGAAAGTGAAGAGAAATGATTGTAACAGAAGAACTCTTTAAGATAGAAGATCAGACAGAACGCTTGATTCAAGCCATTTTGGATAGTGAAGAAATGGCAACATATCAAGCGAATCGTGATAGAATGTACCGCTCTCAAGAGGTGAAGGAAAAGCAAAAGGCCTTCCTAGATGCCAAAGAAGCTTTTGAACGGATCGAAGCCTACGGCAGTCATGCGCCGGATTTCAGAACAAAGCAGCGGACACTGCGTCAAGCAAAACGTGCGTTGGACATGAGCGAGGAAGTTGCTGAATTTCGAGTATCGGAAACGGCTGTGCAAACCATCTTGGATTTGATAGGAAGTGCGGTCGCTAAAAATGTTTCAGAAGATATAAAAGTAGATGCAGGAAATCCGTTCTTTGAGAAGGGAAATCATGGGTGCGGAGGTAGTTGCCATGCAGGATAAAGAAGAAAAAGAATTTACGCTTCAAAAGCGGCGTTGTCTAGTTGTTTGGGTGTATAGTCTAAAGCAGTTGAAAACATTAAAACGATACGGGTTTATTCAATATGTTTCCAGACGAATGAAATATGTCGTTTTGTATATGAATGAAGAAGCGATCGAACAGGCGGAAGAGAAGATTAACAGCCTGCATTTTGTCCGCAGAGTAGAACGTTCTTATCGTCCGGATGTTGAAATGAATTTTGCCGAAAAGATTGGGACAAAAGCGGCTTATCAACAAGAAGATGAAGGCTTTAACGTAGAAGAATTGAATACACAGATTCGCTTAGCTGAAAATGTGTAATTTTAAGATGAAAAGTGTGACGATTTTCAAACATTTTTCATCTTTTTTCTGTATAATTTTAGATGGGTTATGTAGAATGTTTTAGAGAGGAATGTAGGTTAATGCGGGTAATTTCTGGAGAATATAGAGGACGTCGTCTGAAATCCTTGGATAGCGATCAGACGCGGCCAACGACAGATAAAGTCAAAGAGTCTATTTTTAATATTATCGGTCCTTATTTTGAAGGTGGACAAGTATTGGATTTATATGCGGGCAGTGCTGGTTTGGCGATTGAAGCTGTTTCAAGAGGAATGGACAAAGCTTTTTGTATTGAAAAGAATTTTGCTGCGATTAAAGTGATAAAAGAAAATATTGCCATCACAAAAGAACCAGAAAAATTTGTTATAAAAAAGATGGATGCAGATAAAGCACTTGAATTTTTAAGTGCTGAACAAGAAAAATTTGATCTAGTATTGCTTGATCCGCCATATGCTAAACAGAAGATTCAAGCGCAGATCGAACAAATGCAGAGGTACCAATTGTTGAATGATGATGTAACTATTGTGTGTGAAACAGATAAATCTGTTCAAATGCCGGAAACAATCGGTTCATTGCAAAAGCAACGAGAAGCAATTTATGGTATTACTCAAATAACAATTTATCAATAGGAGGCAAGAAATGGAAAAGATTGCTCTTTTTCCAGGCAGCTTTGATCCGCTGACAAATGGACATTTAAATTTAATTGAACGAAGTTCACAGCTTTTTGATAAAGTGATTGTGGGCGTTTTCGTTAATACAAGTAAACGTTCTTTATTTACTCTTGAAGAAAAATTACAGCTTGTTACTGAGGCCACGAAGCATTTGAAAAATATAGAAGTGATTGCACAAGCGAGCCAGCTCACAGTTGACAGTGCAGCGGAATTGAATGCTCGCTTTCTAATTCGCGGGATTCGTAATGTAAAAGATTATGAATATGAAAGAGATATTGCTATAATGAATCATCATTTGTCCGCTGACTTAGAAACGGTTTTTTTATTGGCGGATGAAGCCTATGGTCATATCAGTTCCAGCTTATTAAAAGAAGTGCTGAAATTTGGTGGAGACGTGACCGCCTATTTACCAGAAAATGTCTGTAAGGCACTAAATCAAAAGAATCGTGAGATGACGCAAAATGAACAATGAAGAAGAAAAGCTTTCACTTAAAGTAATCCTGCCCTTTGTCGTAGTGGTCCTTTTCATTATTGCTATGATTTTTCCTATTCCATATTATATTGAAGGTCCGGGAACGACGGAGAATTTAAAAGAGTTTGTAACAGTGAATAATAAAAAAGATTCCGAATCAGGTGCTTTTTATTTAACCACCGTTAGTGTGCGCAAAGCTACCCTATTTTCTGCAGCTAAAGCTAAATTCTCTTCCTTTGAAGAATTGATTAGTAAAAAGGATTTGATGGGAAATAGCACTAGTGAAGAGTACGATCGTATTCAGCAATATTACATGGATTCATCTAAAAATGCTGCAATTGAACAAGCGCTGAAGCTGGCGGATGTTCAGTATACGATGAAATTTAAAGGTGTTTATGTTTTATCTATTGAGGAAAACTCTAACTTTAAAGATAGTATATCTGTTGGCGACACTGTTACGGGCATTGATGGAAAAACATTTAAAAGTAGTCAAGAATTCGTTGACTATGTGAAGAAACAAAAAGTAGGCCAAACAGTAAAGGTTAGTTATCTGCAGGATGGTAAGTCCAAAGAAGCAGAAGGAAATTTAATTAAGCTGCCAACGGATAAAAAAGCTGGTATTGGCATTGGTTTGACCGATCATACTGAGATCGATTCTTCTGTTCCTGTTGAAATAGATGCCGGAGATATTGGTGGTCCATCCGCCGGGTTGATGTTCACATTGGAAACGTATGAACAATTAGTCCAAAAGGATATTCGTAAAGGGCATAAAATAGCCGGTACAGGAACCATGAATGCTGATGGAATTGTTGGAAGGATTGGCGGGATTGATAAAAAAATTGTCACAGCCAGTCAAAATGGCGTAGAGATCTTTTTTGCTCCAGATGATGAAATTACCGATGAAATGAAAAAAGCTGAACCAACGATTAAGTCCAATTATCAGGAAGCAAAAGCGGCTGCTGAGAAAATCGGCACCAAAATGAAAATTATTCCAGTTAAAACGGTTCAGGATGCGTTGGATTATCTTGATAAATTAAACTAATAACAAAGGTAGAGATCAAAGAGTCTGACTTTTGGTTCCCGTTTATTTGTAAATAGAGAACGAGGCAAAACTGTTTTTAGTTTTGCCTCGTCTTTTTATAACTGAAAAAGTTCATATTTTTAAAAGAAACACATTAAATTTGCGTATTCTTATTGTGAGGAGGGAAAAAATGGACTATCGGACATTGATACAAAAGTACTGGCGACAGTTAGCCTTAGGGGGAGCAGGTATAGTCATTTGCCTTATTATACTTTTTTTCTTTATCCAGCAAAAAAAGTCTGATCCGTTGGAGCAGGTGGCTCAAAGTCAAGAATTTACTGAAGAGTCTCCACAGCTCTCTCAATCGCAGGATCAACGTATTTTTCTGGATATCAAAGGTGCTGTAAGACAGCCGGGAATGTATGAAGGAAAAGAAAACATGCGTGTTTGGGATGCAGTGATACTGGCTGGCGGCTTCAGTGAAGAAGCAGATACCAAGCAAGTAAATTTTTCAAAACGCGTAACAGATCAAATGGTGATTTATATCCCTAAACAGGGAGAACAGGTGGCAGCCTTAGAAGATACGCTACAGCAATCGAGCGAGGGAGAGTCGAGCAAAGTTAATCTAAATCAAGCAACCGAAGCACAATTACAGGAGCTGTCGGGAGTTGGTCAGAAAAAAGCGCAGGAGATCATTCGTTATCGGGAAGAAAATGGCGGGTTTAAAACCATAGATGAATTGAAAAATATCTCTGGCTTTGGCGATAAAACTTTTGAAAAATTAAAAGATAATCTCAGCATATAAAAAAGCAGCAGACCCAATATAGCACTTGACGAGTGCAATACTTTAAATTACGATTGTATCACCCAAATACAGTATACACATCAGCAAAAATAGCTTAAAATTAAGAATAAATAATAGAAGATAAGGAGAACTATAATGACTTTTGAACGAATTCCTTGGGATCAGTATTTTATGGCTCAAAGTGTTTTATTGTCTTTGAGAAGCACTTGTACACGTCTGGAGGTTGGCGCGACTGTTGTAAGAGACAAACGCATCATTGCCGGCGGCTACAATGGCTCTGTCAGCGGAGATGTTCATTGTATTGATGATGGCTGCTACGTGGTTGACGGTCATTGTGTACGGACTATTCACGCTGAAATGAATGCGATTTTGCAGTGTGCTAAATTTGGCATTCCTACAGAAGGTGCTGAAATTTATGTCACTCATTTTCCTTGTTTACAATGCACAAAAATGATTTTGCAGGCAGGAATTAAAAAAATACATTATTTAAAAGATTATCGTAATGATGAGTATGCACTTGACTTGATTAAAAGAGCGGGTGCAACAGTTGATCAGGTGGTTTTATCGAAAAAATATTTTGCTGAATTACAATTAGGAGAAGATATCGCTTCCCTTGAAGCTCAAAGCGATCAATAATTACTGGATTTTTCCGGTGATTGCCGCATTGGGAACTGCTCAGCTTATCTTAAAACCCGGCTTGCTGGTAGGCAGTTTAGTTTTATTCATAGGCTTTCGGATTGCTTGTACTGGAATTAAGCCGCTAATGATTATCAGCGGTACTAGTATCTTGATAATGGCTTTACTGTGCTTGATACAAATCAAAAAAGAAATTGAACCTCGTTTCCATGAAGAACGAAAGACTTCTGGCCTACTGACTATTTTGCCAGACCAAGTTAAAATTGACGGCGACCAGCTGCAAGTAGAAGGTGATTTTTATCAATCTGTTTCTCAAAAGCAAAAGGTCCAGGCTTTTTATCATTTTTCTTCTCAAGCTGAACAACAGCATTGGCAAAATTTAAATGGATTGATTCAAGTTCAGATATCAGGAACATTGGAGTTGCCGCTTGGGCAAACAAATAAGCATGGGTTTGATTATCGCCAATTTTTAAAAGAAAAAGGCATTCATCAAACACTAACAATTGAAGTCATGGAAAATCCAATGACTAAAATGCCGCACTTTTATCAAGTTACTCAGTGGTTAAGCTTATTTAGAAAAAAAGCCTTAGCTTATTGCGAGACTATCTTTTTACCTGAAACAGCTATTTATTTAAAAGCTTTGGTTTTTGGCTATAAAGCAAATGATTATGCACAAAAAGCAGATTTGCTTGCAAATTTGGGTATTGTCCATTTGTTTAGTTTGTCAGGAATGCATGTGGCGTTTTTTATTGGTTGTTTTCGTTATATTTGTTTAAGATGCAAGCTGACAATTGAGCAGCTGTTTTGGCTACAGCTGATTGCTTCATTTATATATGCTGGAATGACCGGCTTTTCAGTGAGCGTTGTTCGTGCTTTAGTATACAGCATGATTCGTTTGGCAAATAGTCAGTACAAATGGAAATTATCTGGGTTGGATTGTTGGGCACTGACCTTACTTTTAGGGCTAGTGCTGAATCCCTATTTATTATTTTCTATAGGTGGACAATTAAGTTATGGTCTGTCTTTTCTTATCCTTTATGTTCAGCCGATTATAGCTAAAATTCATCCGCGACACTTGCAAATGCTATGTTTTTCTTTTCTATTGAATCTCGTGATTTTGCCGTTGATTGGTTTAAATTTTTTTGAATGGCAGGTTTTAGGGAGTCTTTTTACTTTTTTATTAATGCCTATTTTCGAGCGTTTTGTTTTGCCACTATTGAGTTTTAGTCTGATTTGCTCATTGATTTATCCCTGGCAAGTAATGATTGTAGGACTTGAAGCTTATTTTAATATTCAGCAGCAGCTATTTGAATGGCTAAATCAACATGGAACTTTTACTATAGTCACTGGGAAATTTTCTGCGGGTGTGTTCTTGTTGGCAGGTGGCTGTGTTTTTTTACTGCTGCATTATTTGAATCGAGGGTCTAAAAAGTTTTGGTTCTTTTTTGCCGGTTTATTTTTGCTTATCAACAATAAATTTTTTAATCCTATCGGTACACTTGCTTTTATTGATGTTGGACAAGGAGACAGCATTTTTATTCAAGCACCGTTTCATCGGGAAAATATTTTGATTGATACAGGTGGCAAGATTAGCTTTGAAAAAGAAGCCTGGGCGCAAAAAATCAATAGTAAGTCCAATGCTGAAACTTCCGTTATTCCGTATTTAAAAAGTCAAGGAGTCAAATATTTAGATAAGGTGTTTATTAGTCATGGAGATGCGGATCATTGTGGTGATTTGGGCATGATTAATCAAAAGATACCAATTCGGCGGCTTTATTACCCAGAAGGAACTGAACACAAGCCGATGTTTGCTAGTTTACTGTACGAACTTCAGCAATCAGGTACAGTCTGTTTTCCGGTTTTGGGTGGTAAAACAATTAATGGAGAAATCCCGTTGCAGTTGCTGGCGCCGCTTAAGCCAGGTGTTGGAGCAAATGAAGATTCTATGGTTATTTATGCCCGAGTTGCGAACAAACGCTGCTTATTTACTGGAGATTTAGAAAAAGCGGGTGAACTAGAGCTGATACGAACGTATCCTTCTTTGCAGGTAGAATTATTAAAAGCTGGTCATCACGGTAGCCAAACCTCAACTGAACCGCTTTTTATTAAACAAATTAAACCAGTGGAAGCAATTATTTCCTGCGGTAGAAACAATCGTTTTAAGCATCCGCATCAAATAACCTTACAAAATCTAGAAGAAGCCCAAACAACCATTTTACGTACTGATAGGCAGGGGATGATTTATTATGAATGGTCCTTTTTTAAAAGAATGTCCAATCCCGAAACAGTCATTAAAGAGCACTAGCATTTCCAGAAAAGTCATGATAGGATGAAAGGGAGAAACGAGGGGAATTATGAATTTACAAGAAGCGCTAAAGCAAGTGAGACAACAAAATTTTTCTTCAGTATATTTAATTCAAGGAACTGAAAATTATTTAGCTGAATTATTTAAATCAGAATTAATGAAACAGCTAATACAAACAGAAGATGATCAATTCAATTATTCTTCTTTTGATATGGAGGAAGTGCCATTATCTTTAGCGATAGAAGAAGCGGAAACCATTCCATTTTTTGGCGATCATCGTCTCGTTTTTATAGAGCATCCCTATTTTTTAACAGCAGAAAGAAAAAACAATGGCATTGAACATGATATTAATGGCTTATTAAGCTATTTAGATCAGCCTTCTCCAACTACGATTCTTGTTGTTATTGCGGCATTTGAAAAGCTGGATGAACGGAAAAAAATAACCAAAGCTTTAAAAAAATCTGCTACAGTAATCGACATTAATCCGATGGGAGAAAAGGAGGTCCGCCAATATATTGAACAAACCATTCAATCAGAAGGCTATGAGATCCGCCCGGATGCTTTTCAGCAGCTGCTGTATTTGACCGATTTAAATTTGTCAAAGATCATGGGCGAGCTGCAAAAGCTGTATTTATATGCAGCGCAAGAAAAAGTAATCACACTGGATGCGGTAAAGGAATTAGTTCCTAAGTCACTAGAGCATAATGTATTTGACTTAACAAATGATGTGTTGTCTGGAAATAGCGAAAAAGCTATGCAGCTTTATGAAGATTTAATTCTTCAAGGAGAAGAAACCATTAAATTGAACGCCATATTGCTGAATCAAATCCGTCTTTTTCTACAAACCAAAATCTTGGCTAAGTTGGGCTATCAACAGGCGAATATCGCAGAAACGCTAAAAATTCATCCTTATCGCGTAAAACTAGCTTTGCAGCAAGTCCGTCGCTTTGAATTAGAGCGTTTGGAGATAATCTATGATGAGCTTGTAGAAAATGATTATAAAATGAAAACAGGTAGAATGAACAAAGAATTATTGTTTGAACTATTCATTCTTAAACTGTCCGGTGAAATGGTTCGTTAAGTAAATAAGTAAAAGCTGAAACGTCGGAAGTGACCGTTTCAGCTTTTTTGATAAAAAAAGAAGCTAACTAAGTGTTAACTTCTAGCGGTTATTATTTTGCTACTAATTTGCTTAAGCGAGATTTGTCGCGGTTCGCTTTGTTTTTATGGATTAATCCTTTTGATTCAGCCATATCAACAGCTTTAACAGCTTCTTTATATAACGCATCTACATTGTCAGCACCAGCTGCTACAGCATCTTCAAATTTTTTGATAGCTGTACGCATCGCGTTAGTTTGAGATGAATTTTTAGCATTCGCATTAGCGTTTGTACGTACACGTTTAATTGCAGATTCAATATTTGGCATTTCTTTCACCTCCGATAAAATAAGGTCTTACACAGGAAAGTCCATATGTAATTCAACACTAATCATTATACCTAATCCATTCTTTCATTGCAATAAAAGATGACAAGTTTTTTTCCTTAACAGGAAAATTGTTGTTTAATTGCCAGAAAACGCTGAATAATTTTTATTTTAGCAGGATAATCAATACTTTTAGTGAAAAATATGCTATTATAACAATGAAAAAATGAAATGGTGGTGTCAATGTGAATATTGCTTTGATTGTAACTGTGACTTTGGTAATGGGTGTTATTTTTGTTAATGGGTGGACGGATGCGCCGAACGCAATTGCAACCGCTGTCTCTACACGTGTACTGAAACCGAATGTTGCGATTTGGATGGCTGTTGTAATGAATTTTCTGGGTGCGTTGGTGATGACTTATTTTAATGCGCAGGTTGCGGAAACAATTAGCAACATTGTGAGCTTTGATGCTCAAGGGAATGCTTCGCAAGTGGCATTAGCGGCATCGTTGTTTTCAATCGTTGTTTGGTCAGTAGCTGCGTGGTATTTTGGGATACCTACAAGCGAAAGTCATGCATTAATTGCGGGCTTAACGGGCTCTGCAATGGCTTTAGGCGGAATTGGTGCGGTTAATGGCGCTGAATGGCTAAAGGTCTTGATCGGCCTTGTTGTCTCAACTGTGTTGGGCTTTGGTGGTGGTTTTCTGGTTACGAAATTAATTGTAATCCTTTTCAAGGGAGTACCAAGAAGAAAAGCAAATAAAATTTTTACCTATGGACAAGCTTTTGGAGCTGGTGCGAATGCTTTTTTACATGGCGCACAAGATGGTCAGAAGTTCATGGGTGTTTTTATGCTGGGACTTTTTTATAATAACCTGGCGGAAAAGACTGGCTCAGGCTTTGTTATTCCTCTTTGGGTTATGGTCTTGTGTTCGTTAACGATGGGGATTGGAACGTCTGTCGGAGGTATGCGAATTATCAAATCGGTCGGCATGGATATGGTCAAGCTTGAGCGTTATCAGGGCTTTGCAGCGGATTTGAGTACCGCGATTTGTTTGTTTGCTGCTTCTGTCTTTGGAATTCCCGTTTCAACTACGCACACGAAAACGACCGCAATTATGGGTGTAGGAGCTTCAAGACGTGTGTCCAGTGTTGACTGGCGTATTGTAAAGGAAATGCTGATCGCTTGGATTTTAACTTTTCCGGGTTGCGGTGTGATTGCATTTATTATGGCGAAATTATTCGTTACTATATTTTGACGATTTTATATAGAAGTATTGATTTGACTTGTAGGAAAAGGAGAGAGTGTAGTGGCAAGAAAAAAACAATTTGATTATTTTGGTGCGTTAGAACATTTAGCAAAAAATGCCCATCAAGCAGCGGAACTATTAGAAATGCTCACAGTTGACTATTCTTTAGAAACCTTAGAGGATCAGGCAAAACAAATTCATCAGCTGGAGCATGAAGCGGATGCAATTGTAAGAAGTATTTTAAGTGAGCTGTATGTTTCTTTTATTACCCCAATTGATCGAGAAGATATAGTAGAAATTACCGAGCGTCTGGACGATGTGCTGGATACAATTAACAGCATTGCTTATCTACTAGGCAGCTTGGTTGTGACGGAATTAAATGAAAATGTCCTTGTTTTTATTACTTATGCAGTAGAAGCGACGGCAGGTGTTCTGACAGCAACGAAAGAATTTGCTAAGTTTAAAAATTCTAAAACATTGCATGCCATGATTGATGAAGTCAGTGCAATTGAAGGTAAAGCAGATAAATTATATAGTGATTCGCTAAAAGAGCTGTTTACTGTAGAGCAAAACCCGATAGAAGTCATCAAATGGAAAAATGTATACGATAAGCTGGAAGAGTTGTTAAATGCAAGTGAAGCGGTCGTTGATGTTATTAGCGGCTTAGTTATAAAAAATAGTTAATTGATTGCAGTAGCTTAAAGCAGCGTTGAACAACTGAGAAGCAAAAAGCCCAAGACATAGATTCAATTGTCTCGGGCTTTTAGTCTATTTTGACAGGCTTAATTTTTGTTGTTGAAATTTCGGGGGCTGTTCAGATTTATCTAAGGAAATCGTTTGTAGCAGGCGTAAGCCATTTAAAATGACTAAAATCGTGCTGCCTTCATGACCAATAACACCAAACGGAAGTGAGATGAACTGGAAAAAATTAGATAGGATTAACAATAGGATTACCGCAACAGAGAAACAAATATTTTGTGTGACAATTCTTTTCAGTTTTTTAGACAGCAGATAACTCATTTGTAGTTTTTTCAAGTCATTTTGCATAAGGACCATATCAGCTACATCCATTGCAATAGCGGTTCCGCCACCCATCGCCACGCCAATTGCAGCATTCGCTAAAGCGGGTGCATCGTTGATCCCGTCACCAACCATAGCGTTGATGCCATACGTTTCTTTTTGTTTTAAAATCAATGCAGTTTTTTCTTCAGGTAAACAGTTGGCGTAAATTTCATCAATTTCCAGTTCCTTAGCGACCGCCAACGCAGTCTTTTTGTGATCGCCGGTCATCATTGTTGTATGAATGCCTTCCTTTTTGAAGAAATGAAGAACTTGCTTTGCTTCTGGTTTGGGAACATCCAGCAGACCAAAATAAGCAATAACTTCTTCGTTTTTATACAAATAGATCACCGTTTTACCTTCTTCGTGAAGGCTGTTGGTCCTAGCAAGTATTTGTTTGTCAAAGACTGTGTTTTCATTAAAAACACCCTTACCAATCTGCCAATGATCGCCGTCTTTATCAGCGGCCATGCCAAAGCCGATAATATTTTTTACGTCAAGTTGTTCATAAATCATCGTATACTGATCTTCAAAGCGATTCATCAAGGCTTGAGCCAGCGGATGTGTTGATTGGCGTTCCATCGTCACAAGCATGTTAACAGCTTCATCAGATTCAGCTAAAAAGACAGCATCGGTGACGATAGGCATTCCTTGCGTTAGAGTACCAGTTTTGTCAAAGGAAATCGCCTTTAAAGCAGCTAAATTTTCTAGATAAATTCCGCCTTTAAATAGTACACCGTTTCTGGCGCCGTTTGAAATAGCGGCTAAGGTAGCAGGTGTTGCTGAGGCAACCAAAGCACACGGAGAGGCAACGACAAGCAATACCATTCCGCGATAAAAGCTTTCAGCCCAAGTCCAGCCTAAAAATAAATAGGGAATAAAAATCATTAATGGAACAGCAAGCAAAACAATTTTGACATAAATATTTTCGATTTTTTCAATAAAGCTAGCGGTTTTTGAAGGTGTATTCTGTGCTTCATCAACTAAACGAATAATTTTGGAAAATAAACTATCATCGCTGGTTTTAGTGACAGTCATAGTCAGTGCTTCTCCCAGATTCAGTGTGCCGCCAAATAATTCATCGTTCTGACCTTTTTCAACCGGTATTGATTCTCCAGTGATTGCTGATTCATCGATAGAAGAAGCCGTACTAATCAGAATGCCGTCAATAGGAATGCTAGCTCCTTTTGGAACCAAAACAGTATCACCGATCTGCAGCTCACTTACCGCTGTTTCAATGGCTTTGCCGGACTGGTTAACTAAAAGAGCGGTTTTTGGCTGCAAGTTCATTAAACTAGAAATTTCTTTTTTACTCTTATTCGTTGCGTATTCCTCTAGTGCACCGCTTAAACAAAAGATAAAAGTCAGCATAGCGCCTTCAAACCAATGACCGATAATACAAGCACCAATTGCTGCCAATGCCATTAGTAAGTCAACATTCAAGTGCTTGTTTTGGATCGTATCCAACAGACCTTCTTTCGTTTGCTTATAACCGCCGAAGAAAATAGCCAGCAGATAACTAATAAATGCATATGGATTGTTTGTTTTTTCTAAAATAAACCCCAAAATCATCAATAATAAACACAAGATCGTTGCAAGCATTGCTTTTTTCTCTTGGGAAATTTTCATTGTTATCACTCCTCATTAAGAGCATAACATAACGTGCATGTAATTGATAATGAAAATACCTAAATGAGAATGAAAGTGATTATCATTTAGGTTTTTAGTTTATATAACAGTGTTTTATGTTTGTTTTAAATATATTAATTCTAAATAGTAATGAAAATCATTATCAATTGAAATAACAAAAAAAGACCAAAATGGTCTTTTTTATGAGAATAACCAGTAACTAATCAACAATACTCCTAAGACGACTCGATACCAGCCAAATACAGTAAAATCATTGCGTTTAAGATAATTCAACAAGAACTTGATAACGATGATGGAAACAATAAACGCGACAATGCACCCTACTAATAAAATGAATGTTTCGTCGAAAGTAAACGAATTTCCTTTCATAATAAACTTGCCGATTTTCAAGAAACTAGCACCGAACATAGTCGGAATTCCCAAGAAAAACGAAAATTCAGTTGCGACAAAACGCGAAGCACCGATAAGAATGGCACCAAGAATAGTTGCACCGGATCGAGAAGTTCCCGGAATCAGTGACAAAACTTGGAAAAAACCGACAATTGCAGCTGCCTTGTAGGTAAAGTCATTTAAGTTCGAACATTTTGGCTCGCAGTTGCGGTTGTGTTTTTCAATGATGATAAAGGCCACCCCATAGATTATCAGCATTAGTGAAACAGTGAAGAAATTATGGAACTTAGCTTCCAGCCAGTCGTCTAAGGGAAGACCAATAACGACTGAAGGAGCAACCGCTACAATTACTTTGGCCCATAAGGATAAAGTTTCTTTCTTTTCTGTTGAATTTTTACGCGGCGAGAAGGGGTTCAGCTTATGGAAATAAAGCACAACAACCGCCATTATAGCACCCAATTGAATAACTACGTTAAACATCTCCATAAAATCTTTACTTAGATTCATTTTGATAAATTCATCGACCAAAATTAAATGGCCGGTACTGCTGATCGGCAACCACTCAGTTATTCCTTCAATAATACCTAGGATAATAGCTTTCCATAAATTTGAGAGAAGCATAAATTCAATCCTTTCTTGCTTAAAATGATAAATCACTTTACAGTATACCTTTTCACATCAGAAAAGCCAACTATCAATAAAAAACAATTAAGAAAAATTAGAATCCGCCTTCGGAATTGTTGAAATTCTTATGAAAGTTTTCTATACTTAATCTATTGATTATGGATGGAGGCAAAAGAGATGTTCGGCTTTTTAAAAAAGAAAGAATCAGCAACGCTAGATGAATCATTATATGCAGCGGTCAGTGGGAATTTAGTGCCGATCAGTGAAGTAAAAGATCCTGTCTTTTCACAAAAAATGATGGGCGATGGTTTTGCGATCATTCCTGATTCAGGGGAAATTTATGCGCCAATTAAAGGAGAGGTTATGAGTGTCTTTCAAACGAAGCATGCAATTGGCTTGAAGATGACAAACGGCCTTGAAATCTTACTGCACATGGGAGTAGATACTGTTGAATTAAAGGGTGAGCCTTTTACTGTGAAAGTTAGCGATGGAGCAAAGGTCACGAATGAAACCATGGTAGCGGTGGTCGATTTAGAAGCAATTAAGGCAGCAGAAAAGGCAGATGACATCATTGTTGTTATCACGAATATGGATGCAGTAAAGCACTTTGAATTAACAAAAACAGGGCGCGTTTCAGCTGGTGAAGTAATCGGTAAAGCACAGGCATAGAAGCTAGGAACAACTAAAGAAGCAGCAAGAAGTGAATTTTCTTGCTGCTTCTTTAGTTGTTTTTAAGTTGTTTGAAAAGGACTTAGCTGGCTTGCTTTTTGCCTTCTTCAATGTAATGTGTGTCGTTAACCGTATCTATGGTGAACGTGCCATTTTCGTAAATTAATTTCGTTACGCTGCCGTTTTCCAAGCCAATTTGCATCGGTAAGGTATTATCAATTAAGGAAAGTAAGAAGGAAATAGTTAAACCATGCGAAACGATCATAACGTTGCCGCCGCCATTTTTTTCTGTTCGATGCGCAATGTCCTCAAAGCCGTTCCAAACACGTTCGCGAATTTTTTCATACGGCTCTGCCCAGTCAGCTGTATCCGCAGCAATAATTGCATCAGCCAAATCCTTATAGCTAATCCGATTTGTCATCATATCCTCATAATTTTTGAAGGCTAAAATTCTAGGAACGACGCCCCAAAGTTCACCATCGTAGCCGCCATCCAACGAACCGAAGCACCATTCACGAATACGACTGTCTGTTGCGTAAGGAATCTCAGAACCATGTTCGTGCTGCTGTAAAATAATACGTGCGGTTTGCATCGCGCGGCCGCTGTCACTTGAATAAGCTTCTTTAAAATCAATCGTTTTTAATCCTTGACCTAGATACTGAATTACTTGTTCTCCCTCTTTGGTCAGCGGTGTATCTGACCAGCCTTGGGTACGCCCGATCGTATTAAACATTGTTTTACCATGACGAATAATATAAAGTACGGTAGGTTTGTTCATGTTGCTGCCTCCTAATGATTGCCTTTTTCTAGTTAAAGAAAGGGTTGGTTTGTTTTTCATGACCAATGGTTGTTGCTTCGCCGTGACCCGAGTAGGCAGGAAATTCATCAGGCAAGGTAAATAAATAGGTTTGAATACTATCTAAAAGCTGTTCAAGATTTCCTGTGTGCAAATCTGTTCGACCGATACTTCCTCTAAATAAAGCATCTCCAGTAATGACGAAATCATCAAAAATAAAGCTTAAGCTGCCAATTGAATGACCAGGTGTTGGTACAACGGTAAAACGCATGCCGCCAAGCTCATAATCTTTCAATTCAAACTCTACATCTGCTGGCTGTACAATAATATCCGCAATATCGTCATGACGGCCTAAACCAGATAAGTTTAAGGTCGGATCAGACAGCCATTCTTGTTCTAATGGACTGACATAAACAGGAATGTTATAGAGGTGACGTAATTCTTCCACCGCGCCAATATGATCATAGTGGGTGTGGGTTAATAAAATAGCCGCCGGTGTTGTTCCTGTTTTTTCTATTAACGCTGCAATTTTTTCGGCATCAGCGCCCGGATCAATAATCAAGAGATGATCATCATTGTAAATTAAGTAACAATTTTCCTTGATAACACCCGTTTGAATTCGTTCGATTTTTAGCATAACGTTTGCCTCCTAAGTATGGATAGATCTGTATTAAGTATAACGCAAATTTTGTGATTAGCCAAAGGCAGCGACCCTTTTTTTAGGAATTGTTTGGCTATTAGGAAAGGCTTTTAGTGGGTTTTAATTTTGTTAGAGAAATTATGCGAAAAGAGAATTTTATTTATTCGAAAATGGTTAATGTTCGTTTTTTGTGCAAAAAGCAACGCTTTTTTTAAGGTTTTTATAGAAAAAGATAGAAAATAAACGAATTATTGTTTATACTATTTTTGTATTGTTATGAGAGGAGCGTTTCTTTTGTTTGACATGATTTTTAAAGGGACTGCTTTCAGCAGTCGCGATCACCAAAATATCGACATTCTTGAAGACCATTTATTTTGTATTTCGGCCAACGGGGTAATTGAACAGATTGTTGCACCGGAAGAGGCAGAATATAAAGAGCTTATCAATGAATATTCACGGCAGAATCGTTTGCAAGAATATGAAAAGGGGCAATATATTTTACCGGGATTTGTGGATTTGCATGTTCATGCTCCTCAGTGGGCGCAAGCTGGAACGGCCCTTGATTTGCCTTTATATGATTGGCTAAACACTTATACATTTCCATTGGAGGCCAAATTTTCAGATCTGACTTTTGCAGAAGAAGTGTACACGGACTTAGTTCGTGAATTGATTAAAAACGGAACAACCACAGCCTTGTATTTTGCCACTGTTCATCGCTCGGCCAGTCAAAAATTAGCCGAAATTTGTAGTACATTAGGCCAACGCGGCTTAGTTGGCAAGGTAGTAATGGATGCTCCTGATGAAAACCCGGATTATTATCGGGATGCTTCAGCACAGGAAGCTCTTGCAGAGACAGAGCTGTTTATTCAAGAGGTGCTCGCTTTAAACGAAAAAACGCCTCAAGGAGTTTATCCTGTTGTTACGCCACGGTTTATTCCAAGTTGCTCGGATGAAGCATTGACGGGCTTGGGAACTTTAGCGAAAAAATACGATGTGCATATTCAATCACATTGTAGTGAAAGTGATTGGGCGCATACGTTTGTCCAAGAGCGTTTCGGCAAAAATGATGCCTTTGCGCTGAATGACTTTGGTTTAATCACTGAAAAAGCCGTCATGGCACATTGCGGTTTTCTTTCTGAAGCCGACATGCAACTATTTGCTGAAAAAGGTACCGCAGTAGCACATTGCCCTATTTCTAATGCCTATTTCGGCAATGCGGTGACCCCCATGGCAAAACTATTACGAACTTACCAAGTAGAAGCGGGGCTAGGCAGTGATATTTCAGGCGGATTTTCACCAAGCTTGTTTGATAATATCAAACAAGCAGTCATGTCCTCAAGGATGCTGGAAGATGGTGTAGACAGTACCTGCTGCAGTGAACAACGGGGAACTCCAAACGCACGGATTACGATAAATGAAGCTTTTTATTTAGCAACTGCAGGCGGTGGTGATTCATTAAGTCTGCCGATCGGAAAAATAGCAGTCGGCTATGCTTGGGATGCTCAAATCATCGATGTACAGGCAACAACTGCTAAACTGCCAATTTTTTCTGAAACAGAAGCGCTCGTTGATATTTTTCAAAAAATACTTTACTTAGCTCAACCAGCCAATATCTGCGAAGTTTGGATTCAAGGGCGCAAGGTTCATCAAAATCGTACAAGAAAACTAGAGGTGTAGTGAAAAATGACAGAAAAAACAGTGAGAAATTCAAAATTAACCGTGGGACCAGAGGATGATTTATCCATCGGTCAATCCCTTTTGTTAGGTATTCAGCATGTGCTGGCGATGGATGTCTACGTAGTTCCTGTAATTATCGCTTCGATTATTGGTTTGAGTACAAATGAATCATCAGCTTTAATTCAATCGACATTTATTGCGGCGGGAATTGCGACAATTATCCAATCCTATTTTTGTATGAAGCTGCCAGTGGCACAAGGGCCCTCTTTTATTCCAATTGGTGCGGTTGCCGGTATTTATTTTGCCAATAATCAAAATGGTGATGGGTGGGCGACTGTTTTAGGTGCTAGTCTAATCGGTTCTTTACTGGTTATTCTATTAGGGATGACTGGTATTTTTAATCGTCTTATTAAAACCTTTGTGCCACCTATTGTGGGCGGTACCATCATCTTTGTTGTTGGTTTGTCGTTAATGCCGGTTGCATTGAGTGATAATGTTTTTAATGCTGGCGGCGATATTAGTCAAAATATTCTTCTGGCATTAATTGCGGCAGGAACTCTTATTTTATTTGCAATGATCGGTTCTCGTTTTCCGGGGAAAGGCCGTATTTTTAGAATTTCTTCTGTGATTTTAGCCTTAATTATTGGCTGTTTTGCTGCACACTTTATGGGCATTTTAGATCTTTCTCAGGTTTCAAAGGCGCAATTATTCAGTTTTCCTAAGTTGCCGTTTGCTGATTTACATTTCTCGTTTGATCTATCCTCTATCTTGACGATGGTGATTATTTATGTTGTCTTAATGGCAGAAACGACGGGAACTTGGTTTGCTGTCAGCAATGTTTGCGAAACGCCGTTAACCGATAAAAATATTAACCGCGGAGTGGTAGGAGAAGGAATCGGCTGCTTGATTGCTTCATTGCTTGGAGCAACTCCGGTTACTGGCTATTCGACAAATGCCGGTATTATTTCAATCACTGGCGTAGCCAGCAAGAAAGTTTTTGCAGCAGCAGGGGCCTGGTTTATTGTATTTGGATTATCTGGTAAGCTATCAACCTTAATTTCAGCTATTCCTGCTCCAGTCATTGGCGGAGTGTTTGTCATTGTCTGCGGGATCATTTCAATTAGCGGCATTAAAGTGATTAAAGAAGTGGAGATTAGCGAAAAAGAAATGTATGTGATTGCTGTACCGATGATTCTAACGTTGGCGTTAACCTTGATTCCGGATGAATTTATTCAGAGCTTACCACAATTTTTACAATATTTGTTCGGCTCTTCTGTAGCAACAGCTTCTATTGCAGCGATTTTGTTAAATTGTCTACTGCCTTCGGAACGAGTGGAGCCACAGGTTGAACCATCCGCGGTGACTGAATCATAATTAAGAAGAAATTTTCGATTCATTAAAATCATTAAAAAAATCTATTTTTCGTTATTTACTCTTTGACTTTCATTAAGAAATAGTGTAAATTAGCATAGGCGTTTGAGAACGCGAACGTTTTTTGCGTTAATGTTCGTGTTTTTACGTATTTTTGAGAGAATTTGCTAGGAGGCAAAAATAATGAAAGTTTTTGACTATGAAGACGTACAACTAATTCCGAATAAATGTATTGTTGACAGTCGTTCAGAATGTGCAACTGAGGTAGCATTAGGCAAACATACATTTAAGATGCCAGTCGTACCTGCCAACATGCAGACGATTATTGATGAAAACATTGCAGAATTTTTAGCAGAAAATGGCTATTTCTATATTATGCATCGCTTCGATGAAGAGGCTCGCATTCCTTTTATTGAAAAAATGAACAAGAAAAACCTAATTACTTCTATTAGTGTAGGGGTAAAAGAAGGCGAGTACCGTTTTGTGGAAGAATTGGCTGAGCGGCAACTAATTCCCGATTATGTAACCATTGATATCGCTCATGGACATTCAAATGCAGTGATTCAAATGATTCAGCATTTGAAAAAGCATTTACCGGAAACATTTGTAATTGCTGGAAATGTGGGCACTCCTGAAGCTGTTCGTGAACTTGAAAATGCTGGCGCAGACGCAACGAAAGTCGGCATTGGACCAGGCAAGGTTTGCATTACGAAAATTAAGACGGGCTTTGGAACAGGCGGCTGGCAATTAGCAGCATTACGCTGGTGCGCCAAGGCTGCCAGAAAACCGATTATTGCGGACGGTGGTATTCGCACACACGGCGACATTGCTAAATCTGTTCGTTTTGGTGCAACCATGGTTATGATCGGCTCCTTATTTGCCGGACACGAAGAATCACCGGGGGAAACAAAAGTTGAAAATGGCGTAGTCTACAAAGAATATTTCGGCAGTGCATCTGAATATCAAAAAGGCGAAAAGAAAAACGTCGAAGGGAAGAAAATCTGGTTGCCGCACAAAGGGAGCTTAGCGGATACCTTAGTCGAAATGCAACAGGATCTTCAATCTGCCATTTCCTATGCAGGCGGCCGTGATCTTGAAGCCATTCGTAAAGTGGATTATGTGATTGTAAAAAATTCCATTTTTAATGGAGACACAATTTAAATAGTAATAATTTCATTAAAAAGCAGAGGAAAACAGGAAATGTTTTCTCTCTGCTTTTTTTACTTTACCTGTCGTAGTAATCGTGGTATGATAATTACAACGACAGACGTAGTACGTTAAGTGGAGTAATTTGGAGGTGTGAAAATGATCAGTAGTGACGCAATCAGAGGCTATAACGATACGTTTATTTTATCCGTTTTGCAGGAAGGTGATTCTTATGGCTATGCCATCTCAAAAAGGATTACCGAAATTTCAGAAAGCCATTATTCAATAAAGGAAACCACCTTGTACTCTGCTTTTAATCGTTTAGAAAAAAACGGCTTTATTGAGTCGTTTCCGGGACAAGTGACCCATGGGAAAAAAAGAACCTATTATCGAATTACCGCTTCAGGAAATGCGTATTTGCAAGAAAAAATAGCAGAATGGCACTTAACTAAAAAAGTGGTCGAATGTTTTATAAAGGAGGAAACAAAATGAAAACTATACGAGATTATATCGAAAGCTTATTTTTAGGAGTTAGTGAAACTGATCAAATCAAACAATTAAAAGAGGATTTACTGGCAGGTGCAGAAGATCGTTATGAAGACTTAAAGAATCAGGGGAAGACAGAAAATGAAGCGATTGGCGGAGTCATTGCTGAGTTCGGTACGATTGATGAATTACTGGAAGAAATGAATATTAAACACGAATTTGAAGACGAAACAGGCTACGAATTAAATGAAATAGCGGTAGAGGAAGCTGTTACCTTTTTAAACAAACGGCGCAAGGCTGCAACTATGATTGGTTTAGGCGTACTAGTTATTATGCTGGGAGCAGCTGCTTGTTTTGGATTAATGGGTGTTTATGGGGAAAATACTGCTGAAATTTTTGGCGTATTGTTCATCTTAATCGGAGCAGCTGTCGGCGTGCCGTTATTTATTATCGCTGGTACGAGCTTATCGAACGAAAGTAAAAAGCTGAATGATCGCTTCATTCCTCTAGCTGTCAAAAATGAAATGAAAAAACGAAAAGAACTTTTCCAGCGCTCCTTTGTCTTTTGTATTGCAACTGGCGTTGTTTTATGTATTTTATCCGTGATTCCTTTGATTGTCTTATCAGAGATGACCGGCTCAGAAAAAATGGAGCTTTTCGGATTGGCGCTTTTATTAACCATTGCCGGATTAGGAGTTTTCTTCTTTATTTTTGGTGGAGTCATCATGGGCAGTTTTACCAAAATGCTCGAATCAAAGTATTTTGTTTCTGATGAAGATGAGCTGGGACCTAATGCGCAGGTTGAACGTAATAGAAATAAACCAGAGTGGTTATTGCAGCTTGAACGCATTTTTTGGCCTGTGATTGGTGGAATATTTGTTATTCAAGGTTTTTTATTGGGGAACTGGGCAACCGGTTGGATCATTTTTCCAATTTCAGGAATCATTTTTGGCTTACTTGAATCTATTTTTAGCAGGAAAGAACGATAACGAAAAAAGACA
Organism: Enterococcus sp. UD-01; assembly: GCF_044909655.1. Taxonomy (NCBI): domain Bacteria; kingdom Bacillati; phylum Bacillota; class Bacilli; order Lactobacillales; family Enterococcaceae; genus Enterococcus; species Enterococcus sp. UD-01. The sequence goes on along the minus strand of NZ_JBIYEU010000001.1, from coordinate 419,786 downwards.
AAAGTCCAGCGACTTTTGTCTTTTTTTATTAAATACTATTTCTAGAAAAGGTTCGCTCCAAGGCTTTTTTTAACGGGAAATACACTAAGCTGACAATCACAATTGTTGTTGCTACATTAATTAAGGTAGCAGGCAACTTACTAAAAGCCGCCATAAAAGCTATAGAGAAATTGGAGCCTGCCAAAACAGCGATGGTCGTATTTTTAAGCTGGGTCATGATGATTTTAACAATACCAGCGACAATGGTTACAATAAGAATTTTTCGGGCAGAATCGATTTTATGTTGGAAAAAATAAATCATTAAGGCTGCTGCACCGCCGACGATAAAACTTTCAACGAGAAAGTAAGGGGCTTCCAGTGCATAGCCATTCAATAAATCGAAAATAGCAAAGCCTAATCCGCCAGCTAAGGCCCCACGCTTATAGCCAATTAAAAGAACAGCCAGCAAGGAAACAGAATTACCCAAATGAACAAAAGCCCCGGGCATGGGAATTTTTATCATAGTAGCCAACATGGTTAAGGCAGCAAATAATGCGATTAACACAATTGAGGTAATGGATGATTGTTGTTTCATTGGCGATCTCCTTTTGATTCGGTCAGCCGTTCTTCTGCGTGATTATACGCACCATGCCAAACATGACCTAAGAATGGATTGATTTTTTGTCCGTTTTTGATGGCAGCTGCGACAAATTTTTTCGCTAAGGCTACTGCCTTTGCAACTGGATAGCCTTTGGCAAGTCCTGCTGTAACAGCTGCGGCAAAGGTACAACCTGCACCATGATTGAAATCCGTACTAAATAATTCTGCTTCAAATAAGGTAAACTCATGACCGTCATAAAAGAGATCAATCGCTTTGTCTGTGTGCAAACGATGACCGCCCTTAATAACCACATTTTTCGGTCCTAAAGTAATAATTTTCTTGGCTGCTTCTTTCATTTGATCAATTGAAGTTAATTCACCCATTTCAGCTAAAATACCCGCTTCGACTAAATTAGGTGTGGTAACCAAGGCTTTCGGTAAAAGTAGGCGTGTCATAGCTGCCACGTTTTCAGGCTGCAATAATTCACTAGTTCCTTTACAGGCCATGACAGGATCAATCACAATCTTGTCCATTTCAAATTGATCGATATACTTACGAGTGATTTCAATCGCTTCGATCGTACCGAGCATTCCTGTTTTCATCGCATCAAGTGCACCGCCGGCAAAAATTGTTTTTAATTGTCTTTCAACCAGTTCAGGCTCAATCGGCGTAACCAAATGACTCCAGCCTTCATCCGGATCCATCGTTACAATACTGGTTAAAGCAGAAAAACCAAATGTTCCATACTCCTCAAAAGTCTTTAAATCAGCCTGAATCCCCGCGCCACCGCTAGAATCAGAGCCAGCAACTGTTAATACCTTCTTTATCATAACAAAAACCTCGATTCTTTTAATATATTAAACCTATTATAAACATAACACCTGTTGACAAAAACAGCCAATTGGGTTATTTTCAACTCATCCAATTACTGCGAAACACAACGAGGAACGAGTTGATGTAGAGCAGTACGCGCGAAATGAGTTGTAATCTTTGATAAAGCCACAACGTAGTTTGAATTATTATTGAACGATCCTTACAAAAATAAATGAACAAAGCAAATCAGTTAATAAACATAGAAAATAGTTTTACTTCCATAATCAAGTAATAAAATCGCTCAAGGAATTTAAAAAGCAAAAAAGGAGCATAAAAGATGTGGTCAATCAAAAAGGAAAAAGGAGTACCGGTTTATATAAGCATTGTAGAATTAATCCTCGGATATATTAAAACTGGTCAGTTGCTGCCCGGTCAGCGTCTCCCGTCAGAAAGAAAATTAGCTGCAGCGCTTCAAGTGAATCGTTCAACCGTGGTGCATGCATTGGATGAGCTGACTGCATTGGGCTGGATTATCCGCAAACAGGGCAGCGGTACAATCGTAAATGAAGGGAAATGGGGCATCAGCACAACGCCTAGAACAGATTGGCGTCGATATCTGGAACAAAATGCATTTGCAAAAGTTCATCCCTTCATAGAAAAAATTGAACAGGCAGTGAAACAACCCAAAGAGCAGCAGCTGGATTTATATACTGGTGAACTACCACTTGACTTAATTCCTAGCTTTTCTTTTCCTCCATTAACTTGGAAACATTTTCTCGAGGAGGAACAGCAGGATGATTTTGGCTATTTGCCATTGAGACAGGCGATTAGTCGAGAAATGAAAAATGAATATGATTTTACCCTGCCATCAGAGAACTTACTGATTACTTCTGGTGCACAGCAGGCATTATTTTTAATTTTACAGGTATTATTACAGTCAGGCGATAGTGTAGCTATTGAGGATCCTTCATTTTTATATGCACTGCCTATTTTTCAAGCCGCGGGAATTCGTTTGTATGGCGTGAAAATGGATAAAGAAGGTATCTGCTTAAATGATTTGGAACAAACGATCCGTAAGCATCGGGTCAAGATGGTTATGGTCAATCCATCTTTTCAAAATCCTACAGGAAAAACAATGACACTGAAACGCAGACAAGCCTTGATTCAGCTATGTCAAAAATACCAAGTGCCTATTTTGGAAGATAATGTTTTCACGCAGTTGAATTTTATTGAAGCAGAAGAAATTCCTCCTTTAAAAAAGCTGGATCCGGAAAACGTTTTGTATATTGGCTCTTTGTCTAAAATACTTGGTTCAACGACCAAAATTGGCTGGTTAAGTGCACCAACCTCTGTTATCCGCCAACTAGCTGAGGCGAGAAAAATGATGGATTTTTCTTTAAGCATTTTCCCGCAACTTTTAGCAAATCTTGCACTCACCGATGAAGCCTTTGCTGAGAAAATAGCTGATTTGAAAGAAGAAGTGAAGCAACGTGGTCAAGCTGTTTACAAGATTATGGCGAATATGAAGGAATGGGACGTAGCTGAACCTCAAGGCGGATTTTATTTGTGGGCTACATGGAAAAAGGGCAGCCTGAAACCGAAAGACTGGTCTCGATTTTTGGAAATAGGCTTGCTGATCGCTCCTAGTTTTATATTTAGTGAACGGAACGACAGCATTCGGATCAATTTTTCGCGTGTAGCTCAAGCAGAATTACCCCTTTTTCAATCAAAAATACAAGCGATTACTGAAAAAATTGTCTCTGAGACTTAAACTCTATGCTAAAATAGAAAGAAACGGAGGCGAAGTGTTATGAACGAAACAATTCATCTATTAAAAGAACGTCGCAGTTATCGAGAGTTTGACCCAGAATATAAATTGCCTAAAGAAGAACTACAGGCGATTTTGGATGCGTCACGTCAAGCGCCCAGCTGGATGAATGGGCAATTTTACAGCATTATTGTGATTCAGGATCAAGCAATTCGTGAACAATTGGTGTCATGGAATCCCGGCAATCCTCATATGCTGAAAAGTTCAGTTTTTCTGCTTTTTGTTGGGGACCTATATCGAACAAAGCTAGTCAGTGAAGCACATAAAAGCGACTATTTAATCAATGAAAGTATTGAGTCAGTGTTGTTGGCGACCACAGATGCCGCATTAGCACTGGAAAACGCAGTAATTGCTGCGGATAGTTTTGGTTTAGGCTCAGTAGTGGTTGGCAGTGTCCGTAAAAATGGAAAAGAAATTTCAAAATTATTGGAGCTACCGGAAAATACGTTTCCTCTATTTGGCTTAAGTATCGGCAAGCCGATTGTAGAAATGAGAGTAAAACCACGATTGCCGGAAGCACTCGTTGTTCATTACGATCGTTATCAGCGTCCTGCCTATACCATGATAGAACAATATAATGAAACGATGGAACGTTTTGGCGAGGCGCGAGAAACAAAACGTTGGAGTCAGAAATTTGCAGATTATTTTGCCGCAAAACCTGCCCTTGTCACAGATCAATTGCTGAAATTACAAGGGATCATTCAATGATAATTGTCTGTCTTCACGAGTATTGTAGGCATTGCTTTTCTCTAAAGCATTAGGATGATATACTAGAAGATGAGATAAAAACAATAGAAAAAAAAGAGGTGCTGAATATGTCTTGGCAACAAGTATATGAACAATGGTTAAATGAAGAGAACCTGCCGGAAAATTTAAAAGCAGAATTAAAAGATTTAAATGAAGATCCTGAAAAATGTGAGGATGCATTTTATGCGCCTTTAGAATTTGGTACAGCGGGGATGCGCGGCATTTTAGGCGCCGGCATTAACCGTATGAATATTTTTACTGTTCGTCAGGCAACAGAAGGCTTGGCTCGCTTTATGGATGCACAAGGAATAGAAGTGAAACGCCGCGGCGTAGCAATTGCCTATGATTCTAGACATATGTCTCCAGAATTTGCAATGGAAGCAGCGAAAACCTTGGCGCAGCACAATATTCAGGCCTATGTTTTTGAAAGCTTACGTCCAACTCCGGAGTTATCGTTTGCAGTTCGTCATTTAAATGCCTTTTCAGGAATTATGATTACGGCTTCACACAATCCAGCAGCATATAATGGTTACAAAGTCTATGGAGAAGACGGCGGACAAATGCCACCGGCAGATGCAGATGCTTTAACCAAATATGTTCGTGCCGTTGAAAATCCGTTAAAGGTTGAAGTGCTTTCTGAAAATGAAGCGCAGATGAGTGACTTAATCACCATTATTGGTGAAGAAGTGGATGCTGAATATTTAAAAGAGCTTCAAACAGTCACGATTAACCAAGCGTTGATTGACGAAATGGGGAAAGAATTAAAATTAGTCTATACACCATTACATGGTACAGGAAAAATGTTAGGAGAAAAAGCGCTGCAGCAAGCCGGTTTTGAAAAATTTGTCATTGTACCAGAACAAGCAGTGGCAGATCCTAACTTTACTACGGTAAAATCACCAAATCCGGAAGAGCATTCTGCTTTTGAATATGCGATTCGTTTGGGTGAAAAAGAAGGCGCTGATCTTTTAATCGCCACGGATCCGGATGCTGATAGATTAGGAGCAGCTGTCCGTTTACCTGATGGAACCTATCAAGTGTTGACCGGTAATCAACTGGGTGCCATTATGATTCAGTATATTTTGAAGGCACACCAGCAAGCAGGCACACTACCTGAAAATGCGGTTGTTTTAAAATCTATTGTTTCCAGTGAATTAGCGACAGAAATCGCTAAAAAATACGATACAAAAATGGTGAACGTTTTAACGGGCTTCAAGTTTATTGCTGAAAAAATTCAACAATACGAAGTAGATCAGTCCCAAAGCTTTATGTTCGGCTTTGAAGAAAGCTACGGCTATTTAGTTAAGCCCTTCGTTCGTGATAAAGATGCGATTCAAGCGCTTGTTCTGTTAGCTGAAGTAGCTGCGTATTACAAAAAAGAAGGTAAAACCTTGTACGACGGCTTGCAAGATATCTTTGAAGAATACGGCTATTTTGAAGAAAAAACCATTTCTGTTACCTTAAGCGGTATTGAAGGTAGTGAAAAAATCAAAGCTTTAATGGCTAAGTTCCGTGAAGAAGCACCAAAAGCGTTTGCTGAAGTTCCGGTAACTCAAACAGAAGATTTCAAAGCATTAATCCGGGTAACAACGGCAGATGGTCATTCTGAAGCTTTAAAAACACCACCTGCGGATGTTCTGAAATATTATTTGGAAGACGGCAGCTGGATTGCTATTCGGCCTTCCGGCACTGAACCCAAAATTAAATTCTATATAGCTACAAGAGCGGCTTCACAAGAAGAAGCTGATCAAAAAATCAAAGAATTTGAAGAAGCAATTAACACTTTAACAGCTTAAAAAATAATTGAAGCAAATAGTCGTCGCTTTTGCTGCGGACTATTTGTTTCAATCTGTTTTACAGCAAAATCTAGGAGTGATGGTTAATGAATATCGGGTTTATCGGCGCCGGTCATATGGGCAGCGCCATGATTAAAGGGTTACTAAACGCCTCGTTTGTATCGCCAGAACAATTATTTGTCAAAGGCGGCTCTAGCGGTACTGTCGAAGCACTGCAAAAAGAACTGGGCTTTCAACTAATGCAAGACTATCAAGAATTAAAAGACTGCCAAATTATTTTTATTGCTACCGGAGCAAAAATCGTGCTGGAGGTCTTGAAAGAAGCAGCACCTTTCATGGCTAAAGAAAGTATTCTAATTTCTGTTGCAACTGGTCACACCGTAAAAGAGGCGCAGGCAGCGGTTGGTAAGGACATTCATGTTGTTCACGCTATTCCAAATACGCCTGTTAGTGTGAATGAAGGAATGATCGGCGCTGCTTTTGCAGAAGGTATGCCGGCATCAGCTAAAGAGCAAGCATTAAAGGTTTTAGAGGTGCTGGGTAAGGTTGAGGAAGTCAATGAAAATCTTTTAGGAACCTTTGGAACGGTAGCTGGCTGTAGTCCTGCTTTTGTGGATATCTTTATGGAGGCATTAGCCGATGGAGCAGTAATGGAAGGCATGCCACGCGCATTAGCTTATGATGTCGTAGCACAAATGCTACTTGGATCAGCAAAACTAGCCATTGAAACTCAAAGACATCCTGGTGAATTAAAAGACGGCGTAACTTCTCCGGGAGGCAGCACAATTAAAGGTGTCGCTGCTTTAGAAAAAAATGGCTTTAGATATGCAGTGATGGATGCAGTGAAACAAGCGAATAGCTAAAAAGATCTAATAAGACGCTCATAAAAATCAGTGTTTCAACTGATTTTTATGGGTTCTTTCTTTTCATAAGGCTAGGACAGAAGTGTTAAGCTCCGAGAACCAAGAGAAGGTACACTCATCATCGAATCACTTCGTTCTTCGTGACTCAACGTAATAAGAAGGAGTTACTGCTGCTCCCGCCGTTTGTACGTGTTCAGAGGATGGATCAAAACTATTTTTTAATTTTGCCCCGATCTTGAGAAAAATTTTAGCCACTTTTTGAGGAAGTTTGTTATAATAAGCAAGGAGAAAAAGGAAAGGAAGCTCAGCAATGAAAGAAACAGAAGAAATTCAAAAAGTCAGCCAATTATACAAAGTGTTGAGTGATCCAACCAGATTAAGGATATTACTTTTATTGAAGCAGGGAGAATTAAATGTTACGGCGATTGGTACAAAGCTTTCAATGGAGCAGTCAGCTGTTTCTCATCAATTAAAACTACTCCGTGATACGCACGTGGTTCGTTCCAGAAGAGAAGGCAAAACAATTTATTACAGACTGGATGATCACCACGTTATCGATATTCTTACTCAAACATTCGAACATGTGAAACATCAATAACTTGCCTTTTCTATGATTTCCCGTGGAAATTCATGGAAAAGGGTAGTTTTTTTTTCGGCAGTTCGTTATACTAGATACATGTTTTATTAGAAGAAGATGAAATGTTTCTAATTTTTATAGCTGGAGGAAGAAGGATGCAAGAAAAGTTAAAGATTGGTCTACTTGGTCTCGGTACAGTCGGATCAGGAGTGCCGACAATTTTACAAGAACATCAGGAAAAGATTTCTCAAGTAACTGGAATGGAAGTGGTGGTTTCCAAAGCATTGGTTCGCGATGAGGACGAAAAGAAACGTCAGGCGGATAGATTTGATATTCAGTTGACAACCGATATTGATGAGATTATTAATGATGATGAGATCAAAATCGTTGTAGAATTGATAGGAAAAGTGGAGCCAGCGAAAACCTTCATTACAAAAGCTTTAAAAAACGGCAAGCATATTGTAACGGCGAATAAAGATCTTTTAGCGCAGCATGGTAGTGAATTAGTTGCCTTGGCTCAGGAGAATCAGTGTGATCTTTATTATGAAGCAAGCGTTGCCGGCGGCATTCCTATTTTAAGAACCATTGCCAATAGTCTAGCGGCGGATAATATTCAAAAGGTTTTAGGGATTGTTAACGGTACGACTAATTATATGCTGACGCAGATGGTTTCTGAGAAGAAAGCTTATGATCAGGCCTTGCAAGAGGCGCAGGAGCTGGGCTTCGCTGAATCTGATCCAACGAATGACGTGGATGGTATAGACGCTGCTTATAAAATGGTTATTTTAAGCCAATTTGCGTTCGGTATGAATATTGAATTGAATCAGGTTGACACTCGAGGAATCCGTGGCTTATCGCTGGACGATGTGGAGATGGCCGCTCATTTAGGCTATGAAGTGAAGCTGATCGGTTCTTCAGAAAATATTGACGGCAGTATTGCTGTAGAAGTTGGGCCAATGTTAGTCGCTAAAGCACATCCGATCGCTTCTGTCCGCAATGAATTTAATGCGGTTTTCATTGAAAGCTCAGGTGTAGGGGAATCCATGTATTATGGACCGGGAGCAGGTGCAAAACCGACAGCGACAAGCGTGGTCAGCGATATTATTACCATTGCTAAAAACATTCGTTTAGGAACAACTGGACATATGTTTAATGCCTATCAACACGACACCAAGCTTGCAGCTGATCAGTCAATTTCAGGAAAATACTATTTTTCCATTGAAGTGCCGGACAGACAAGGACAGATTTTAAAATTAACGCAATTAATGACCGCAGCAAACGTCAGCTTTGACCAATTGGTTCAGCAAAAATCCGATGGTACTAGAGCCAGAATTGTGGCAATTACACATACAATCACGAAAGCACAAATGAAAAAAGTGATAACAGAAATTAAAGCAACAGAAGAATTTGATTTGTTAAATACATTTAAAGTACTGGGGGATTAAAGCAATGTATGAAGGACTTTTAAAACAATATAAAGAATATTTACCGATTACTGACAAAACACCGATGATCTCACTAGCGGAAGGGAATACACCATTGATTCCGTTGCCCCATTTATCTAAGGAATTGGGGATTACTTTGTATGGAAAATATGAAGGATTGAACCCGACTGGCTCCTTTAAAGACCGTGGCATGGTGATGGCTGTTGCAAAAGCGGTGGAAGAAGGTGCTAAAGCGATTGTTTGTGCTTCGACCGGGAATACCAGTGCGGCGGCAGCGGCATATGCGACTAGAGCTGGCGTTAAAGCCTATGTTGTTATTCCGGATGGGAAAATTGCAATGGGCAAGTTAGCGCAGGCAATTGTTTACGGAGCGGATATTATTTCCATCCCTGGAAATTTTGATGAAGCATTGAAAGCTGTACGCGATATTGCCAAGACAGAAGCAGTACAATTGGTAAATTCAGTGAATCCCTATCGTTTGGAAGGGCAAAAAACGGCGGCTTTTGAAGTCTGTGAACAGTTGGGCAAGGCACCAGACGTTTTAGCGATTCCTGTAGGGAATGCCGGAAATATTTCCGCTTACTGGAAAGGCTTTAAAGAATGGCATGATAAAAAAGGGACGCTTTTACCACGGATGCACGGTTTTGAAGCAGAAGGTGCCGCTGCTATCGTAAGAGGAGAAGCGATCAAAGAGCCTGAAACGATTGCTACGGCAATCCGAATTGGAAATCCTGCCAGCTGGCAATTGGCCGAAGCAGCACGTGATGAATCCAATGGCTACATTGATGCAGTGACAGATGAAGAAATTTTAAATGCTTACCGTAAAGTTGCGGCGCAGGATGGTGTTTTTGTTGAACCAGGTTCGGCAGCTTCGTTGGCTGGTGTGATTCAGCATGTCAAATCCGGCAAAATCAAACCAGGTGAAACAGTCGTTACTGTCTTTACCGGCAATGGCTTAAAAGATCCAGATACAGCTATCAACGCAACGGATGTGAAAATTTCTAAAATGAGTGATGTGGAAGAAATGCGTTTGCATTTACGTAATGGAGTGTCTGAGCTATGAAAATAAGAATTCCCGCGACCAGTGCAAATCTTGGTCCAGGATTTGACTCTTGTGGTATTGCGCTTTCCCAATATCTTAATATCGAAGTTTTGGAAGAAGCGGATGATTGGAAAATTATTCATTCTTTAGGAGACGAGATACCGACCGATGAAAGCAATCTTTTACTGCAAACAGCCTTAAAACTTGCACCGAAGCTTTCACCAAAAGTTTTAAAAATGACCTCTGATATACCACTTGCCAGAGGTCTTGGTAGTAGTTCCAGCGTGATTGTTGCCGGTATTGAATTGGCTAATCGCTTAGGAAAGTTGAATTTATCTCAAAAACAAAAGGTACAAATTGCGACGGAAATTGAAGGACATCCTGATAATGTGGCGCCTGCTATTTGCGGAGATTTTGTCGTGGCTAGTTACGTGGATGGTGAAGTCCATTCTGTGAAGCATCATTTTCCGTTATGTGATGTGATTGCTTATGTACCAAACACACAGTTATTGACTTCTGAAAGCCGCAGTGTCTTGCCGCAAACGTTATCTTATCAAGAGGCAGTACAGGCGAGCTCCATTGCCAATGTGATGATCGCTGCTATTTTAAACGGTAATTTACCGTTAGCTGGGGTGATGATGGAAAAGGATCGCTGGCATGAAGCGCATCGTAGAAAACTAGTTCCTCATCTCGATCAGATTCGTGAATTGGGCCATAAGATTGGTGCCTATGGCGCGTTTTTGAGCGGCGCCGGGCCTACAGTATTAATTCTATCACCGGAAGAAAAAACAGAGCAAATGGTCGCGGCTCTAAAAGAAATCCCTCTTTCTGCTACGATTAATGTTTTAGCAGTCGATCAAGAAGGAATTCAGGTATTTTAATGAATAAAAATAAGAACCGATCCTTAAACACTAGATTTTTAAGTCTAATGTTTAAAGGTCGGTTCGTTGTTTTGCTCAGAAAAACGACGAATGATTAAGCATCGATACTTTCAGTAGTATAGTAGCTGTGATCTTCTAAGTCTAAGGCATTTAAAATCATAGAAGCTGTTTCTTCAATGGATAATGAAGCAACATTAATCACTACGCAACCCAGTTTTTCGTAAAGTTCATTAGCAAAAGCCAGCTCAGTTCGGATTTTTTCAATATCTGAATAGGAGGTATCAGCCGGAAGTCCATAGGTTCTCATGCGTTCTTTTCGAATGCCGTTCAAAATCTCTGGATCATTTGTTAAACCAACAATTTTTTTAGGATTGGTTTCCCATAATTGCTTTGGCAAATGGGCTTCCGGAATTAACGGTAAATTAGCGACTTTTAAGTTTTTGTTAGCCAAGAACAAGCTAAGCGGCGTTTTCGAGGTGCGCGAAACTCCTAGTAGGAGCACATCAGCTTCCAAAAAGCCGCGTGGGTCCTTGCCATCATCATATTTTACGGCAAATTCCATTGCCTCAATACGTTTAAAGTAGTTTTCATTCAAATGATGTAATGCTCCCGGTTCTCTTGTAGGAGCAACTCCTGTCAAACGTTCAATTTCAGCGACTGGAGGTGTTAAAATATCAAAATGATAAAGATTATTTTCTTCGAAGAATTCATTCGCGATTTTAACAAGACGATCGTTGACAATCGTATGTAAAACCATAGCATCAGCTTTTTTAGCATCCTCGAGTGCTTTTCTTAGCTTATCCTCTTCTTTAGCGAAAGTTCTTCTGATTAAAGTAAAATCAACAGTGGGGTATTGTGCCATGGAAGCTGCTGCTAATTTTGAGGCAGTTTCGCCGGCTGAATCAGAAATGACAAAAATCGTCACACATTTTTTTTCTGTCGTCATAGTCTTATTCCTCTCTTGCTTTTTTTATAGAAATAGTATACCATACCTTCATGAATCTTATTCGTAATGATTCTGATTTATCCTTTGGAGGCGTTAAAATGAATGAGTCAAATTCTCAAGTTAAACAGTCGTTAGCCGTTATGAAAGAACATGGCTTGAAATATACTAAAAAACGCGAAGCGATGATTACTTATCTGATTCGACGCAATCGTTATATTTCTGCGCGCGAAGTATACGAATATATGAATCAAGAATACAAAGGAATCAGTTATGATACAATTTATCGTAACTTGCGTGATTTTGAAGCCTTTGCTTTATTGGAAACTACAGAATTAAATGGCGAACAAAAATTTCGTTTTCATTGCTGCCAAGAAGTAGGCCACCATCATCATTTTATTTGTACGGTTTGCGGAAAAACGAAAGAAATTCACATGTGTCCGATGGATTTTTTTAAAGAGCAATTAAGCGGCTGTGAAATTGAAGGGCACCGTTTTGAAATTTTCGGTCGTTGTGAAGAATGCCGCGGCGATAATTTGTAAAAAGGCTTGAAAGCAGTGTTGTGTTTAAAAATTTACGCATTTTGAAACTTTTTTGTATATTTTTTAAGACAGAGGTTGACGTTAAAATAACCATTAGATATAATATACTAAGAACGGTATTTTATTTATGTTGTTTTATTCATAAATACAAAAAACGGTTACTTTTTAAGCTCGGAGGGAGGGAATTAACATGTCAAAAACTGTTGTTCGTAAAAACGAATCTCTTGACGATGCTCTTCGTCGCTTCAAACGTTCCGTTTCAAAAGCGGGTACTTTACAAGAATCTCGTAAACGTGAATTCTACGAAAAACCAAGTGTAAAGCGTAAGAAAAAATCTGAAGCAGCTAGAAAGCGTAAAAAATTCTAGTTTTCGATGAATTGGAGCTGGTTGTATGTCATTACTTACGACACTGAATGACGATATCAAAACTGCGATGAAAGCAAAAGATAAAGAAACATTGTCTGTGCTTCGCATGTTGAAGACAGCCATTCAAAATGAGCAGATTAAAGCTGGCCGTGATTTGAACGGAGAAGAAGAGTTAACAGTTTTATCTCGTGAGATGAAACAACGCAGAGACTCTTTAGCAGAGTTTGAAAAAGCGGGACGTGATGATCTTGCTGACAAAGCGAAAATCGAAATAACAATTGTTGAAAAATATATGCCCGAGCAACTTTCAGAAGAAGAGATTCGTCAGATTGTTCAAGCGGCAATTGATCAGACTGGAGCAAGCTCAGCCAAGGAATTTGGTAAGGTAATGGGCGCTGTGATGCCGAAAGTAAAAGGTAAAGCAGTCGGAAACCAGGTCAATGCAATTGTAAAAGAATTACTACAAGAGAATTAGTCTTAAGGACCAACGGGAAGCCGTTGGTTTTTTTGTTCAAATAGATCCTAAAAAGGATGACTTCTTTTTTATAAATTAATAATGTGGTATGATTGTTAGGAATGAAAAAAATAAAGGAGATGGGCTTTTTTTGACAGAAAATCAGTCGGTGTCGTTAGAATTGAAATTAACTGATTCTGATGATGTGAGTATGCTTTTAGGAACCCATGATAAACACATAAAATTTTTAGAAGACAATTCTGCTGTCACCATTAATACAAGAGGCGAAACGATCCAGTTAATTGGAGAAGAAGCAGAGGTTCAACTAATTGCTACGGTAATCAGAACACTTCAGGTCTTAATTCAGCGAGGAATCAAGATCAGTACACCTGATGTTGTTTCGGCCTTAAAAATGGCAAGAAGTAATGATTTGGATAAATTTATGGCAATGTATGAAGAAGAGATCATGAAGGATCATCATGGCAGAGCCATTCGTATTAAAAATATTGGTCAAAAGAATTATGTGGCCGCGGTGCGCAGTCATGATGTAATCTTTGGGATCGGTCCAGCTGGTACCGGTAAAACGTTTCTAGCCGTTGTGATGGCGATTGCTGCATTAAAAAAAGGCGAGGTCCAAAAGATCATTTTAACACGTCCGGCAGTCGAAGCAGGGGAAAGTCTGGGGTTTTTACCCGGAGATTTAAAAGAAAAGGTTGATCCTTATCTGCGTCCTGTTTATGATGCCTTGTATCAAGTATTTGGGATGGAGCATACTAATCGCTTAATGGAACGCGGTGTAATTGAGATTGCACCGCTGGCCTATATGAGAGGACGCACGCTAGATGATGCTTTTGTCATTCTTGATGAAGCGCAAAATACTACCGTGGCTCAAATGAAAATGTTCCTGACAAGACTTGGTTTTAATTCAAAAATGATTGTTAATGGCGATGCAAGTCAAATTGATTTACCAAAGGGAGTGACAAGCGGACTGGTTCATGCGCAAAAGACTCTTCAAAGCATTCACCAAATTGCTTTTGTTCAGTTTGATGCCAATGATGTAGTAAGACATCCGGTAGTTGCTCAAATTATTCGAGCCTACGAACAAGCAGATTAAAATTCGTAGGCACAATGTTGCGGAAAGGAGTGGAAATTCCGTTGAAACACTCATTAATAAAGCTGCGTGATAAATTAGGCAAAGCCTTTATTCCGTTGCTGCTGTTGCTTTTTTCAGCTTTCTTATTTATCGTCATGTTTGGTAGTGTCTATCAAAAGAGAGTCGAAATTAAAGCCGGTCAGTTGGCTGAAAAAACGATTCGTGCCAACAAAAACATCGAAAATACGCATGAAACCAATGCTAAGAAAAAATTAGCTGCTGAAGCAATTACACCGGAGTACATGTATCAAGAAGATACAGCCGGTGTTCAGCATAAACGAATTGAAAAGTTGTTTAAATTAATCGTTACAGCAAATGAAAAAACAGATAAAGAATATCAAGAGAAACAAGCGAAGGCGAAAAAGGATGAAACGATTCCCAAGCCAACGATTGAGGAAAGAGTAGCGAATCTAAAAGCACAATTTGAATCGCTGGATCAGGATGAACTCTCCTTTTTCCAAAAATTGCCTAATTCGTTTTATCAAAATATTTTTGCTTTGACCAACAATCAGATTCAACAAGTAAAAACGGAAAGCTTAAAGATTATTGATGAAAAAATGAAGGACCACGTAAGAGAAGCTGATTTAAGCAAAATTCGTCAAAGTGCGATCGAAAAAATCCAGTTTCTTGATGTGACTCCAACCATGCAGCAGGAAATTCGCTATCTTGTCAATGAAGGAATTGTCGTCAATGATTTTCCTAACGATAAGAAAACAGAAGAGCTACGTCAAAATGCGATGGATGCAGTTCAGCCGTCAATGATTTATCAAGGTGAAATCATTGTGCGTGAAGGAACACAAATTGATTCCAAAGCAATGGAAAAGCTTGAGCTTTTAGGTATGACGAATCAAAGCACCTCGGTTTTTCCGATTGTAGCTCTTGCATTGGCGATTTTACTGCAAGTGTTAGTACTGATCTTTTTTACTAAGCAAGTGACTGAAGACGGCAAACGGCGGCATTTTATACTGTTTTATGTGAGTGCTATGTCTTTAAGCATTTTACTAATGAAATTTTTCCAGATTTTCCAGTCAGAACAAATGATGTATATTTCCTTATTCTTCCCTGCGGCGTTTACACCGCTTGTATTAAATTCATTTGTTAATCGTAGAGCTGGTATATTAGCAGCCATTTTCCAAGTAGTCTTTTCGCTTTTTGTTTTTTATAATTCGATTGGAACCAATTCATTGACCATTATTTTGGTGAGTTATGCATTCTCCGGTATGCTGGCGACTGTAGTTAAACGAACACGAATTAGTGAACAAGGATTAGTGGCAATCTTTTGGGTGGTTATTTTTCCGGTATGTATGGATTTTATTCTAATGATCTATCAAGGGATGAGCGTGCTTGACGGTAAATCCTGGACGATGATGATCTGTGCTTTAGCGGGAACGACTTTGTCATTTCTTTCAAGCATGGGCTTGCACCCTTACATTGAATTATTGGTGACGGATGACAGTATGATTGTACTGAACGAGTTAAGCAATCCGAATCATCCATTGTTAAAACAATTGTTGGAGGAAGCACCGGGAACGTATCATCACAGTATGATGGTGGCCAGCTTAAGTGCTAATGCGGTTGCTGAAATCGGCGGTCGTTCATTATTAACTCGTGTGGCTTGTTATTATCATGATATTGGCAAAATCAAGCATGCCAACTTCTTTGTTGAAAATCTGCCGGCTGGTGCAGAGAATCCACATAATTTCTTATTGCCTGAAGATAGCAAACAAATTATTTTTGGTCATGTGATTGATGGCGCTAAAATTTTAGAAGATTATCGTATGCCTTCAATGGTGATTGATATTTGCTATCAGCATCATGGCACAACCTTAATGAAGTTCTTCTATTTTAAAGCCAAGGAACGCAATCCTGATATTAAGGAAGAAGAATTCCGTTATCCTGGACCAAAACCGCAAACAAGAGAAGCAGGGATTGTCAGCATTGCTGATACCTGTGAAGCGGCTGTTCGGGCAATGGATTCTCCCACAAATGAAAAAATTAAAGAATTTGTTCATTCCGTCATTCAAGATCGGATTGCAGATGGTCAATTAGACGAATGTGGCTTGACAATGAAGGAAATTCGTACGGTTGAAAAATCCCTGATTAACGGATTATGCAGTACCTTCCATTCAAGAATCAAGTATCCTAAAATGAAATCTGAAGCTGAAAAAATGCGGGATGAACAAGAAAAGAGAGATGACTAATGGATATTACCTTCATCGATGAAACTGAAAAACTATCATCAGAAAATCTGCAGGAGGTCGAACGTTTGCTGCAGTTTGCTGCGGAGCATTTGCAGATTGCAGGAGATACAGAGATGTCTGTGACATTTATGGATAATGCAGGTATTCAAGTGATTAATAGAGATTATCGTGGCAAAGATACGCCTACTGATGTTATCAGTTTTGCTTTAGAAGAAGAATCAGAAGATGAGCTACCAATTATTTTCGAAGAAGAAGAAGAGCTTTTTCCGAGAAATTTAGGAGATCTGATGATTTCGACTGAACGAGCAGCGGAGCAGGCGGAGGAATATGGCCATACCTTTGAACGGGAATTAGGCTTTTTAGCTGTTCATGGCTTTTTACATTTGAACGGCTACGATCATATGGAGCCGGCTGATGAGAAAGAAATGTTTGGTTTACAGAAAGAGATTTTAGATGCCTATGGACTCAAAAGATAAGCGCACTGAAAAAAACAAACATTTCATTACTTCTCTGGAGTTTGCTGTTCAAGGAATCAGAACGGTTTTTAATGAAGAGCGCAATATGCGTACGCACGTATTTATGGGAATTGCGGCTTTAATTGCCGGCGTTCTTTTTCACCTTGCACTTTCTGAATGGCTATGGTTAATTCTTGCTATTTTTCTGGTGTTAGTGGTAGAAATTATCAATACAGTGTTTGAAAATGTGGTGGATATGGTAACAGATTTTCATTTTCATCCAATTGGCAAGAAAATTAAAGATATGGCTGCAGGGGCAGTGTTATTGACAACGCTCTTTGCAGTGGTGATAGGCCTGTTTATTTTTGGACCGAAAATATGGCAGCTGGTAAAAGACTTTTTATAGAGGAGAAAATAATGACTGAATCGCACAAATCAGGATTCGTAGCAATTGTAGGAAGACCGAATGTTGGTAAATCTACGCTGCTAAATCGAATCGTAGGACAAAAAATTGCTATTATGAGCGACAAAGCGCAAACAACTAGAAATAAGATACAAGGAATCTACACGGTTCCTGCGGCTCAAATTGTGTTTATTGATACGCCTGGAATTCACAAACCGAAGCATCGTTTAGGTGATTTCATGGTTGAAACGGCTTATAGTGCGTTAAGAGAAGTCGATGCAACGTTGTTTATGATCAGCGCAGATCAAAAACGCGGCAGAGGGGATGACTTTATTATTGAGCGGTTGAAGGCGATGAAGAGTCCTGTTTATTTGGTCATCAATAAAATTGATACGATTCATCCCGATCAGCTGTTAAGCATTATTGAAGATTATTCTAGTCAAATGACGTTTAAAGAAGTTATTCCGATTTCCGCTACTGAGGGGAATAATGTGAACCGCTTAATGGATATTCTTGTCGAACAAATGCCGGAAGGACCGCAATATTTTCCAGACGATCAAGTAACAGATCACCCGGAGTATTTTATTGTTTCTGAATTAGTTCGGGAAAAAGTGTTGTTACTTACACGTGATGAAATTCCGCATTCGGTTGCCGTTGTGGTAGATTCTATGAAACGTGATGAAAATGATAAGGTTCATGTTCAAGCAACAATTATAGTCGAACGTGACAGCCAGAAAGGGATTATTATCGGTAAGGGCGGTAAAATGCTGAAACAAATCGGTACCAAAGCCCGACAGGATATCGAACATCTACTGGATGACAAAGTCTACCTTGAATTGTGGGTAAAAGTTCAAAAAGACTGGCGCGATAAAAAAATCTACTTACAGGATTTCGGTTACCGTAAAGAAGAATACTAAGCATGGAAACAGATGAGCGCAAGAGTTGCTGTCGCTCATCTGTTTATTAGATATAGAGTGGGAATCAAAACAACAGGTTTTGTCTAGCACTCTTTATCTTTTTTTTGTTAAAATAGGGAAATGGAGGTGTGGTAATGGCAGTAGGAGAAACGAAGGGCATTATTTTATTTACCAAGGATTATAAAGAAAAAGATAAACTTGTTAAAATATTTACCGAATCTTTTGGCAAGCTGATGTTTTTCGTCAAAGGTGCTCATCGTAAAAATAATCCCATTGGTCCGGCGATTTTGCCGTTTACGGAAGCTGTTTATATTGGCGATTTTCGGGAGGACGGCTTATCATTTTTGAACGGCAGTAAAGAAGTTCAGCCGTTTCGTCTAATTCAGGAAGATATTTTTGTGAATGCCTATGCAACGTATATCTTGAATCTTGTGGATGCTGCGATTGAAGACAAGACCTATGACCCTAATTTATATGCTTTTACTCATCAGGCATTAACTTTGCTGAATGAACAAAAAGATGCTGAAATAATCACCAATATTTTTGAAATTCAACTGTTGCATCGTTTCGGTGTCAGTCCAGAATGGCTGCACTGTGCCATTTGCCAGGAAACGCAGGGAAAGTTTGATTATTCTTCAAAGTACAATGGGGTTTTATGTGAAAGACACTGGCAATTTGATGAGCGGCGCTATCATGCAGACCCTAGAGCGATTCATTTTATTCGCTTGTTTTCAGCTATTTCTTATGATAAGGTTCAGGATATTAATGTTAAACCAGAAACCAAAACCGCGATCAGAAAAACGATTGATGAGCTTTATGATGAATACGTAGGCATTCACTTGAAAAGTAAAAAATTTATCGATCAGATGAAAAGCTGGGAAGATACATTGAAAATTCCCAAACGCGGCTCGGATTCTAATAATCCGACTCCTCCGTCTGACTGAAAGTGCAAACTAGTTAAAAAGCATTGACAAGCACAGCGGCAAGGCTTATTATAAATAATATCAACGATACATGCAGTGAGAAAGAGGAGTAAAAAGGAATGCAGGCCTAGCGAGTCCGGGAAGGTGTGAGCCGGATGCTGACGACTTTTGAAGGGCACTTTTGAGCATGAGCTAATGAAGCTGCCGATAACGATCGGAAGTAGGGTGGAACCGCGATTATTCGTCCCTATGTCTCTTGGAGACATAGGGCTTTTTTGTTTTGCTTTTTATTACATTGATTCATTTATTTTACGGTTAAAAATAACAAGGAGGACTATCATGAAAAAGACACTGACTGTGCAGGAAATGATCCTGACATTACAAAAATTCTGGTCGGAAAACGGCTGTATGCTAATGCAGGCTTACGATACGGAAAAAGGAGCGGGTACAATGAGTCCCTATACTTTTTTACGTGCGATCGGACCAGAACCTTGGAACGCTGCTTACGTGGAGCCTTCCCGTCGTCCTGCTGACGGCCGTTATGGTGAAAATCCTAATCGCTTATATCAGCATCATCAATTTCAAGTGGTGATGAAACCGTCACCTGAAAATATTCAAGAGCTCTATTTAGAAAGCTTAAAGCTCCTCGGTATCGATCCATTAGCTCATGATATTCGTTTTGTAGAGGACAATTGGGAAAATCCCTCAATGGGTTGTGCAGGTCTTGGCTGGGAAGTCTGGCTTGATGGTATGGAAATTACTCAGTTTACGTATTTCCAGCAAGTGGGCGGTCTGCCTTGTCATCCGGTAACTTCTGAAATTACTTATGGATTAGAACGCTTGGCTTCTTATATTCAAGAGGTGGAAAGTGTTTATGATTTAGAATGGACGAACGGGGTTAAATATGGAGAAATTTTCAATCAGCCTGAGTATGAGCACTCAAAATACTCCTTTGAAATCAGCAATCAGGATATGCTGCTGGAAAACTTTGATAAATTTGAAAAAGAAGCGAAACGCTGCATTGATGAAAATCTTGTGCATCCGGCCTATGATTATATTTTAAAATGCAGCCACACCTTTAATTTATTAGATGCACGTGGCGCTGTCTCTGTAACAGAGCGTGCCGGCTTTTTAGCCCGCATCAGAAACATGGCGAAAGCTGTGGCAAAAATCTTTGTAGCTGAACGCGAGAAATTGGGCTTCCCATTACTAGCACAAGAAGCATTGAAGAAGGAGGCAGAATAAAATGGCGCAAGACTTATTACTTGAAATTGGTCTGGAAGAAATGCCAGCACATGTTGTAACTCCTAGTAGAGAACAACTAGAGCAAAAAATCATAAAATTTTTAGATGAACATCATTTAGCTTACGAAACTGTTCAAAGCTTTTCAACTCCTCGTCGTTTAGCCGTTCGGGTAACTAATTTACCAGAGCAGCAGGAGGATACTCAAGAAGAGGTAAAAGGACCGGCTAAAAAAATTGCCCTTGACGAACAAGGCAACTGGAGCAAGGCTGCACAGGGCTTTGTTAGAGGACAAGGCTTGACCACGGATGCGATTACGTTTAAAGAGCTTAATGGCGTTGAATATGTTTATGTGACCAAGCATAATCAAGGACAAAAAACGATCGAGGTTTTAACAGGCTTAAAACAAGTGATCATGAGTCTGACTTTCCCTGTTACGATGCATTGGGCTAATTATGACTTTGAATACATTCGTCCGATTCATTGGCTTGTTGCTTTATTAGGAGAAGAGGTTATTCCATTCTCTGTTTTAGATGTTGAAACAAGCAACACTTCTTTAGGACACCGCTTCTTAGGAGATCAAACAAGTTTGATGCATGCCAATGAATATGAGGAAAAACTGAAAGAGCAGTTCGTTATTGTTGATCCTGCAGAAAGAAAAGCGCTGATCACAGCACAAGCAAATCAACTCGCCGAAAAGAATCATTGGTCTGTTGACCTTGATGAAGAATTGCTGGAAGAAGTGAACAATCTTGTGGAGTATCCGACAGTTTTTGTCGGCGGATTTGCGGAAAAGTATTTGTCAGTGCCCGATGAAGTATTAGTAACTTCTATGAAAGAGCATCAACGATATTTTGAAGTAAGAAACGACCAAGGTCTATTGCTGCCGCATTTTATTTCTGTGCGAAATGGCGATCACGTTCACTTGGAAAATGTCATCAAAGGAAACGAAAAGGTCTTAGTTGCACGTTTAGAAGATGCTGAATTTTTCTATAATGAAGATAAAAAGTTGACGATAGATCAATGTGTTGAAAAATTAAAACAAGTAACCTTCCACGAAAAAATCGGTACGATTTACGAAAAAATGCAACGTGTGGGGATCATTAGTCAGATTATCGGTAAAGAAATCGGCTTAAGTGAAGAAGAATTAGCGGATTTAAAACGAGCATCAGAAATTTATAAATTTGATTTAGTTACTAATATGGTCGGCGAATTTCCTGAACTGCAAGGAATTATGGGTGAAAAATATGCCCTGCTGCAAGGAGAAAAACCGACTGTCGCCCAAGCAATTCGTGAGCATTATCTGCCAATCTCAAGTGAAGGTGAGCTACCAGAGTCAGCGATTGGTTCGGTATTAGCTATCGCGGATAAATTGGACAGCGTCTTTTCATTCTTTACTGTTGGCATGATTCCAAGCGGTTCAAACGATCCTTATGCATTACGCCGTCAAACCTATGGTGTTATTCGGATTGTAGAAGCAAAAGGCTGGCAGTTCCCCTTAGTCCAATTACAAATGGAGATCGGCGCGGCAGTGAATGCCGATCAGCAGCGCTTCGGTATTCAACTGACTAAAGGCCAAGAAGAAGTCATTGAGTTTGTCAAAGCGCGTTTACGCCAGTTGCTTTCGACTAAAAATGTTCGTCATGATGTTATTGATGCAGTTGTCAGTGCCGAGCAAAAAGACTTGTCCAAACTATTTTCTGCAGCAAGTATTTTGAAGCAGCATATTTTGGATAATGATTTCAAACCTTCCATTGAAGCTCTTACTCGCGTGATTAACTTGGCGAAAAAAGGACATGAGCTGTTGAAACAAGACAGTAAAGTAGATGAAAGTCTGTTTGAAAATGAGTCAGAAAAAGCTCTACATCAGGCTGTAAATGCATTGGAAGAACGCTTCAAAAATAATACAATGGGTGAAAATTATCAGGCATTAGTTGATTTACGTCCATTAATTGAGAAGTATTTTGACGAAACGATGGTAATGGTGGAAGATGAGAAAGTAAAAGCAAACCGCTTAAATGAACTGAATCGGATTGCTAAAATGGCTCTTTCACTTGCTAGCTTAGATTTGTTGATTGTAAAATAAAAATCAGGCTGAGCCTGACTTTTAGACATCGTTTACAGGTAAATAGAGAGGCGGGTTAAAACTATTTTTTCAGTTTTGACTTGTCCTCTTTTTTTGCGCGTAGAAATGCGGCCACGTTTTAAAATGGAATCAAAATTTTTTCATAATTTTTGCAGACATGCTACGATAAACTTATCAAACGATAAGGAAAGCTCGCTACATCGTTTGCTTGAGCTGAATCCTATCAAAGGTATAGAAGGAGGAAGAAAAATGATTGAAAAAAAATCGAAACTATTTCCATTACTGGTGGTGCTGATTTATTTCATTATGCTGGCAACGAATGCTGCAGCTGTTTTATTGCCGATCAATGGATTAACAACTCAGGAAGTGTCTGATACGTTTCCTAATTTATTTGCACCAGCCGGAATCACGTTCTCTATTTGGTCAGTGATCTATTTGTTATTAGCATTTTTTGTTATTTATCAGTGGCGGAAGCCTGATAGAAATTCTCTATTAGCTGATACGACTGCAACAAGTAAAATTCGGATTGTTTTTATTTTGACTTCCATTTTAAACAGCGTCTGGCTATTCGTTTGGCAATATCTGCAAATTAACTTGTCAATAGTGATTATGCTTGCCTTACTGGCAACCTTGATCTACGCGAATCTATTTTTAAAAAAAGCGGCCGTTTCCAAAAAGGATTATTTCTTTATTCGTTTACCTTTCAGTGTGTATTTTGGTTGGATAACAATTGCGACAATTGCGAATGTTGCTGCGTTGCTGGTCGATAAAAATATTGCATTTTTACAAAATAACCAGCCATTTTGGACAGTCGTTGTTTTAGTCGTCGGTGCATTGATTATCTGCGCTACGATTATTTCTAATCATAACGTTGCTTATGGCTTAGCGACCATTTGGGCTTATTTTGGTATTTTAATTAAGCATCAATCAAAAGAGGGCTGGAATCATCAGTATCCGACAGTTATTTTTGCGGTTATTGTCTGTCTGGTTGTTATTGCCTTTGCTTGTATTTATCAATTATATGTAGAATGGAAGCGCAAATAGGATATTCAACAGCTTTTAATTCTGTTACACTAGAGTGGAATATTGCTATAGGTGGTTAGACAATGGATAAAGAAGCGCTAAATACGAGAGAAAATATCATTAAAATCGCGACAAGATTGTTTATGGATAACGGTTATCAAGGAACTTCGACCAGACAGATTGCTCGTTTGGCAAAAGTTACTCAGCCTAATTTGTATCACCACTTCAAAAATAAAGAGGCGGTTTATATTGGGGTCATTGAAGTACTTTTGAGTGATGTAAATGCTGAATTGGTTCAGATTGTGTCTGATTATCAACTTAATACGATGGCTAAATTGCAAAAATTTGCTCTATGCTTAAAGGAAAATCATCCTTTTGATTTTGACTTAATGGTTCATGATTTTAAAACTAGCTTAACTGAACAAACGCAGCGTCTATTGTTTGGGCTTTGGAATGATTCTTATAAAAAACCATTACTACAGTTATTTCAGGAAAGTGATTTTATTCTTAGAAGTGGAGTCACGGCAGAAGTAGCCACCACGCATTTTCTGAATACTTTAGCGCCTTATATAAAGGCTAATCAGACTGTTTCAGCCTTATCCATTGAACAGATGGTTGATTTTTTTGTGAACGGTATTGCTGGTGAAAAATAATAACGAAAGAGGACTCACTCAATTGAATTGAATGAATCCTCTTTTTTATTTTCTATTTTGTTTACCTGCGTTACGGCCGGTTTTAGGTGTATTTTTTTGAGGCACTGTCTTAGCTGGTGTAGCTTCTTTAGCAGGTGTCACGTCTTTTCTAGGTGTGACTACTTGTTTCGGCGGATTCTTTTTCAGTTCTTCCGCTACCTGAGCTTTAATTCTCGGTCTTAGTAAAATATTTGTGATAAAGGTTTGAATACAAGTGAAAATCCCGCCGACTACCCAGTACAAGGTTACACCTGCCGGGGAGCTCATGGACATGAAAACAATCATTAATGGTGAAACGATCAGCATTGATTTCATGGTTTTCTTTTGTTCTTCAGGAATACCGATGGTTGAAAGGTAACCCTGTCCTAAATAGGCAATACCAGCTAATACAACGAAGATAATGCTTGGCTTGCCAAGATTCACACCGAAGAACGTTGCGCTAAGAATTCCTTCTGTATATTTAGCGGCAAAGAATAAAGCAGAGAAAATCGGCATTTGGATAAGTAAAGGCAAACAACCAATCCCACCCATCATACTCATGTTATTTTCCTTGTAAACTTGCTGTAACTCAGTCTGTGCCTGCATCTGCTCTTCACGAGTAGTTGCTTCTTTTAATTTTGCCTGTGCAGCATCAAGCTGTGGCTTAATAGCTTGCATTTTTTCCGTTTGAATCATACTTTTTCTGGATTGATTCAAGCCTAGTGGCATAATAATCAGACGTACGATGATGGTAATGAAAATAATGGCCCAGCCGTAATTCCAATTAAAATTATCTACCAAATATGTAATGGCACTACTCATGGGCTTCACTAAAACATTATAGACAATTCCGTCTCCAGTAGGCTGACCGTTTTTCCCTGTTTTTACACAGCCGGATAAAAAAAGGACTAAGGTGAATAATCCGGAGCTCAACAGCCATTTATTTAATTTTCTCATGTCATTCTTTCCTTTTCATAAAAATTTGCACAAGTCTAACTATACTTGAAAAAGCGTTTTTTTTCAATATAAAATAGAAGAATCCGTCTCAAGTATGAGATCAGATTCTTTTCAAGTAATTTAATTGGTAACTTTGAAACTTGTATAATCTTCAATCAGCGGATCATCTTGTAAATCGACATAGGTCACTCTTCCGGCTGGACTGGGGGATTCTTTAATTGTTTTGATAAAGGTTTGCATCACATCATCTGAGCCGATCGCTTCAATTGAAACAGAACCATCATCCTCATTTTTTACCGTACCGAAAATCCCTAATTCATCTGCTTTTATCTTCGTCATGTAGCGAAATCCGACGCCCTGTACCCGTCCTTGGACATTCATTCGTACTTTTCTCAAACCGAAAACACCTCGCTTTTTCTTTTAATGATAGCGATTTTTTTCATTTCTGGCAAGGGAATTAGTCCCTGTTTGATTTCAAAAAATCATGGTATACTGTTCAAGCGAGGTGTGAAAATGAAAGAAATTTTATCAACAAAAAATCCATTTATTAAAGAATTAAAAAAGTTAAATCGAAAAAAATATCGTGAAGAAAGTCAGCGCTATATCGCAGAAGGTTTTCATTTAATTGAAGAAGCGATAAAAGCGGGCGCTGATGTGGAATGGCTACTAGTGAGTCAAAGAGGTCAGCGGGAATGGGGACAATGGCTTGTTCAGCAAGATCAAGAACAAGTAATATATGTATCTGATGAGGTATTAGCAGTTTTGTCGGAATTACCAACACCTCAAGGACTGCTTGCCGTAATAAAAATGCCGAAAGTCACTAAGCAACAGGCTTTTTCAGGAAGCTGGCTGCTCTTAGATAATGTACAGGATCCGGGGAATGTGGGCACGATGATTCGAACAGCGGATGCTGCTGGCATGACTGGTGTGATTCTTGGAGAGGGTAGTGCTGATATTTATAGCACAAAGGTTTTGCGGGCAATGCAGGGAAGCAACTATCATTTGCCTATTTTAAGGATGCCGCTGGAAATTGCAGTCGACACTTTCAGACAGTCAAGTGTTCCCGTTTACGGAACTGAGTTGAATAAAGAAGCAGTCATCTATCAAAAGGTTCCTCCT
Source organism: Enterococcus sp. UD-01 (assembly GCF_044909655.1). Lineage (NCBI taxonomy): Bacteria > Bacillati > Bacillota > Bacilli > Lactobacillales > Enterococcaceae > Enterococcus > Enterococcus sp. UD-01. Next base: position 393,758 of record NZ_JBIYEU010000001.1, on the reverse strand, counting down.
GCAAAGAACTATGCGCTTATTATGGGGAATGAGGGGCAGGGAATCCGACAAGACTTGCTGAAATTGACTGATCAAAATTTATATATTCCGATTTTAGGTCAGGCTGAATCACTCAATGTGGCGATTGCGGCTGGAATTTTAATGTATCATTTCGCTCAAACAAACAATGAGCGCTAGCGATACGAACTTGTTTCCATTAGCTGCAAAAAAAATCTGATTTTTAGTTGTAATATGATAAAAAATAAGCTATACTAATTAACGGTGTAAATACACCAAATCCACATTCATGTTTGATTTATAAGGCGGTGCTGCGTATAGTAGTTCCTTATAAAGATGAGAACGGAAGAGGGAACAAATAAAAACCAACTGGAGGAAACAACACATGGCAGTAATTTCTATGAAACAATTACTAGAAGCCGGCGTACATTTTGGTCACCAAACTCGTCGCTGGAACCCAAAAATGAAGAAATACATCTTCACAGAAAGAAACGGTATCTACATCATTGACTTGCAAAAAACAGTTAAATTAGTAGATGCAGCTTACGATTACATGAAAAACGTTGCAGAAGAAGGCGGCGTGGCATTATTCGTAGGAACAAAGAAACAAGCACAAGAAGCGATCAAAGACGAAGCAATTCGTTCAGGTCAGTTTTACGTAAATCACCGTTGGTTAGGTGGTACTCTAACTAACTGGGATACAATTCAAAAACGTATCAAACGCTTGAAAGACATCAACAAAATGGAAGAAGACGGTACATTTGACGTACTTCCTAAAAAAGAAGTTGTTGGCTTAAACAAACAACGTGAACGTCTTGAAAAATTCTTAGGTGGTATCGCTGATATGCCTAGAATTCCAGATGTAATGTACATTGTTGACCCTCGTAAAGAACGTATTGCTGTTCAAGAAGCACAAAAATTGAACATCCCAATCGTAGCGATGGTTGATACAAACTGTGATCCGGATGAAATTGATGTAGTAATTCCATCAAATGACGACGCTATTCGTGCCGTTAAATTAATCACAGCAAAAATGGCTGATGCATTCATCGAAGGAAACCAAGGTGAAGACCAAGTCGTTGAAGAAACATTTACTGAAGGTAATTCCGAAGCAGCTGCATCTATCGAAGAAATCGTTGATGTTGTTGAAGGCAGCAACGAATCAGCTGAATAATAGAAAATAACGGAGCTGTCTCGAAGGCTAGGCGAAAAAGCCTGATTCTCCTTTGAGATAGCTTTTTTAAAACGAATGAATACAGAAACTGTTTAGCTTCTCAGGCTAACACTTCGGAAAAAAGATAAAATAATCTCGTGACAAAAAGCGTCACAATCTTATTTTCCTATTTTTCTGTCAGTGTTAAACGAGCCTGTTCAGCTTTAAAAATTAGGAGGAACTAAAAATGGCGAATATTTCAGCAAAATTAGTTAAAGAATTACGCGATATGACTGGTGTCGGTATGATGGATGCCAAAAGAGCATTAGTAGAAGTCGAAGGTAATATTGAAGCAGCTGTTGATTATTTACGTGAAAAAGGAATGGCTAAAGCAGCTAAGAAAAATGATCGTGTTGCTGCTGAAGGATTAGCAAATGTTGCAACAGATGGGAATTTTGCAGCAATCGTAGAAGTAAACTCTGAAACTGACTTCGTTTCTAAAAACGAAATGTTCCAAGAATTAGTGAAAAAAATTGCTACTGAAATTGCTAAAAACAAACCAGCATCAATGGAAGAAGCCTTAGCAATCAAAACGGACAAAGGAACAATCGAGTCTGAGTTAGTTGAAGCAACAACTGTTATCGGTGAAAAAATCAGCTTCCGTCGTTTTGAAGTAGTTGAAAAAGCAGATAATGCTGCTTTTGGTGCTTACTTACACATGGGCGGCCGCATCGCGGTATTAGCTGTTTTAGATGGCACAACTGACGAAGAAGTTGCTAAAGACGTAGCAATGCACGTAGCAGCAATTAACCCTCGTTATGTAAACGAATCTCAAATTCCTCAAGAAGAATTAGATCATGAAAAAGCAATTCTTTCTGAACAAGCATTAAATGAAGGCAAACCTGCAAACATCGTTGAAAAAATGGTCGTTGGCCGTTTGAACAAATTTAAAGCTGAAATCTCATTAGTGGATCAACCATTCGTTAAAGATCCAGATATGACAGTTGAAAAATATGTTGCTTCTAAAGGTGCAACTGTTAAATCATTCACTCGCTTTGAAGTTGGCGAAGGAATCGAAAAACGTGAAGACAACTTTGCGGATGAAGTAATGAGCCAAATTAAAAAATAAATCTGTTTCTTGTTCTGAAACAGTTGGGAACGCATGTCAATGCGCTCCCTTTTTTTAGGAATTAAAAGAAATAATACCGGGAATGTGTTAGAATATTCATAGAGAAATGGTGGAGGGAAATCAAACATGGTAAAACCTAAGTATCAACGTGTTGTATTAAAGTTAAGTGGTGAAGCTTTAGCTGGAGAAGAAGGATTCGGAATTAAACCTCCTGTTATCAAGGATATTGTACAAGAAATTAAAGAAGTTCATGAACTTGGTATTGAAATGGCTATTGTAGTCGGTGGCGGCAATATCTGGCGCGGTCAAATCGGTGCGCAAATGGGCATGGAACGTGCTCAAGCTGATTATATGGGCATGCTGGCGACTGTGATGAATGCATTGGCACTGCAGGATACGCTGGAAAATCTTGGTGTGCCAACAAGAGTTCAAACATCCATTGAAATGCGTCAAATCGCAGAGCCGTACATCCGTCGTCGTGCAGAACGTCATTTAGAAAAAGGACGGATCGTGATCTTTGCCGGCGGTACTGGTAATCCTTATTTCTCAACTGACACAACCGCAGCTTTACGTGCAGCTGAAGTAAATGCAGATGTTATTCTCATGGCTAAAAACAACGTTGATGGTGTGTATTCAGCAGATCCAAAATTGGATGCCAACGCTGTGAAATTTGAAGAACTAACACATTTAGAAGTGATTTCAAAAGGCTTGCAAGTAATGGATTCAACCGCAAGCTCATTAAGTATGGACAACGATATTCCATTAGTTGTATTTAATTTAAACGAAACAGGTAATATTCGTCGGGCATGTCTTGGCGAAAATATCGGAACAACCGTAAGGGGGAAATAAAACATGAATGCAATCTTGCAAACAGCAAAAGAAAAAATGGGAAAAGCAGAACAAAGTTTAGTTCGTGAATTAGGCCAAATTCGCGCTGGTCGTGCGAATGCCAGTCTTTTGGATCGGATTCAAGTCGATTACTACGGAGCACCAACACCAATCAATCAATTAGCTGGAATTAATATTCCGGAAGCACGTGTATTAATGATCACTCCGTTTGATAAAAATTCATTAGAAGATATTGAAAAAGCGATTCAGGCAAGCGACATCGGCATTAGCCCAACCAACGACGGAACAGTAATTCGTTTAGTGATTCCGCAACTAACCGAAGAACGTCGGAAAGAATTGGCGAAAGATGTGAAAAAAGCAGCAGAAAATGCTAAAATCGCTGTTCGTAATATTCGTAGAGATGCCATTGACGATTTGAAAAAACAACAAAAAAACAATGAAATCACTGAAGACGAATTACGTACACTTGAAAAAGAAGCTCAAAAATTAACTGATGACAGCGTGAAAAATATTGACGATATCACTGCTGAAAAAGAAAAAGAACTATTAGAAGTATAAAATAAAAAAAGTAGATTTTTACGACTTACCTTCGTAGAAATCTACTTTTTTTACTGTTGCGAGAAAGAAGAAAAAGATAAAATAAACCAATTAAAAGAAGACAAAAACAAAATACAAAAAAAGCCTTGTTTATTACATATTGTTATGGAATAATGATTTTAACTACAGCTTCAAAGGAGATGATGAAGTGAATTTTATAAAAAGAGCGCTGTACAGTGTAACTAGAAAAAAAGGAAAGTCCCTGATTTTATTTGCGGTTATTTTTGTATTAGGAAATGTAATTGCTGGTGCTATTGCCATTCAACAATCGACACAAAACGTCGAAAAAAATGTAAAAAAGCAATTAGGTGGCTTAGCTACTATTGAGATTGATTATGAAAATAATCAGGATTTATTGGAACAAGAAGATTTTGTTCCAGAGCAACTAAAAGTTGAATTAATCAAAAAAATCGGCAAATCTCCTTATCTTAAATATTATGACTATAACACAATGAGTTGGGTACAAACAAAGGATTTGAAAGCTGTTACAATGAATTCAGAGGACTCAGAAAATTTTGTTGGAACAGAAGGCTTTTCATTAAAAGGAACAAATTATTCTAAGATTTTGGACATTGAAGAAAAGAAAATCAAACTAGTTTCAGGTAGTACATTTACTCAAGAGGAAATAGATTCAGGTAAAAATGTAGGCTTAATTTCAAAGAAAGTCGCTGATGAAAACGGGTTGTCTGTTGGAGATCAAATGATTATGGATTCTCGAGGATTGGATTATACAGAAAATGGAGAAAAAGAACTATTCAAAACAGACATACCAATCAAAATTATCGGTATTTTTGAACCTATGTCGGTAGAAGTGAAAGATGAAAAAGACAAAAAGAAGCCAACGACAGATCAACAATTTTTGTCAATGGAACAGTTGAATACGGTTTATTTACCTAATAAGGCTGTAGTAGAGATTAATAAAAATTATAGTGAACAAATGAAAAAAACAGCTTCAGACAGTTCGATGTACGAAGGTTATGAGGATGAAGAATATTACACCCCTGTGTACGTTTTGAAAAATCCTGATGATGTGGAAGCCTTTAAACAAGAAACGCAGCCGCTTTTGCCAGAGGCTTATAAAGTAATTGCGTCAACGGACCAATATGATAAGATTGGCGGAAGTATGAATAAGATGGCCAAAATTTCTGGATATGTCGTCTGGATTGCTGTGATTGCTGCTTTACTAATTATTTCGCTGGTTGTTCTACTATTTATGCGGGATCGAAAACATGAATTGGGAATTTATCTTTCTTTAGGGGACAAACGCGGACATGTCATGGGGCAAATTATTCTTGAGTTGCTGTTGATTAGCGGTATCGCGCTAATATTATCTTTGATAACAGGAAACTTTTTAGGAAAAATCGTTTCGGAATCGCTGTTAAATAGTGACTTTTTGGCTACTGCTGGCGGACAAATGGACAATTTTTTGATTAATGGTGGCATTTTGAACAACGCAGATCTGACAACAGATGATATTCTCAATGCTTATGAAGTGAAATTTTCTATTGCTTATATTATCTCGTATTTGGTAGTAGGCTTGGCAACTGTTTTGCTTTCTGCTGTTTTACCATTGCTTTATATTGTACGTTTAAATCCAAAGAAAATTATGATGTAAGAAAGGATTAGTGAGCTTATGGCAATTTTAGAAGCAAAAGGCTTAAGTTATTATTATCAAGACGGCGATCAACGTCGCTTTATATTGAAAAATACAACTGTTTCATTTGAGCGCGGGAAATTTTATACAATATTAGGTCAGTCTGGTTCAGGCAAAACGACTTTTCTGTCTCTAATCAGTGCGCTCGATACACCAAATGAAGGACAGGTTTTGTTAAATGGGCAAGATATAAAAACGATTGGGTATGAAAAGTATCGCCGCGATGCAGTAAGTATTATTTTTCAAAGCTATAATTTAGTGCCATATTTGACTGCTTTAGAAAATGTATTAGTCGCTATGTCGATTACTGATAATCAATTACCGCCGAATCAACGAGAAGTAGCCTATAATCTTTTAGATTACATCGGAATCACTCACGAAAAGGCAGATCGTTTAGTGAATCAGCTTTCAGGTGGAGAACAGCAGCGTGTCGCTATTGCGCGTGCACTTTCTACAAATGTTGAGGTTATTTTGGCAGATGAACCCACCGGTAATTTGGATGAAGGAATGGAACAGGAAATAGTCGATATTTTTCGAAATCTGGCTGAAGTTCACAACAAATGTGTGATCGTTGTAACACATTCTAATGATATAGCTAGTCAATCAGATGAAACCTATTACCTGAAAAAAGGTGTGTTAAAAAAATATGAGTGATTTTTTATCAAATTTTAGCGGCGAAAACTATAAACATACACGTCAGAAAAAGATCGATCAAAAGGAAGCAGAGTCAACGGCATCTGCTGAAGCTACTGAGCCTCAACCAGAAAAGATGGAAATGGGACCTATAAATTCTCCTGAGAATGATTATGAGCGGAACACTACTCATGCTACAAAGCATTCAGCAGTTAATGAAAAAGAGTTGATTTACACGAAACGTCCCGTCAAGAAAAAACGCAGTTTAATAAAAACTGCGCAACATGATTCTAGTTCTGTCGAAGCCGCTGTGTCAGAACAAAATCCTGAGGAAATGACCGAAACAGATCCTACATTTAAAAACAAGCAAAAAAAGAAATATATATTGATAGCCTTAGGTCTCATTGTTTTAAGTATAACAATTTTTTTAATTTATTATCAATTAACACATGTTATGGTTCCAAATTTTGAAGCAAAAGAGCTTTCAGAAGTGAGGGAATGGACGTCTGAAAATAACGTAAAACTTGAAGTAAAGCAAAAATATGATTTTGACAAAGACGTTAATAGTATTATTCATCAAAGCGTTAAAAATAGAAAAATAAAAAAAGGCAGTCAACTTACTGTAGATGCAAGTTTAGGACCGGATCCGGAGGAATCACTTTCGCTGCCTGTGTTTAAAGAATTATCTCTTGACGAAGCTAAGCTATGGATTAAAGAACATAAAGCAGATAATCTTGCGATCATAGAAGAATATAGTGAATCAATCAATACTGGAGATTTCATTAAATTCGAAATGACAACGAAAGATGTGAAACCTGAAGACTATAAACGAAAAGATAAAGCCAAGCTGTACTTCTCCAAAGGAAAGGAAGTCTTTGAAAAAGATATTTCTATGCCTGATTTCGCCAACAAGACGAAAGAGGAAGTTAATGAATGGACGAAAAAAAATGAGATCAGCTTAAAAGTTGAAGAGTCAGATTCGGACAGTGTTGAAAACGGTAAGGTGATTTCTCAGAGTATTAGCAAAGGAACAAAAGTTGCTAAAAAAGAAACGCTGACTGTGGTGATTTCAGCTGGTAAAGCAATTGTAGTCCCTGATTTTTCTCAGTTCACATCAGATGAAGCGGAAGGCAAAGCCGGCGGATTTCAGGTTCAGATCAAACAATCATTCAGTGATGTTGTACCTTATGGACGTTTTATTAGCCAATCTATTGAAGTTGGCAAGAAATTTTCTGAAAAAGATGCAAAACCAGCAATTCAGGTAGTATACTCGATTGGAAAGCCTTTTATCAAAGATCTTCGTAACAATACGTTGGAAGGTGATCTGCCAAAAATCTTTTTTGATGAATATCAAGCGAAAGGTGCAAATATTACGTACGAGGTACATTATGTCGATTCTTCTGTCACTAAAGGAACAGTGGTTCAAATGAGCAGCTATAATGAATTTATTCCGATTAATTCTATTATCCAAATTGGTGTGAGTAAAGGAAATATACAAGCAGATAAGAAAACAGAAGAAGAAACAGAGTGAGTACTCCTGTTCTTTGAATGGACGTGTTTTCGGGTATTGAAGTATACTATGAATAATTATACTTTGATGCCCGAACTTTTGCGTGCTAAAAAAGTCAATCTAGACTAGAATTGGAAAATTTTACTCTTTTATTGAGGAATTTATTAAATAATCTCGAAAAGTTTTTCATTTGCATAGGCTTTTTCACAAGATATTGCTATAATAGTCTAGTCAGATTTTTGGATTGGAGGGAAAATGTATGTTACGTTTTTTTCCGCAAAAAAATAAATACGTACAAGAAGAAACAACGTTTACATTTAATACCGAAGGACCAATCCCTAAACATGTGGCAGTTATTATGGACGGGAATGGGCGCTGGGCGCAGAATCGCCGGTTGCCGAGAATTGCTGGTCACAAAGAGGGAATGAATACAGTAAAGAAAATCACCAAACATGCAAGTAAATTAGGAATCAAGGTGTTAACTTTATATGCGTTTTCGACAGAAAACTGGAAGCGTCCGTCAGACGAAGTCAGCTTTTTAATGCAGTTGCCGGTTGATTTTTTTGATACGTTTGTACCGGAGCTGATTAAAGAAAATGTCAAAGTGCAAGTGATGGGCTACAAGGAGTTCCTGCCAGCACACACACAGGACGCGGTGGAACGAGCAATTGAGCAAACCAAGGACAATACAGGAATGGTTTTAAATTTTGCTTTAAATTATGGTGCAAGAGCGGAAATCATTACGGCCGTAAAAGCCATTGCTGCAAAAAGTCAACAAGGACTGATAGAGCCAGCTGAGATTGATGAAAAAACAATCTCAGAGCACTTAATGACAGGCTTTTTACCAGAGGAGTTAAGAGATCCTGAATTATTAATTCGTACAAGCGGCGAAGAACGAATCAGCAACTTTTTATTGTGGCAGATTGCATATAGTGAATTGTTTTTTACAGATGCCTTTTGGCCGGATTTTAATGACAAACTCTTGGAAACGGCTATCGCATCTTTTCAAAATCGAACGCGTCGTTTTGGCGGTTTGAAGGAAGAAACTGAGGAGGAGTTAAAATGAAACAGCGCGTCATTACAGCAGCTGTAGCTTTGGTGGTTTTTATTCCCATCATTTGGTATGGCAATTTTGTCATTGAATTAGCTGCTGCGGTTTTAGCCGTAGTTGGTGTGTATGAATTATTCAAAATGAAAGGGTTGGAATTAGCCAGCTTCGAAGGCGTTCTAGCTGCTTTAGGTACAATCTTTTTAGTTTTGCCGAAAGAACGCTGGTTTTTCTTTTTGCCCGAAAAAGCAGATAATTTTATTCTCTTTTATCTAACTGTGATGATTTTATTGGGTGGTTTAGTTGCTTCAAAAAATATGTATACTATTTCTCAAGCTGGTTTTCCAGTTATTGCCAGTTTATATGTGGGAGTAGGATTTCAAAATTTTGTGACAGCCAGACAGGCAGGCTTTGTTGTTTTACTGTATGCATTATTTGTAGTTTGGGCAACAGATATTGGTGCTTATTTTATCGGAAAGCGTTTTGGAAAACGAAAATTAATGCCGGATGTTTCACCAAATAAAACAATTGAAGGCTCATTAGGCGGTATTTTATCTGCGGTTGTGGTCGCTTTGATCTTTTTACTGGTAAATCCAAACAAAGAGTTGTTTGTTTATAATCTGCCTGTTATGTTGATTTTAACTGTAGTGTTTTCAATTGTCGGCCAATTCGGCGATTTGGTGGAATCTTCGATCAAACGTCATTACGATGTAAAAGATTCAGGAAATATTTTGCCAGGACATGGCGGTATTTTAGATCGTTTTGACAGCTTGTTGTTTGTCTTTCCAATTATGCATTTATTCGGGTTATTTTAATTTCTAATTCAAGAAGGGAAGGTGAAAAACTCTGAATGTCTCAGAGTTTTTCTTTTTACTATGAAAAAAATCGCATTACTTGGTGCTACCGGGTCTATTGGTACAAGCACAGTAGATGTAGTATTGGCTCATCCAGAATTGTTCAGCATTGTTTCTTTAACATTTCACGAAAATGTTGAGCAAGGAACTGCTTTGATTAAGTTATTGAAGCCGCAATATGTAGGAGTAGGTACAGAAGCAATCAAAGAACAGCTGGCGGAATTATTTCCTGATATTTGTTTTGGGGTAGGAGAAACAGGGTTAGTGGAAGCGGCAACGTTGAAAGAGGCAGAAGTCGTACTAACCGCCGTAACCGGCAGTGTGGGCTTACTTCCGACAATGGCTGCGATTGAAGCAGGAAAAGATATTGCTTTAGCCAATAAAGAAACCTTAGTCATGGCCGGAAAATGGGTGATGGAAAAAGCGAAAAAGCATAACGTTCAGATTTTACCTGTCGATAGTGAACATTCAGCAATTTTCCAATGTCTCCAAGGAGAAAAGCAAAATTTAAAAGAATTAGTGATTACAGCTTCTGGCGGCAGCTTTAGAGACTTATCACGTGAGGAACTAAAAACTGTTACTTTAGCACAGGCTTTAAAACACCCTAATTGGTCAATGGGTAAAAAAATTACTATTGATTCATCGACAATGATGAATAAAGGGTTAGAAGTCATAGAAGCACATTGGTTATTTGGTACAGATTATGATAAAATAAAAGTTGTTTTACATAAAGAAAGCATTGTTCATTCAATGATTGTTTTAAAAGACGGCGCTTATTTGGCACAGTTGGGACCAAGTGATATGCGCGAACCGATTCAGTATGCGCTGACCTATCCTAAACGTTTACCGATTAAAAATGAAAAAGTGTTTGATCTTACAGAGATTGCTAAGCTGCACTTTGAAAAAATGAATTTTGAGCGGTTTCCAATGCTGGCGCTTGCCTATACGGTTGGCAGAAAAGGCGGTGCGTACCCTACAGTCTATAATGCAGCGAATGAAATTGCGGCAAATGCTTTTATTGAAGGGAAGATTTCCTATTTGCAGATCGAACAGCTTGTCAAAAGAGCTGTTGAACAATACAATGAAACAACAGAAGTTACTTTTGAAGAAGTATTGATAATTGATAAAAAAACGAGAGCAATCGTAGAAGGATGGATTAAGAAAGAAGGTCGTATATGAAAACTATCATAACATTTATTATCGTCTTTGGCGTTCTTGTACTGGTGCATGAATTCGGACATTTCTTTTTTGCTAAAAGATCAGGTATTTTAGTACGCGAATTTGCCATTGGTATGGGACCAAAAATCTTTGCTCATCAAGGAAAAGATGGTACTGCATATACTATCCGCATGTTGCCGATTGGCGGCTATGTACGGATGGCAGGAATGGGTGAGGATGAAACAGAGCTGGTTCCGGGAATGCCGTTATCTGTTGAACTGAATGAACAAGAAGAAGTTGTAAAAATTAATACAAGCAAGAAGGTTCAGCTTACGAATAGTATTCCGTTGGAAATGCTTGAAGCCGATCTAGAGAAAGAATTATTCATCAAAGGCTATGTAAATGGTGACGAAACAACAGAGATTACCTATCGTGTAAACCACGATGCGACTATTATTGAACAAGATGGTACTGAAGTACGGATTGCACCGCTTGATGTTCAGTTTCAGTCAGCAAAGCTTTGGCAGCGGATGTTGACCAACTTTGCCGGGCCTATGAATAATTTTATTTTGGCTTTTGTCTTATTCACAATTTATGTCTTTATGCAAGGCGGCGTGGCTTATACGAATACGAATTTGATTGGTGAAGTTCAGGCAAACAGTCCTGCTGAAGAGGCGAGTTTAAAGCCGAACGACAAAATTTTGTCCATTGATGGTAAAAAGGTTTCAGACTGGGAGGACTTTACGGAAATCATTCAGGCCAGTCCCAATCAGGAATTAAATTTATTGGTTGAATCAGATGGTAAGACCAAAGAAGTTGATATCACTCCGAAGGCAGAAGAATCCGGCGGCAAAGAGATTGGCTTAATTGGCATTACTCCGCCAAAGAAGACCGGCTTTATGGATAAGTTGGCTGGCGGATTTCAACAGACAGTTAGTGGCTCCATGCAGATTTTTAAAGCATTAAAATCATTAATTACCGGCTTTAGTTTGAATAAATTGGGTGGTCCGGTAATGATGTTCCAATTATCTGCGGAAGCGTCAAAAGCAGGTGTGGGTACCGTTATCGCAATGATGGCTATGTTATCTGTAAACTTAGGTATTATCAACCTGTTGCCGATTCCAGCACTGGATGGGGGCAAAATTATTTTAAATATTTTAGAAGGAGTAAGAGGAAAACCTTTAAGCCAAGAAAAAGAAGGAATACTAACACTAGTCGGGTTTGGGTTCATTATGGTATTAATGGTGTTAGTTACTTGGAATGATATTCAACGTTTTTTCTTTTAAATAAATAATTATAATGTACTTTTGGCGAATGACTTGAGGAGTAATGGTATTCGTTCAAACAAAGGAGAGTTCTAATGAAACAGTCAAAAATGTTAATCCCTACGTTACGTGAAGTTCCAAATGATGCAGAGGTTTTAAGTCATCAGATGTTATTAAGAGCCGGGTATATTCGCCAGGTTTCTGCGGGTATTTATTCTTATTTGCCTTTGGCTAATCGTGTGCTAGGCAAGTTAAAACAAATTATGCGTGAAGAATTTGCCAAAATTGACGCAGTGGAAATGCTGATGCCAGCCTTATTACCAGCTGAACTTTGGAAAGAATCTGGTCGTTATGAAACCTACGGGCCAAATCTTTACCGCTTAAAAGATCGCAACGATCGTGATTACTTATTGGGCCCAACTCATGAAGAAACCTTTACTGAATTGATTCGTGATGAAATCAATTCATACAAACGTTTACCGTTAAACCTTTATCAGATTCAAACCAAATATCGTGACGAAAAACGTCCGCGTTTTGGTCTGTTAAGAGGACGAGAATTCATCATGAAGGACGGTTATTCTTTCCATGCAAGTGAAGAAAGTCTGGATGAAGCGTATCGTGATTATGAAAAAGCCTACACTGCGATTTTTGAACGTTGCGGCTTAAACTTCCGTGCAATTATCGGTGACGGCGGCGCTATGGGTGGTAAGGATTCAAAAGAATTTATGGCGATTTCAGAAATTGGCGAAGATACTATTTGTTTTTCAACTGAAGGAGATTATGCAGCCAACTTAGAAATGGCGACCAGTTTATATACGCCGAAAAAATCGCATGAAACACAGCTGGCTATTGAAAAAATAGCGACACCTGATGTGACGTCGATTGAACAAGTTGCTAAGTTTTTTGAAGTAGAATCAAGTAAAATTATTAAGTCTGTTTTGTTTATGGCAGATGGTGAACCAGTGCTTGTATTGGTTCGCGGTGACCATGAAGTAAATGACGTGAAATTGAAAAACTTCTTAGGTGTAGATTTCTTAGAAGAAGCAACAGATGAAGATGCGCGCCAATATTTAAATGCAGATTTTGGTTCTGTGGGTCCCGTTGGCTTATCAGAAGAAGTGAAGCTATACGCTGATCGCTATGTTCAAGATTTAGCCAATGCGATTACTGGGGCTAATGAAACAGGCTATCATTTGACGAATGTAAATCCAGGCAGAGATTTCACCCCAATCAGCTACGAAGACTTTCGTTTTGTTCAAGAAGGCGATCTATCACCAGACGGCAATGGCGTTCTTGAATTTACCAAAGGAATTGAAATTGGACATATCTTCAAGCTCGGTACTCGTTACAGTGAAGCAATGGGTGCAACCGTACTGGATGAAAATGGTCGTGAAAAGCATGTGATTATGGGCTGTTATGGTATCGGCGTTAGTCGTCTGCTGTCTGCAATTGTGGAACAAAATGCGGATGAAAACGGCATTAACTGGCCGACCGGTATTGCGCCATTTGATTTGCACATTGTTCAAATGAATGTTAAAGATGAGTATCAAACAAAGCTTGCGCAAGAAGTGGATGAAATGATGGCTGCCTCTGGCTATGAAGTTTTGGTGGATGATCGTAATGAGCGAGCAGGTGTTAAATTCGCTGATGCAGATTTAATCGGTTGTCCGGTGCGAATCACTGTAGGTAAAAAAGCAGTGGATGGTGTTGTCGAAGTAAAAATCAAACGGACGGGTGAGATGGTAGAAGTCCGCAAAGAAGAGTTAGAAAGTACATTGAACATTCTTTTGAATGCTGAACAAAATTAAAAGCTGTCTGTAATAGGAGCGTGGGGAAAATCATTTTCCACGCTTAAAACCTAATAAATGATTGAAACAGTAAAGCAAGAAAGTTATACCTTCTCTGGGGTCTGGGAGTTGAACACTTCTTTCTTGTTTTTCTGAACATTGTTTTTCATAGGAAAAAATAGTATACTTGATAGTGGCGAGGCACTTGGCAGAAATGTCTAAGGGCCTCTTTCTTATCAAATTTGTGTGTACTGTTTGTCGGTATATACCATAAAATAGATGCAGGGTTTGTAGTACATATGCAATCATCCTTTTCTGACTGGCTTGAGACAAAAAAGGATATGAGAGCAATTCGTTTTAGGAGGTTCTTTGAGTGACAGAAAAAGCACAAGATTTATTTGCAAAGTTAGTCGATCAAATTCAATTGAATGAAGAAGAACGGCAGCATCCGTTGATTCATACAGGCAGAATCGATAAAGTAATTGTTCATCAGCAAAGTCGCTTATGGGAGTTTCATCTAGGCTTTAATGAGATTTTACCTGTGATGCTTTATCGCTCATTTATGCAGCAGTTAGAACTTTCTTTTCAGCATATTGCTGGTGTGTCGGTAAGAATCAATGCAAGTCGTAATGAATTTACAGCAGAGCAGCTGACAGATTATTGGCAACTGGCTTTGTTGAACAGCCAATGCGACACACCGCTTGTTCAGCGCGTAATGAAAAGCCAAACACCGATTATCGAAGACAAAAAAATTATTTTGCCGGTGGATAATGAAGCCGTGATTCCTTATTTGAAGCAGCAGTATCTACCGATTGTAGAAGAATTATATGTACAATATGGTTTTCAAAAATTCCATATTGAACCGAAAATGGATGAGCAACAGGCCAAACGTGTGCTTGAGTTATTTGAAGAACGGAAACAGGAACAAGATGCTGCGTTTCAACAACAGGCAGCGGAATCGTTAATTAAGCATGAACAAAAGAAAAAGGAAAAGCAACAGCAGGCCCCTGCACTTGAAGGGCCGATCCGTTTAGGTAGAAATATTCCTAATGATGAACCGATCATGCCGATGGGCAATATTTTAGAAGAAGAACGTCGCGTGACGATTGAGGGCTTTGTCTTCGATGTAGAAGTGCGAGAATTACGTTCTAAACGAAAAATTTTAATCTTAAAAATCACGGATTACACGTCTTCATTTATCGTAAAAAAATTCTCCAATGGGGAAAAAGATGAACAAATTTTTGATGCGATTCAAAAAAATATGTGGGTGCGTGTGCGCGGTAGTATTCAAGAAGATACTTTTATGCGTGACTTAGTTATGAATTGTCAGGACTTAATGGAAGTTAAACACGCACCGCGTAAAGATTATGCACCAGAAGGCGACAAACGCGTAGAACTGCATTTACACAGCAACATGAGCACAATGGATGCAACCAACAACATTGGCGATTTAGTTGCTCAAGCAGGTAAATGGGGGCATAAAGCGATTGCGATTACTGATCACGGCGGTGCCCAAGCTTTTCCGGATGCCCATAGTGCTGGTAAAAAGGCCGGTGTGAAAATCTTATACGGTGTTGAAGCCAATGTGGTTGATGATGGAGTGCCGATAGCTTACAATGAGGCTCACGTTGAGTTAAGTGATGCAACGTATGTTGTGTTTGACGTGGAAACGACCGGTTTATCAGCTGTTTATGATACAATTATCGAATTAGCCGCTGTAAAAATGCACAAAGGAAATATTATCGATACCTTTGAACAATTCATTGATCCCGGTCATCCTCTTTCGCAGACGACGATTAATTTGACTGGAATTACTGATGAAATGGTTCGTGGTTCCAAGTCAGAGGAAGAGGTTTTGCGCTTGTTCCGCGAATTTTCCGAAGGGACTATTCTAGTAGCCCACAATGCCTCTTTTGATATGGGGTTCTTGAATACCAGCTACGGAAAATACGGGATTCCAGAGGCTGAAAATCCGGTTATTGATACATTGGAGCTCTCCAGATATTTGCATCCAACCTTTAAAAGCCATCGTTTAAATACGTTGTCTAAAAAATTCGGCGTTAATTTAGAACAGCATCACCGGGCGATTTACGATTCAGAATCTACAGGACACTTGTGCTGGATCTTTTTGAAGGACGCCAAAGAAAATCACGGAATGATTTATCACGATGAGTTAAACATGCACATTGGTGAAGGGGATTCCTACAAAAGAGCGCGTCCTTTTCACGCAACCATTTTGGCAACAACACAGGCCGGCTTGAAAAATCTGTTTAAGCTGATTTCCATGTCCAATGTGAATTACTTTTTCAGAATTCCGCGTATTCCGCGTTCTCAGCTAAATAAGCTAAGAGAAGGGTTGATTATCGGTTCAGCCTGCTCCAATGGTGAAATCTTTGAAGCAATGATGCAAAAAGGGGTTGAAGAGGCAAAAAATCGAGCGAAGTTTTATGATTATATCGAAGTTATGCCTAAGGCTGTTTATGCACCGTTACTTGAACAAGAATTAGTTAAAAGTGAAGCTGATTTAGAAGAGATTATTGCTAATTTAGTCAAAATTGGTGATGAGTTAGGTAAACCGGTCGTCGCTACTGGTAATGTTCATTATTTAAATGAAGTAGATAGTGTATATCGTAAGATTCTTATCGGGTCAATGGGCGGAGCGAATCCGCTAAATCGTCATAGCCTGCCGGATGTTCACTTTAGAACAACGGACGAAATGCTGACAGCCTTTCAATTTTTGGGTGAAGAAGTGGCGCATCGAATTGTTGTTGAAAATACAAATGCGATTGCCGATCTGTGTGAAGAAATCACACCAGTTAAAGATGATCTTTATACACCTAAAATTCCCGGTTCAGAAGATGAGATTCGAAATCTTAGCTACACGAGAGCAAAAGAATTATATGGGGATCCACTGCCGGAGATTGTGGAAAAACGGTTGAAAAAAGAGCTAGACAGTATTATTGGTAACGGCTTTTCGGTTATTTACTTAATTTCGCAAAAACTAGTACACAAGAGTATGGAGGACGGTTATCTGGTAGGTTCACGTGGTTCCGTCGGATCTAGCTTTGTGGCAACGATGACCGGAATTACAGAGGTCAATCCACTGGCACCACATTATCATTGTACGAATTGCCAGTACTCGGAATTCTTCGAGGATGGTTCTTATGGTTCTGGTTTTGATATGCCGGAAAAAAATTGTCCGAACTGCGGGCAACGTTTATTCAAAGACGGGCATGATATTCCGTTTGAAACCTTCCTTGGCTTCCATGGAGATAAAGTACCCGATATTGACTTGAACTTTTCCGGAGATTATCAAGCGGAAGCGCACAACTACACGAAAGTGCTGTTTGGTGAAGAATACGTTTATCGGGCGGGTACAATCGGTACTGTTGCGGACAAAACGGCTTACGGCTTTGTTAAAGGCTATGAGCGGGATCATAATTTGCATTTTCGCGGTGCGGAGGTCGATCGTTTGGCCAAGGGATCTACTGGAGTTAAAAGAACTACAGGTCAGCACCCGGGCGGGATCATTGTTATTCCTGATTATATGGATGTTTATGATTTCACACCAATTCAATATCCAGCCGATGATCAAAATGCAGAATGGAAAACCACTCACTTTGATTTCCATTCCATTCACGATAATATTTTAAAACTAGATATTCTGGGACACGATGATCCCACTGTGATTCGGATGCTGCAGGATCTTTCCGGTATTGATCCGAAAACAATTCCTACCGATGATCCAGAAATGATGCGGATTTTTGCAGGACCGGAAGTCTTAGGGGTAACACCTGAGCAGATTTATTCGAAAACAGGAACGCTTGGAATTCCTGAATTCGGAACGCGGTTTGTCCGGGGCATGCTTGAAGAAACCCATCCGTCAACGTTTGCAGAGTTGCTGCAGATTTCCGGACTTTCTCACGGAACCGATGTTTGGCTGGGAAATGCCGAAGAGCTGATTCGCAGAGGAGAAGCCAATCTGGCAGAAGTAATTGGTTGTCGGGATGATATCATGGTTTATTTAATTCATGCCGGACTTGACAGCGGTATGGCCTTTAAAATTATGGAAACCGTACGTAAAGGACAGTGGAACAAAATTCCGGATGAGTTGCGGGATACGTATTTGACAGCGATGAAGGAAAATAATGTTCCTGACTGGTACATTGATTCCTGTTCGAAAATTAAATATATGTTCCCGAAAGCCCATGCGGCAGCCTATGTATTAATGGCTTTACGCGTTGCTTATTTTAAAGTGTATTTTCCTATTCTTTATTACTGTGCCTACTTTTCAGTACGGGCGGATGATTTTGATTTAGTTGCGATGTCGCAAGGCAAAGAAGCGGTCAAAGCACGTATGAAGGAAATTCAGGATAAAGGACTGGAAGCTTCTACGAAAGAAAAGAACCTATTGACTGTTTTAGAGTTGGCGAATGAAATGCTTGAACGCGGCTTTAAATTTGGCATGATCGATTTATACAAATCTGATGCTGAAAACTTTGTGATTGAGGGCGATACCTTAATTGCGCCATTCCGGGCAGTTCCAAGCTTGGGGCTCAATGTGGCCAAATCAATTGTGGAAGCAAGAGAAGAACCGTTCTTGTCTAAAGAAGATTTAGCCAACCGTGGAAAAGTATCCAAAACTTTAATTGAATACATGAATGAAAATGGCGTGTTGAAAGATTTACCGGATGAAAATCAATTATCCTTGTTTGATATGCTGTAAAATTGAAGAAAAGACCAAAAAACCGACATGTAGTTTAGCCTGCATGCGGTTTTTTACATTCAATGCGATGCTTAAATTTTAATGAAACTTGTAATAATTAGAGTAAACCTTTAATTTTTTCGCTTAGTAGCATATAATAAGAAAGGGTTTATCGAAAGGACACTACGAGTGTTTTCATGTTACAATGAGATGATGGACAATATCAGGAGGGAACAGGATCATGAATCAAGAAAAAACACGGTATAAAGCTGTGATTGCAGATCATACATACACAATTATCGGACAAGAAACGAAGCAACACATGGACTTAGTAACGAAGCTGGTGAATGAACAACTCGCAGAAATTAAGCATATTTCGCCGCAGACAGATGACGAACAAGCCTCCGTTCTGCTGGCAATTAATGCTATTTCTGATCAATTAAAAAAACAAGAAAAATTACTTAAGCTGGAGCAGGAAGTAGCGGATCTTAAGAAGCGAACGATTCGTTTAGCAGAGCTTGAAAACCGGATTAAGCGAATTGAAGCCATTGAGGATGAAGCACGCGACGTTTTAAAGAAAAACGGAAAAGACGACGTCGAAATCCATAATCACGTGGAAGCACAACAAATCTTAAACGAAAATCGTAAACAACAGATTCAAAACAAAAGTACAGATCAATAAGCTTGAGAGGATGACAGGATGTTAACATTATTTATTTTACTTTTATTCGCCATTGCGTTTTATACTGGCGCTAGACGCGGGTTGATTTTGCAGGTTTTGTATACATTCGGTTATCTTTGCTCCTATCTTGTAGCAAAATCGTATTATAAAAACTTAGCCTCACATCTTGAATTATATATTCCTTATCCATCGCCGACTGCCGAAACCAAATTGGTCTTTTTTGATCAAAATATCACGTTGGATCTAGATCAGGCTTTTTATGGAGCCGTTGCTTTTTTATTTATTTTGGCGTTAGGCTGGCTGATTGTTCGTTTACTGGCTGTTTTTGCACGCGGCTTAGTTTTTGTTCCGGTTTTAAAAGAAGCTAATTGGCTGATAGGCGGACTGATGAGTTTGCTTGTCGTTTATGTAGGCGTATTTTTAGTGTTGACTATGCTGTCAATGCTGCCGGTCGATGCCGTTCAAAATCAATTCAAAAATAGTGGGCTGGCTCGCTTTATTATTGAAGATACCCCTGTTTTTTCGAAGCAGATTTATCACTTATGGATTGAACAAATGATAAAATAATTTCTTGTCCTTTTTAGGCAAGAGGTCACGCTTCCAGTCTTAAAAGAGAAGGTGAAAAAATGAATACACGAATTTTAACAACATTAGGATTTGATAAAGTAAAGCAGTTGCTTTCGCAATATATCGTTACAGCACAGGGAATAGATGAGTTAGAGGTTTTGGCGCCTGTTTCCGATTCAACGAAAGTCCAATCATGGCTGGAAGAAACTGAAGATGGATTGAAAATCCAACGATTACGCGGCGGCATTCCGATTCCTAAATTAGAAAATATCCGACCGCATATGAAAAGAATAGAAATCGGTGCCGATCTAAACGGTGTCGAATTAGCACATATTAGCAGAGTATTATCCACTGCAACGGAAGTTATCCGTTTTTTTGATGATTTAAAGGATAGTGAGATTGAGCTTTTGCGTCTGTTCGATTGGCTGGAGCAATTGGTTGTTTTGCCCGAACTTAACCGGAAGTTAAAAGAATCGATTGATGAAGACGGGCGAGTGACGGATGAAGCCTCCGTTGAATTAAAAATGATTCGCAACAATATTCGCAGAAGTGAGCAAACGATTCGTGAGCAGCTTGATAGTATTGTCCGCGGGAAAAATGCGAAATATCTGAGCGATGCCATTGTGACAATGCGAAATGAACGTTACGTGATTCCGGTCAAGCAAGAGTATAAGAGTGTCTTTGGCGGAGTGGTCCATGATCAAAGTGCTTCCGGTCAAACTTTATTTATTGAACCAAAACAGATTGTTGATTTGAATAATCGCTTAAGGCAACATCAAATTGCAGAACGCAACGAAATTACTCGAATTTTAGCTGAATTATCTGCAGCGTTAGTGCCACACAGAAAAGATATTTTGCACAATGCCTATGTTATCGGTAAGCTTGATTTCATTAATGCTAAAGCACGATTCGGAAAAGAATTAAACGCGATTGTCCCAGTGATTAATCCTGATAATCATATTTACTTTAAGCAAGCTCGGCATCCACTTTTGGCTCAAGAAAAAGCGGTGCCAAATGATATCAGCATTGGTAAAGACTATCAGGCTGTTGTGATTACAGGTCCTAATACGGGTGGGAAAACCATTACTTTAAAAACTTTAGGATTGCTGCAGTTGATGGGACAGGCTGGCTTGCCTTTACCTGTTGGTGAAGAAAGTCAAATGGGCATTTTTAACGAAGTTTTTGCTGACATTGGGGATGAACAGTCTATAGAACAAAGCTTAAGTACCTTTTCTTCCCATATGACCACGATCGTGGATGTGTTGAAGAAGGTGGATGAGCATAGCTTGGTTCTATTTGACGAGCTAGGAGCCGGCACAGATCCGCAGGAAGGTGCAGCGTTGGCGATTTCAATATTGGATGCATTAGGCGCCAAAAGTGCTTATGTTATGGCAACGACGCATTACCCTGAATTAAAGGTATACGGCTACAATCGGGCAGGTACGATTAATGCTAGTATGGAATTTGATGTAGATACTTTAAGTCCTACTTATCGCTTATTGATAGGTGTTCCGGGACGCAGTAATGCCTTTGAGATTTCCAAACGCTTAGGGCTGGATCACGGGATTATTGAAGAAGCTAAGCAGATTATGGACGGCGAAAGTCAGGATTTAAATGAAATGATTGCGGATTTGGAAAATCGGCGGAAGATGACGGAAACCGAATATTTGGAGGTTCGTCATTATGTAGATGAAGCCGAAAAGCTTTACAATGACTTAAAAACAGCCTACAGCTACTTCTTTGATGAACGTGAAAAAGAAATGACCAAAGCACGCAAAAAAGCCAACGAGCTAGTTGAAAAAGCGGAAGCTGAAGCCAGCGATATTATCTCTGATATTCGTAAAATGCAGCTGACCAGTGGCAATCAAGGCGGTATCAAAGAACATCAACTGATCGATGCCAAGACGAAATTAGCACAGCTTCACCAAGAAGAAGCGGCTTTAGAGAAAAATAAAGTACTTAAAAAAGCCAAAGAGCAGAAGCAATTTAAGGTTGGCGATGAAGTCCTGGTTAAGACGTATGGGCAAAGAGGGACCTTGTTGCGTAAAGTCGGCGATGAGTGGCAGGTTCAGCTGGGGATTCTGAAGATGACCGTTTCAGAAAACGATATGACTTTAGTTGCTCCGGAAAAAGAACCAAAGCAACGAGTGACAGCTATCCGCTCAAGTGAAAGCAGTCATGTGCCTAATCAATTAGATTTGCGCGGAAAGCGCTATGAAGAAGCTTTGGCAGAAGTCGATCAATATCTTGATGCGGCTATTTTAGCTGGGTATCCGCAGGTGACTATTGTCCACGGAAAAGGAACAGGTGCACTGCGAACTGGGATTACGGATTATTTGAAAAATCATCGCAGCGTGAGTAGCTTTGAATTTGCACCAGCAAATCAAGGCGGTAATGGCGCAACTATTGTGAAGTTTAAATAGTATGCTTACTAAAGGTAAGCAAATAACTGGTAGAACGCTCTCGACAATGCTATAATTGTCTTAGTTAGAAAAGAGTAGGAGGTCATTTTATGACACAAGTAATTACAGATAAAGATTTTGCTGCAGAAACAGATCAAGGACTTGTATTAATTGACTTTTGGGCAACATGGTGTGGTCCTTGTCGGATGCAAGCGCCAATCTTAGAACAATTAAGTGAAGAATACGATGAAAGTGAATTAAAAATTGCCAAAATGGACGTGGACGAAAATCCGGAAACGCCCGCATCATTTGGTATCATGAGTATTCCAACTTTATTATTGAAAAAAGATGGAGAAGTTGTAGAAAAAGCAGTAGGGGTTCATTCAAAAGACCAATTACGGGCGTTAATTGACAACTACTTATAAGAATTGTCTAAGAAGCTGGGGCTTAAGTACTATTACTTATGTCTCAGCTCTCTTTTTGCGCCGCTTGTCCAGAAAAGTGCTATAATAAATCTGATAAATGAACCAGAAAGGAAGTCCAATGAACGAAAAAATTAAAAATAAACTAGCATTGCTTCCTGATCAGCCGGGCTGTTACTTGATGAAGGATAAAAACGGCACGATCATTTATGTCGGGAAAGCAAAAATCTTAAAAAATCGGGTACGCTCCTATTTTACGGGAAGTCATGATACTAAAACCGAACGGTTAGTTAGTGAAATCGTCGACTTTGAATATATCGTGACTGAATCAAACATCGAAGCACTGCTTTTAGAAATTAATTTGATTCATAAAAATGATCCTAAATACAATATCATGTTGAAAGATGATAAAAGCTATCCGTTTATTAAAATTACGAATGAGGATTATCCGCGTTTAGTGATTACTCGTAAAGTACTGAAAGACAAGGCTTTATATTTTGGTCCTTACCCAGATGTAAATGCAGCCAATGAAACAAAGCGGCTGCTGGATCGGCTGTTTCCGTTGAGAAAATGTCAACCATCTCAAAAAACACCTTGTCTGTATTATCATTTAGGTCAATGTCTTTGTCCGTATGCTTTTGATGTCGATCCAAAGGTTTATAAGGATATGGTGGAAGAGATTAAACGTTTCTTATCAGGCGGACATACGGAAATTCAAGAGCAGTTGCAGGCGAAAATGGATCAGGCCGCAGCGGATTTAGAGTTTGAAAAAGCCGCTGAATATCGTGACCAAATGCGCTCCATCGAAACTGTAATGACGCGGCAGAAAATGACTAACGTTGATCTGCTGGATCGTGACGTTTTTGGTTATGCGGTAGACAAGGGTTGGATGTGTGTGCAAGTCTTTTTCGTGCGTCAAGGAAAATTAATCGAGCGGGAAGTTTCGATTTTTCCATTTTATAATGAAGCAGAAGAAGATTTCTTAACCTTTGTTGGTCAGTTCTATCAGGAAAATGAACACTTTATTCCAAAAGAAGTCCTTATTCCTGACGATATTGACTTGGCTAGTGTCGAAGCGTTGCTGTCTACTAAAGTTTTACAGCCGCAGCGCGGAGAAAAGAAAAAATTAGTCAAACTAGCCAATAAAAATGCGGATGTCGCATTGAAGGAAAAATTCGACTTGATTGTCCGCAAACAAGAACGAACAATTGGTGCTGTGGAGAAACTGGGAGATGCGATGAATATCCCCGCACCGGTTAGAATTGAAGCATTTGATAATTCAAATATCATGGGAACCAATCCAGTAGCTGCGATGGTTGTTTTTATAGACGGTAAACCAGCTAGAAAAGAGTACCGTAAATACAAGATAAAAACGGTAAAAGGTCCTGACGATTATGCTTCCATGCGTGAAGTGATCTACCGCAGATACTCACGTGTATTAAAGGAAGGTCTGCCATTTCCTGACTTAATTGTGATTGACGGCGGTAAAGGACAAGTGGATGCTGCCAAAGAAGTGCTGGTGAATCAGTTAGGCTTGGATATTCCCATTGCCGGCTTAGCTAAAAATGATAAGCATAAGACGAGTGAATTACTGTTCGGAACAGATTTAGCGGTCATTCCTTTAGAAAGAAATTCTCAAGAATTCTTTTTATTACAGCGAATTCAGGATGAAGTCCATCGCTTTGCGATTACGTTCCATCGGCAGCTACGCAGCAAAAACAGCTTTTCTTCACGTTTGGATAACATTCAAGGTTTGGGACCGAAGCGTAAGAAGGAGTTGTTGAAGCAGTTTAAGTCATTAAAGAATATTACGGCGGCTTCAGTAGAAGAGTTAAAAACAGCTGGGTTACCGCAAAATGTTGCTCAAAATGTGTATGATCATTTGCATGAAGAAGTACAACAATCTAACTAATTAAAGGATCTTAAAATCTTAATGATTTTGAGATCTTTTTAATATATTAATGTCCTATTCCCTAAAAATGCATTGACAGCGCTTATAACTAAGGCTAACATGTTTAATAAGTAGCTTTCCGGTTTTTGAGGAGAGAAGACTGATCTGAGGTTTATTTAAGGAGGATGGAATATGTTAGAAGTGAATAATCTGGTCAAGACTTTTGGGGACTACACCGCTGTAGATGATGTTTCGTTTAGAATTCCAGACGGTAAAATTCTTGGCTTGATTGGTCAAAATGGTGCGGGTAAAACGACGACATTTCGCTTAATATTGGATTTTCTTACCCAAGACAGCGGCAGCGTACTTTGGAACGGGCACCAGTTAAGCGGCAAAGATTACAATGATATTGGCTATTTGCCGGAAGAACGCGGCTTGTATCCGAAGGTTTCCATACAAGATCAGCTGATTTACTTTGCTGAATTAAGAGGAAAAACTAAAAAAGAAATCGAACCGAAAATTGACGAATGGATGGAGCGCTTCAAGGTAAAAGGGAAAAAGACAGATAAGGTTAAGTCGCTCTCTAAAGGAAATCAGCAAAAAGTTCAGCTGATTGCCACGCTGATTCACGAGCCTAAGCTGGTTATTTTGGATGAGCCGTTTAGTGGCTTGGATCCCGTGAACGCCGAGCTTTTAAAAGACGGCATCATTGCGTTGAAAGAAAAAGGCTCTTGTGTTATTTTTTCGAGTCACAATATGGATAATGTTGAAAAAATTTGTGATCATTTAGTGATGCTGCGCAGCGGAAAAATGGTCTTAAATGGAAAAGTGCATGAGATTCGTGAAAGCTTTGGTCGGACGAAGGTTTTTCTGGAATCAGCATTGACGCCAGAAGATGTACTTTCTATTGATGGTGTAGCTTCGGCGTTTAAGCGTAATGACGGCGTTGTCGAAGTGACCTTGAACGAACCAAAGGCAGGCGAAGAAATTTTTGCCAGAGCCACACAATTTGGCTACATACCAATGTTTAATCAACAGCCGCCGACATTAGAAGAGATCTTTAAGCTGAAAGCAGGTGAACCAAATGAGTAAATTTTGGATTATTGCAACTGATGTATATAAAAAGAACGTAAAATCTGTTTCCTTTTTAATCATGATTTTAGTTCCGTTTATTTTGATGGGCATTATTTACTTGGCCGGCTCATTTGCAGGAGGCAGCTCAGATACGAAGATTGGTCTTGTTTCGGATAATCAGGAGCTGGCGAAGCAATTAGCAGCTGTTGACGGAGAGGATTATTCTTTTAAGGTTGTCAAATCACAAAAGGAAGCTGAAAAGCAGTTGGAAAATGAAAAGATTGATTCCTTTTTAGTATTGACAACCAAAGAGGATAAGATTAAAGGAAAAATGTATGCAGAAGCTTCACTTGGCATGACCACTGAGCTGACAATTAGCCAGCTTTTGAATAACTTACAATTATCCTTAAATGCCAGTAAATTGAACTTATCACAGCAGCAATTGGCTAGTCTGAATGAACCAGCTAACTTTGAAAAAGCGAAGGTCAGTTTTTCAGAATCTGGAAAAATGATCGAAGGCGAGGATAACTCTGCTTTTCAAACGATCTTAACTGGAGCCGTAACAGTTTTCTTATTTATGATTATCATTACGTATTCTTCGATTATTGCTCAGGAAATTGCCTCTGAAAAAGGCACACGTATTATGGAAGTTATCTTGTCCAGCACCAAAGCTCAAACACATTTTTACGGAAAGCTGGTTGGCGTGATTTTAGTTGCTTTAACGCAAATCGCCATTTATGCAGTAACTTTTGTTGCAGGTTATTCTCAATTAAAAAATTTGAGTGTGGTTAAAGACTTTATTGCCGGCATTTCTTTACAGGATATACTGGGAACCTTCTTAGTATTCACCTTAATATTTTTCTTGCTGGGTGTTATTTCCTATTCTGTATTGGCAGCACTCTGTGGCTCACTTGTATCAAAACCGGAGGATACACCAAAAGCGGTGCAGCCAATTATGTATGTAGCGATGATTGGTTATGTTATCGGTTTTAGCTTTGGCTTAAATGATCCACAAAATATCGTGATCAAAGTGACTTCTTATATTCCGCTTGTTTCATCTATTATTATGCCGATTCGTCTGGCAACTGAAACAGCAACAGCGGCAAATGCGATTGTTTCTTTAGTGATTCTTATCATATTCACCTTTATTTTGACGACCTTCTCTGCTAAACTGTACAAATCAAATGTACTGGTTTACAGCGAAGGCGGTGTTTGGAAGTCTTTGAAGCAATCTATTTCTATTTTAAGAAACGAACGGAAAAAAGTATAACCAAAAAGAATGGCCGGAAAGAATTGTTTATTTCCGGTCATTCTTTTTGGTTTTTTTGGGAACGGTTGCTCGTTTAATCAACTGCACACTGACTTTTTTTTCTGGTAAATGCTCTTCATTCAACTGGTTATAAATATAAATAAAAGAATTTTCTGCTTGATGGTTAATGGAGTAATCGACGGTAGTGATATGCATCAGCTGGCTAATCTCACTGTTGTCAAAACCGATAACTGCGATATCTTCGGGTACTTGATAGCCCAAGTTTTGCAACTCGGAAATGAAGCCAGCAGCCACTGAATCCGTGTAAAAAGCCATAGCAGAAGGTCGTTGTTGCATTTTGTGCCACATGTGGGCGATGTCGCGGCCATTTTCTTTGCGAGTCAAATCATGGATGAGCCAATCCGGCTGCAAAGGCAGGTTCTTCACTCGATGAAAATCATCAATGGCTTTCAATCTGGCTTTCGTATTCAGATTCTCCGGATTGCCTAAAACGTGACCAATGGTGTCATATCCTTGACTATGAAGATAGTCCAGTGACTTGTAATAGCCAGAGTAATGATCTACATAAGAAGAGTAGATTCGTTCAGAATCAATGCGATGCCAGGTCGCTATAGGTCCATAAATACTATAAGGTTCGATAACTGACCATTCATTGGCCCGCGTTAAAAGAAAAATACCATCCAGCTGTTTATATTTCATTTGGTTTAATGCTTCGATCTCTTTCTTTTTATCGCCATCAGTAAAGTAAAGTGTCACGTAATAATTGTAGGTTTTAGCAATAGAAATGAAGCTCTCTAAAAAGACCCCTAACGGATCAATAAAGCTATGAACCAGAAAACCGATATTTTTAGTTTCGCCGCTCTGTAGGTTGCGAGCGATCAGATTAGGAGAATAGGCTAAAGCTTCCATTGCTTCAAGTACTTTTTTGCGGCTTTCCTGGCTTACGTAGCCATTGCCTGAAATAACTCTTGAAACAGTAGATTTTGAGACATTGGCTTTTTTAGCAACATCAATAATTGTCGTCATTTTAATGCACCTCACAAAATTTGATCGATGATATAAGGATCAATTCCCAATGACTTACCATTTTTCCAGTAAATCGTTCTTTTTTAGTATACCATAAAAAAATTTAAAAAAGTGCTTGACATGGGAACATTCCCACAAATTATGATAAGAATGTAAACGATATCAGAAATTATTCTGAACAAAAAATCAGGAGGGA
The DNA here is from genome assembly GCF_044909655.1 of Enterococcus sp. UD-01. Taxonomy (NCBI): domain Bacteria; kingdom Bacillati; phylum Bacillota; class Bacilli; order Lactobacillales; family Enterococcaceae; genus Enterococcus; species Enterococcus sp. UD-01. The sequence goes on along the minus strand of NZ_JBIYEU010000001.1, from coordinate 365,889 downwards.
AACAGATGACAAGAGGAGCATTAAAAATCGCAACAATTGGTGGAGGTTCCAGCTATACACCAGAATTAATTGAAGGCTACATTAAAAGAAAAGATCAATTGCCAATTAAAGAAATTTGGTTAGTAGATATTGAAGCTGGCAAAGAAAAGCTTGAAATCGTTGGTGCTATGGCTAAACGTATGGTAAAAGCAGCAGGCTTAGATTGGGAAGTCCATTTAACCTTGGATCGTCGTGAAGCCTTGAAAGATGCTGATTTCGTATCAACTCAATTCCGGGTTGGCTTACTGGATGCACGTATCAAAGATGAACGCATTCCGTTGTCTCACGGCGTTTTAGGTCAAGAAACCAATGGTGCAGGAGGAATGTTCAAAGCGTTCCGGACGATTCCAGTAATTTTAGATATCATTAAAGACATGAGAGAGCTTTGTCCGAATGCTTGGCTGGTAAACTTTACAAATCCGGCTGGTATGGTTACTGAAGCAGCGATTAAGCACGGCGGCTGGAAAAAGACAGTCGGTTTGTGTAACGTGCCGATTGGTCACCGCAAGCAAGCTGCAGAAGCTTTAGGTGTACCAGAAGAAGACCTATTCTTCAAATTTGCCGGCATCAATCATTTCCATTGGCATCGTGTTTGGGATAAAGAAGGGAATGAACGTACACAAGAGTTAATCGATTTAATTTATGGCCCACAAAAAGAACAAGAAAGCCATTTGAAAAATATTTGGGATGCACCATTCCATTATGAACAATTAAAAGACTTAGGTATGTTACCTTGTGGCTATCATCGTTATTACTATATCGAAGATGAAATGTTGAAGCATTCAATTGATGAATTTGAAAAAGGGGAAACAAGAGCGCAGGTTGTAAAAGCAACAGAAGCTCGTTTGTTCGAATTATACAAAGATCCTGAATTAGATTACAAACCAAAAGAATTAGAACAACGCGGTGGTACTCACTATAGTGATGCGGCTTGTGAAATGATCGCGTCAATTTACAATGACAAACGAACAGACATGGTTGTTTCTACTGAAAATAATGGAACAATTACAGACTTGCCATATGACTGTGTTGTAGAAGTTTCAGGACCGGTTACGTCACATGGCCACGAGCCTTATAACTGGGGAGCCTTCCCGCCAGCAGCGCGCGGTATCATCCAAAATATGAAGGGGATGGAAGAAACTGTGATTCGTGCAGCGATTGACGGCGACTATGGCGCAGCTTTACATGCCTTCACTATTAATCCATTAGTACCAGGCGGAACTATGGCTAAAACCTTGTTAGACGAATTACTAATTGCCCACAAAGATCATTTACCAAACTTTGCAGAAGCAATTGAAAAAATCGAAAAAACACAACCAGATACTGTTGCTTATGTAACTGAATTAATGAAAAGCAATTAAATAAAAAAAAGGCCTCTCCACAGTTAGTGGAAGGCTTTTTTTGTTTAAATTACTTTCGTTTTTATGGGATTTTTTATAAACGAAGGAAGCTGAGACTGTGCTTCAACATTGAATTGATAGGATCGATAACGAAACAGCTGATTTAAAAGAGCAAAGGTGCTAAATTCAATTGCTAAAAAGCCGGTCAAGGATTGAATCGTAAGGCTAACCAAGGAAACCGCTAAAAATAGAAGAATGAATAATGTGAATAATTGCTGTAGCTGATTCGTATTGGTAATTGTAATTTCTTCCATATCAGCGTTTACTTGAATTTTTTGTGAAAAACGAAAAAGTCCTTCTTTAAATTCTACAGTATCTCCAGGTTCAACCACTAATTCTTTGGGCAGGTTATTAAAAAGCCGTCCTTGATAGTGTCCATTTTTATATACCGAAAAGTGGCGAACACAGCCCCAAGTGGTTTGACGTTTTAATGTGATTTTCAATAGAAACACCTCCTATAAAATAGTTTACAGGATTCACAAAAAAAAGAATCAAACAAAAGCCTGATTCTTTTTAATAAATTTATCCGTCTAAAGCCCTAGTTTTCCTGGGGAGGAAAATAAGTGTAGGAAGCCACTTCAGCTGCATGGGTTCCTGCCACGTGCCCAGTGACAAATGCCGCTGTTACATTATAACCGCCAGTATAGCCGTTGATATCGAGCAGTTCGCCGGCAAAAAAGAGGCCTTGAACCAACTTGCTTTCCATTGTTTTAGGCTGTACTTCTTTTAAAGAAATTCCACCGCCAGTGACAAAGGATTTTTCGATCGGCAAGGTTTTTGCTGCGGTTATTTTGAATGCCTTGACACAGCTAATAAATTGCTCCAGCTGTTTTTCAGTCAATTGTTTTGCAGATAGCTGATTCCATTGGAGTTCATCGATTAGATAATCTAATAAGCGTTCAGGTACGATATTTTTAAAGGCATTTTTGGCTGATTTCTCCGGCTGCGCTGAGATTCTGGAAAGTAACTCTTGTTTTAACTGTCCTTCGGTTTTTTCAGGGAAGATATCCAAGGAAAGAGTCACTGGCTGCTGATCGTGTTTTGTCAGCTCTTGATTGACAAAGCTTGAACAGCGCAAGGCAGCAGGTCCTGATAAGCCAAAATGTGTAAACAATAAATCCATTTGATGGGAAACAATTTCTCTGCCTTTAGCATTTAGCACTGCTAAGGAAACGTCCTGCAGGGAAAGGCCTTGCAGAGTTTTATTTAAAATAAAGGAATCATTGGAAATAATTGGTGATTCAGTAGCGTATAAAGGTGTAATACTGTGTCCAAGTCGTTTTGCCAAACGATAACCGTCACCGGTTGAGCCAGTGGAAGGGTAGGTTCTGCCACCAGTGGTTAAGATAACGCAAGGTGCATAAACCTTTTGATCGGCCAGCGCTACACCAATAATCTGCTGCTCTTTGTGCAAAAGCTTTTCAACCTTTGCTTCCGTAAAAAAAGTTACCTGTAATTGTTCCAGCTGCTGTTTTAGAGCATCAACGATCGTCTTGGAACGATCAGTGACTGGAAACATGCGTCCGTGATCTTCTTCTTTTAAATGCACACCATTCGATTCGAAAAATTCCATGATGTCGTAGTTTGTAAATTGAGAAAACGCACTATACAAAAACTTACCGTTGCCGGGAATATGAGCAATAATTTCGTCTGCCGGGCGATTATTGGTTACATTACAACGTCCGCCGCCGGTTAATAATAGCTTTTTACCTACTCGTTTATTTTTTTCGATCAGCAGTGTTCGACTGTCGGCTTTAGCTGCTGCGATGGCCGCCATCATGCCACTGGTGCCGGCACCAACGACAATTACATCAAATTGATTCATAATTTTTCCTCCAATTCAATGGTAGTTTACCACAATTTTCGTAAAAAATTTCATATTTTTGTAATTTACAGTAAAAAAAGTGTGGAAATTTTCTGAATTTAGGTTAAAATAAGATTATAACAATGAGAGGATGATTAGATGGAAGCGAAACAATATGTGGAACAGATCCAAAAAAAGATTCATGAAAAAGATCAGGGTCAAGTAGAGTATTTACAAGCTGTCGATGAATTTTTACCAACAGTTGAGGTATTCTTAAAAGAAAATCCCGCCTTCATTGAAGCGAATATTTTAGGTGTCTTGATTGAGCCGGAAAGAATTTTGCAGTTTAGAGTTCCTTGGCAGGACGATCAAGGCAACTGGCAAATCAATCGAGGCTATCGGGTTCAGTATAATTCTGCTATCGGTCCATATAAAGGTGGATTGCGCTTCCATCCGAGTGTGAATTTAAGTGTAATGAAGTTCTTGGCTTTTGAACAAATCTTTAAAAATAGCTTAACTGGTCTGCCAATCGGCGGCGGAAAAGGCGGCAGTGATTTTGATCCAAAAGGAAAATCTGATGCTGAAGTTATGCGTTTTTGCCAAAGCTTTATGACGGAATTGCATAAACACATCGGTCCCAATACTGACGTACCTGCAGGTGATATTGGTGTTGGCGGACGTGAAATCGGCTACTTGTTCGGTATGTACAAACGCTTAAGAAATTATGATGCAGGGGTCTTAACTGGTAAGCCGTTAGGTTACTGGGGCAGTCAGGCGAGAACTGAAGCAACTGGTTATGGCTGTGTGTATTTCGTTAAACATCTTCTAAACGATCAAAAGGATTCTTTCGCTGGTAAAAAAGTCGTTGTTTCTGGTAGCGGCAATGTATCCATTTATGCTATGGAAAAGGCGCAGGAATTAGGTGCTACCGTTCTGACTTGCTCTGATTCCAGCGGATTTGTTTATGATCCGGAGGGAATTGACGTAGCTTTAGTGAAGGAATTAAAAGAAAAAAATCGCGAACGCATCTCAAAATACGTTGAAACTCGCACTGGTGCAACTTATTATGCAGGCCAATCTGTTTGGGATTTCGATTTATCTTATGATATTGCCTTGCCGTGTGCTACTCAAAATGAAATTAACGCTGAACAAGCGAAACAACTTGTCAAAAATGGTGCGAAAGTAGTAGCGGAAGGTGCCAATATGCCTTGTACACTAGATGCTGTACATGTACTGGAAGAAGCAGGCGTCTTCTATTGTCCTGGTAAAGCTGCCAATGCTGGGGGCGTTGCCGTTTCAGCTTTAGAAATGAGTCAAAATGCTGAACGTTTGTCTTGGACGTTTGAAAAAGTCGATGGCATGCTTGATGATATTATGAAAAATATTTATCAAACCTGTCGTGATACTGCTGCAAAATATAATGCAGAAAACAATTTTGTTTTAGGTGCAAATGTCGCTGGCTTTGAAAAAGTGGCAAGTGCAATGTTAAGTCAAGGCTTAGTATAATAGCATGACTGGAAAAGCGCTCAATGCTAAACTTTTGGTTTAGCATTGTCGCTTTTTCTTGTTTGTTGGCTTAATAAAAATAACAAAATTCGATTGTTTTGTAAGTATTTCATGGAATTTGCATAAAATTGGTACATCTGACTATAATTTGCTTGAAAAAAGCGGCAAAAGAACGTAAAGTAATAGTGTAATAAGTTTAATTTCAAGGAGGAGAAGGAATGTCACACATTCAATTTGATTATTCCAAGTTAGCACCATTTGTTGCTGAACATGAATTGGAATACATGCAGACACAAGTGACTGCGGTAGACAAAGCTTTACGAGAAGGAACAGGAGCAGGCAGTGATTTTACTGGCTGGATTGATCTGCCGGAAAATTATGATAAAGAAGAATTTGCCCGCATTAAAGCAGCTGCTAAAAAAATTCAGTCTGATTCTGAAGTATTAGTTGTGATCGGTATTGGCGGTTCCTATCTTGGCGCGAGAGCAGCGATTGAATTTTTACATCATTCATTCAACAATTTACTGCCAGCTGACGAAAGAAAAGCTCCTCAAATTTTCTTTGCCGGCAACAGTATCAGTTCTACTTATTTAGCTGATTTGATTAATGTTATTGGTGATCGTGACTTCTCTGTAAATGTCATTTCAAAATCTGGAACAACGACAGAACCTGCGATTGCCTTTAGAGTCTTTAAAGAGCTTTTAATCAAAAAATATGGTAAAGAAGAAGCCAACAAACGTATTTATGCGACAACGGATCGTGCCAAAGGGGCTGTGAAAGTTGAAGCAGATGCTGAAGGCTGGGAAACCTTTGTGATTCCTGATGATGTCGGCGGACGCTTCACCGTATTAACACCCGTAGGTTTACTACCGATTGCTGTCAGCGGAGCGGATATCGACAGCTTAATGCAAGGTGCCAACGATGCCCGTAAAGAATATGCCGAAACAACCGATTTAACTAAAAATCAGGCGTACCAATATGCAGCATTAAGAAATATTTTATATCGTAAAGGTAAAACAACTGAAATGTTGATTAATTACGAACCAGGAATGCATTATTTCTCTGAATGGTGGAAACAACTTTTCGGCGAGTCAGAAGGAAAAGATCACAAAGGTATTTTCCCGGCTGCTGCTGATTTCTCAACAGATTTGCACTCTATGGGACAATACGTACAAGACGGCATGCGTAATTTATTCGAAACAGTTGTGAAAGTAGAAACACCTCGTCACAGCGTGTCCATACCTGAATTAAATGAAGATTTAGACGGCTTGGGCTATTTACAAGGAAAAGAAATTGACTTTGTTAATACGAAAGCATTCCAGGGGACATTACTTGCGCATACTGATGGCGGCGTACCAAACATGGTTGTGAAAATTCCTGCTATGGACGCTTACTCATTAGGATATGTTATGTACTTCTTTGAAATTGCTGTAGGAATTTCCGGTTACCTAAACGGGGTAAATCCGTTTGACCAAGAAGGGGTAGAAGCATACAAGAAAAACATGTTCGCCTTACTTGGCAAACCAGGCTTTGAAGACTTAGCGAAAGATTTGAATGCACGCTTGTAAGCGATGTGTTCTAGTTAGATAAAAATAAAACCACTGACGTATATTATTAGTCGGTGGTTTTATTTTTATAATAGGCAAATAATCATTTTTTATATAAAATACTCGAACTATCTTCATTTGAAACGACTTCTAAGACTTCACCGTATTGTTCATTATCCGTCACTCTAACGGTTAAGGGAACACCGTCAACGGCATTGTTAAAGGTATAATAGCCATTATAATCACTAAAGTCAGTAAATTCGATGCCATTAGCTGTAGTTTCGGTAAATTCAATTGTTTGGGAAGGATCGTCAATTTGCTGCCAAATGCCTAACAACTCTTTAGGTGTACTTTTAGCTTCGATAGGCGAGCTTGTGATTGCTGTTGTACTTACTTCACTTGTTGAAGAAGTGAGGGAACTCGTTTTTGAAGTTTGCGAGTGATTTTCCTCTTTTTTTTCGTTCGTACATCCAGTAGTAATGATTAATAAACCAACAATTAACGCAATTTTTTTCATTTTAAACTCCTTTGTCTTCTTCTTTGGGATAGGGCAGAATCTTGAAAGGATCCTCTTCTGGTGTGGCTGGGACTGAATCCTGTTGTTGACTTTGGTTAAAGTCGGCTTTTTGCGACTCTTGCAATGTTTGTCGGGATTCCAGATGAGAATGCTGCTCTCTTTGTATTGGCTCATGTGCCTGTCCAACATGACTTGTGTGATGATGTTCTTTTTTATCCTTTGGAGCTGTAAATGTTAAGAATATAATGGCTATAATCATAAGAATTGTAAGAAAAATCAATCCTATAAACATGCCGAATGAAATAAACATGACTCTATTCCTCCTTTTCAACCATCCTGTTTTTAAGTTTATCAAATGTTTTGAAGCGAGTCATCTTTTTTTTCCACAATTATAAATCATCTAAGCAATACATTCTGATTACAAGCATTAAATTTTAAAGAAACAGGAAAGATTCCTGTAGGATTCTCACTGTTTGTGGTAAACTATAGGAAGCATAATTTTTGGAGGAATGACCTTGAAATCAAAAGAAATATTACATACAGCATTATACTTAATCGGCTTTGCGATTGTCTTGCTCTTATTAAGACAATTTGTCTTTACTCCGGTAATTGTTAAAGGTCACTCGATGGATCCTACTCTAGCTGATGGCGAAAGAGTGATTGCGTTAAAAAATACTGATATCCAGCGTTTTGATATTGTCACTTTTCCGGCACCGGATGCACCTGACAAAAACTACATTAAGCGGGTTATCGGTTTACCGGGTGATACGATCGAATATAAGGACGATGTTCTTTATATTAATGGTAAAGAGGTAAAGGAACCTTATTTGGATGAATTTAAAAAAGAACTGGACCCTGGCGCTGATTTGACGGAAGACTTTACCCTTAAAGAAGTCACTGGAGCTGAAAAGGTGCCTGACGGCGAGTATTTTGTCATGGGAGATAACCGTCAAAACTCTAAAGACGGGCGGATTATCGGTTTTATTAAAGATAAGGACATCTTGGGAGATGTTAAATTTGTTTTATGGCCGTTGAATCGTTTTGGAACGATTTAGTCGTTTAAAAAAAGTTCTCTTTTTAAGAGGCTTTTTTTATTGATACTGACGATAGACCAATGACCAAAAGATTACAGGAAAAATCTATTAAGGAAGTGAAAGTATGAGTCTACAATTTATTCGGGGAACGGCTGAAATGGATTTGGAGGCATCGCTTCTTCAAGCTGCTGCAGACTGGCTTTCAAAAGATAGCGAGCATGAGGTTTTTTATCTAGTGCCGAATCACATGAAATTTGAGCAGGAAATAAGTGCACTTAAGCGAATGAAAAAGCTTCAGCGGAATGAATCGGAATCGATAGCAACTATGCGTTTTCAAGTATTCAGCTTTTATCGATTGGCTTGGTATTTTTTGCAGCATACGCAGTATTATAGTTCTGATGTCTTAACAGAAGCTGGTGCAGCCATGGTTTTCAGAAAAATTTTGTCTGAAGTGGAAGAAGAGCTTCAAATTTTTCGTGGGGAGATTAACAAAGCTGGTTTTATTCAACAGCTTTTTGACCTTTATCAAGAAACCAAAGAAGGAAATCTTGATTTAAATGAATTGTTTACAGGTCTGACATCTTCAGGACAGGAGCAACAGCGCGATCTACAGGTGAAGCTGCAGGATATTCGTTTAATCTTTACAAAATTTGATGAAGTGATGAGTCAATATGGCATCAAGTCAGCAGAAATTATCAATTATTTGGCCGATTTTTTAGAGAAAAAGGATCTAAGCAAGGTTCAGTTTGTAATTAATGGCTACCATCATTTTTCTGCTAAAGAATTGAAACTAATCAATGTATTATTGCGGCGTGCTGGCGAGGTTAAAATATCTTTAATTTTAGATAAAAAGTATCCTAATGAATTACCGCCTGCAATGGACTTGTTTTTTGAAACAGGAGTGACGTATTATCAGCTGTATCAGTCGGCAAGACAAGCACAGGTCGCGATACTACCTGATTATGTCGAACAAAAAAGGGTGCTAACTGTCAGCGAGGAATTACGACAATTAACTCAATATTGGAAAGAGACTCATGACGGACAAATGAAGCAATATCCTGCGTTAGAGAGTCAGAATGATATTCACTTGTGGTGCGCAGAAAATGCGAAAGAAGAAATGAATCAAATAGCCAAGGAAATCCGTCGTCTTGTAGTGGAGCAAGGTTACCGTTATAAAGATATGCTGCTATTGACGCGCGATCTGGACAGTTATGATTCCCTCATTCTGCCACTATTTTCAATGATGGACATTCCCTTGTACTTAGATCGAGATATGGCAATGGAACAGCATCCGTTAGTTGAATTTATTCAAGCGTTATTTGCAATTGACACTTATCATTATCGGTATCGAGATGTTTTGCGTTTTTTGCGCACGGAATTGTTTTTCCCGCTTGAAGAGGTTGAAACAGTGGCTCAATGGCAGGAAGTCCGTAATGAATGGCGCCGTAAGGTTGATATTACAGAAAATGTAGTTTTAGCTTATGGTTATGAAGGCGCACATTGGGAAAAGAAGTCCGACTGGCGTTTTATTCGCTATGATTTTGAAGCGGAAACAGAAGATGATACAGAAAAGATGGAAGCAGATTCGAATGTTATTCGACAACAGATCCAGCAAACGATTCCCGTCTTCTTCAAAAAAATTAAACGAGCTCGGACTGGTGTTGAGGCGGCTGATCTACTTTACCGTTTTTTAATCAATAATGGGGTTGAAAAACAATTGATGATGTGGCGAAATCAAGCTATTGAAGCAGGTCAGCTGGAAGCTGCTCGCAATCATGAACAAACGTGGGAAGCCTTGATGACCTTATTGGATGAATATGTCACAATCTACGGCGATCAGGTATTTGATTTGAAAAGTTTTGAAGAAATTTTTGCAAGCGGCTTGGAAGGATTACGCTATAGTAAGGTGCCAACGGCTATTGATCAAGTACAGGTAAGCTCGATTGATTTAGCAAGACCGGGCCAAGCAAAAGTCGTATTCGCAATTGGCTTAACCGATCAAGTCTTGCCCAAAAAATGTGAAAATAAGACTTTGCTTTCAGATGAAGAAAGAGAAGCGGTTAATGAACATTTAGAGGATGGACAATACTTATGGAACGATACTAGAAAACAGATTGCAAAAGAACCGTTTAATGCTTACGTTTTATTTTCGGCCGCAAGTGAACGGTTATATTGCACCTATCCTCGCGTCTTAGATAATGAAAAAGATGTAAAAGTATCTGCTTATTTAAGTAATTTACAACGAGATCTGGGCTTGAAGCTTAAAGAAAAAAATACATTGAGTATTGCAGATGATGAAACGACAAGTCTGCAGCATGTGGGAACCTACCGTTCACTAATTGGCGATTTGACTAATCTGAAGCGTCAAAGAAAAGAAACCCGCCAAGGCATATTACCGTTTTGGTTAAGGCTGGAACGAATGTTGTTTAAGCATTCGGAAGCAGCTTTAGCAAAACAGGTTTTTGAAAGCTTGGAACATCGCAATATTCCTGAAAACTTAAAAGAGGAATTGGCGGATCAATTATACAGCAAAGAAATATACACTTCAGTTTCCCGAATGGAAAGCTTCTATCGCTGTCAGTACCAATATTTTTCACGCTTTGGACTGGGGCTAAAAGAGCGGGATGTGTTTGGTTTGTCGCCAGCAGCTACGGGTGATTTTTTCCACGAAGCGCTCGATCAATTCTTTAAGCTGCTGATTTTACAAAAGAAACAGCTTTCTGAATTAACTGACGGAGAGGTGCGCGAGTTTACCGAGCAAATTTTAGCGGCGGTTTTCGGTGAAGCAAAATTCATGATTTTGGATTCTTCTCATCGAATGAACTATATTCGCTACCAGTTAACGCAAACAATCAAGAAAGTAAGCTGGGCTTTAAAACAGCAAAGCCAACGCAGCGGTATGACAACAGTCCAAACGGAAGTCTTGTTTGGTCAAATTGCTGGACAAAAGGGTATCAAAGGTCTAAGTCTACCTTTAAGTAACGGTGGCAGTATTAATGTTCGCGGAAAAATTGACCGGTTGGATCAGCTGACAACTGAAAATGGTCTATACTTAGGTGTCGTTGATTATAAATCCAGTCATCGAAAGTTCAATATTACTGAAGCCTACTATGGATTGGCTATGCAAATGTTAACCTATCTCGATGTGGCTTTAATGGATGCTGTAAACTTGGTCGGTCAGTCGGCGAAACCGGCCGGCTCATTTTATCTGCACGTTCATAATCCCTTGTTGCCTTATGAGGACGAAGCAAAGAAGGAGCAGCAGGTATTAAAGAAATTTCAATACGATGGAATCATACTGAATGACCCCAATTTATTGGAAAACTTAGATAAAAGCTTGGAAGCAAAGCAGTCTTCCTTACTTTATCCAATTGAGCAGTCTGCAAAAGAATTAATTAAACCGGGTCGTCGGCAAGAGGACAAGTTCGTTACAGAACCTGAGCTTGATGCCTTATTAACCCATAATCGCAGCAAATTTATCGAAGCAGGGAATCAAATTACAACAGGTGAGATTGAATTAAATCCGGCATATCAAGGGAAAGAAAGAATTGCTTGCCGATTCTGTCCCTTTAGAAGTGTCTGCGAATTTGACGTAATGCTACAAGAAAACAACTACAATCGTATTGAAAATTTATCGAAAAAAGAAGTAATGGACCGTCTGATGGAAGACGCAGAAAAAGGAGGAGCAGACGATGAGTAAAGCCATTCCTTTAAGACCGGAAAATGAACAATTTACTGATAATCAGTGGCAGGCTGTTTTTGACGGGAATGAAAATATTCTTGTCTCTGCCTCTGCTGGTTCTGGGAAAACCACAGTTTTGGTTCGTCGAGTTATTGAAAAGCTGAAAAGCGGTGTGGATATTGATCGTTTGTTGATTGTTACGTATACAGAAGCAGCTGCAAAGGAAATGAAAGAACGAATTCAGGCTACTTTACAAAAAGCCATTAACAACGAAAGCGATCCGCAGCAAAAGCAGCATTTTATTAAGCAGTTAAGCTTGCTGCCGACGGCCAATATTAGTACGCTGCATGCCTTTTGCTTAACAGTTATTCGCCGATTTTATTATATAATTGATATGGATCCGGTGTTTCGATTGTTAACGGATGAAACAGAAATTTTATTGTTAAAAGAGGATGTTTGGGATGAATTACGGGAACAGTTTTACGAACAGGATCGCGCGCCCTTTTATCAATTAACGAGTAATTTTTCCAATGACCGTACAGATGATGGCTTGACGCGCTTGGTTTTTTCACTGTATGAATTTGCTAAAGCAAACCCTGATCCAGACGAATGGCTTCAGCATTTAGTAGACAGCTACAAAATCGAAGATCAGCTGGGCGATTCTCAGCTCTTTCAAGAATATCTAAAACCGCAAATCATGGAAACACTATTCCGCTGTGTGGCGCGTTATCAGGAAATGCTGCAGTTAGCCACAGGAGCTGAAAAATTAAGCAAGATCGCTGCTTTGGCACAAAAAGAATTAGCAGCAACTGAAACCTTCGTTAGCTTATTGGCGGATAATGATTTAGAGGCTGCCTATGCTTTTAAAGATGAAATCACTTTTGAGCGTTATCCGACGGTTCGAGATGAAGACTATAAAGAAACCGCAGCTTTAGCCAAAGGGCTGCGAGAACAAAATAAAAAGGCCTTGAATGATATTTTGGCTAATTTATTTACCTTAGCACCTGAACGAATGAAAGAAATCATGCTGGAAGCTGTGCCGGTCGTTGCGGAAATGGCTAGAGTGGGGTGGACCTTTATTGCTGCTTATGGTGAGCAAAAATTACGTAAGGGGTTAGTTGATTTTAATGACCTGGAGCATTTTACATTAGCTATTTTGGCCAAAAAAGAAGCTGGAGAGTGGCTGGCAAGCGAAGCATCGAACTATTACCGTGAAAAATTCGATGAAGTGTTAGTAGATGAGTATCAGGATATCAATCGCTTGCAGGAAACGATTTTGTACTGGCTGCGTAGACCGACAGCCTCTGAAGGCAACCTGTTTATGGTGGGGGATGTGAAGCAGTCCATTTACTCTTTTCGACTGGCTGATCCGACATTGTTTATTGAAAAGTACACGCAGTACGGTGAAAACCAAGAGGGAAAACGAATTATTTTAGCAGAGAATTTTCGGTCTCGGAAAAATGTCTTGGACTTTACGAATTTAATTTTCGAACAGTTGATGGATGAACAGGTCGGTCAAATCGCTTATGATGAGGCTGCGAAATTAGTTCACGGCTTTGATCAGTTTGCAGAAGCCGAAAATTATGATACTGAGTTGTTAATTTATGAGAAAAAAGCGGCAAGTGCAGATACTCAGCTCGGGGAACCCGCCCTGATTTTAGAGGATAAAACGGAAGGCGAATTATACATGACTGCCTTGAAAATTCGCGAATTAGTGGACAACAAGTTTCAAATTTACGATAAATCATTAAAGGAAAATCGTCCGCTGCAGTATCAAGATATTGTCTTGTTAACACCAACGAAAAAGAACAACCTGACGATTCTGGAAATCTTTAAACAAGCAGGAATTCCAATTCAAGTGAATGATGCCCAGAATTATTTTCAAGCAACAGAAGTTCAAACAATGGTCGCCTTGCTCCAGCTGATTGATAATCCCTATCAGGATATTCCGCTGGCAGCTGTTCTACGTTCGCCAATTGTTGGCTTAAAGGAAAATGAGCTAGTTACGATTCGATTGGCAAATAAGAAAAGTACTTATTACGAAGCATTTCGATTGTTTAATCAATCAAATACGCAAGGACAAGAACAGTTACAATTACAGAAAAAAACGCAGCAGTTTGCTGTACGTCTAGAGAAATGGCGGGAAATGGCGCGCAGAAATCAATTGGATACATTGATTTGGACGATTTATCAGGATACCGCTTATTTAGATTATGTAGGTGGTTTGCCGGCAGGTAAGCAACGACAAGCCAATCTTTATGCCTTGATGGAACGCGCTTCAAGTTATGAAAAAACTAGTTTTCGAGGCTTGTTTCAGTTCGTTCGTTTTATTGAAAAAATGCAGGAAAAAGATAAAGATTTAGCTGAACCTGTTATTTTGAGTGAAGATAATGCTGTTCGGGTAATGACAATTCACGCAAGTAAGGGGCTAGAATTTCCTGTAGTGTTTGTTTTGGATATGACAAAAGAATTCAATTTAGGGGATCTGAATGAACGCTATATCTTTGATGATCGTCTGGGTGCCGGAATTCGTTATTTGGAGCAGGAGGAACGCATGCTTTACGAAACGCTGCCGTTTCTGGCAATGAAGCAGGCGAAGCTAAAAAAATTGCTGGCAGAAGAAATGCGTAAATTATACGTGGCTTTAACTAGAGCCGAGCAAAAGCTTTTTTTAGTTGGCTCTTATAATGATCAGCAGGCGGCGTTTAAGGAATGGTTGAAGGTAGCAGATGTTCATACACGGGTATTACCTAGTGAAAATCGGTTGCAGGGTAAAAGCAGCTTGATGAACTGGGTAGGGATGAGTTTAATTCGTCATCCCAAAATGGCTGACTATCAAACAGAATTTGTCACTGAAAAAGTAGCTGAAATAAGTCAACATCCGGCTGGGTTTTCATTGACTTTTATGCAGGAATCAGAAATACAAGAACGTTTTGCGGCCTTAGATTTTATTGATAGTAGCGAGGTGAAGGAAACTCCTGCAACTCAGGTAGATTCGACAATCGTCGGTCAAGCGATTCAACGCTTAAATTACAGTTACCCTTATCAAATTGCTACTGAAACGACGAATTATCAATCTGTTTCGGAAATTAAACGAATTTTTGAAGATCCGGACAATAGAGAGATTGCCAAAATTCAAGTAAACCAGCGAAACAAGATCCAGCCGGAACCGATGATTGTCCACCGGATGACAGATGGTGAACTGGGAAAACCGAGATTTATTGAAACGATTCGCAAGCCCTCTGGTGCCGAAATCGGTACAGCGACACACTCCTTATTACAGATGATTGATTTAACCAAAGTACCCGAAAAAGCAGATTTGGAGCAACTATTAGCTGAATTAGTTCAAGCGAACATTGTTACTGAAGCTGTGGCAAAAAAAGTCAATTTAAAGCAGATTCTTGCTTTTTATCGAACTCAATTAGGCCGACAGCTGCTGGCTCATCCAGGGCAGGTAAAGCGAGAAGTACCCTTTTCAATGCTGCTGTCTGCCGAGACGTTGATTAAGGATTATCCGCAGCATACAGGGGATGATTTATTGATTCACGGGATGCTTGATGGGTATTTAGAAGAGGAATCATCATGTATTTTATATGATTTCAAAACAGATTTTGTGCGCAACAGCAGTGATCCGAAAGAAATCGACGGAATTATGCAGCGTTATCGCGGACAATTGAATCTTTATCGAAAAGCCTTGGCACAAGCAACTGGAAAAGAAGTCTCACAAGTCTTTTTAGTCTTATTGTCTGCCGGTTTGATTATTGATTTGGACAAAGAAACGATTAGTGAAATAATGAAATAGAACGCAAATAAAAGTAAAGCAGATTTACTTACAAATTGTAAGTTCTGTGCTATACTCATGTCACGAGGTGAGGAAAATGGAGCAAGTAAAAACAACCGAATTTTCACTGTGTCCTAAGTTCGAAAAAGCATTTGCGATTTTAGGTAAAAAATGGAATGGTTTGATTATTGATGTCTTGTTGGAAAATGGCCCTCAACGATTTGGCGAATTGAAACAAAAAATTCCTGAACTTAGCGATCGGGTATTAGTTGAACGCCTGAAGGAGCTGGAAGCAGAAGGAATTATCTCAAAAGCAGTCCGTTGTGATGAAAGCAGCCGGCTTGAGTATTTTCTTTCGCAAAAAGGACTTGATTTACAGCTTGCCATGGAACAAATTCAAAATTGGGCAGAAAAATGGGTCACAGCTGAAGAATGCAGTTGACCTTAGACCAAACTTCTTGTAAACTGTAATCAATTGAATAACAAAAACGTTGATGGAAAAGAGTAGCTTATGTAAAGCTGTTAAAGGGAATACCTGTCATAGACTGGAAGCAGGTTGCAGTATGGATAAGTGAAGTTCACTTCCGGAGTTTGTTTGTTCTATCTAATTAGAACAAACCGGTGAGAACCGTTAAAAAAATTGAGTGCACAGTTTAAAAGCTGTGAAGTAGGATGGTAACACGATAGCTCGTTCCTTATTTGGAATGGGCTATCGTTTTTTTATTTATAAACTCAATCATTACCCAATAGAAAGGACTAGAAAGATGTCATTAAAAGCTCAACTAGAAACGCTGCGCGATGAAACAGTAGCCAGCATTCAAAAGACAACAGATTTAAAGGAACTAAACCAAATACGCGTAGAAATATTAGGGAAAAAAGGTCCGCTTACGGAAGTATTACGCGGGATGAAGGATCTTTCGGCAGAAGAACGGCCGGTGGTAGGCAGTTTCGCTAATGAGATTCGTGATATTCTTTCACAAGCTATCGAAGAGCGCAAAGTCTTGTTGGAAGCTCAAGCGTTAGATACGGCTTTAGCAAAAGAAACATTGGATGTAACTCTTCCGGGGAAAGCAATAACACATGGTAGTCGGCATGTGCTTTCGCAAGTCGTAGAGGAAATCGAAGACATTTTCGTCGGCATGGGCTATCAAATTGTTGAAGGCTATGAAGTAGAGTCAGATCATTATAATTTTGAGCGAATGAATTTACCCAAGGATCATCCAGCGCGTGATATGCAGGATACTTTTTATATTTCTGATGAAATTTTGATTCGTACGCATACCTCTCCTGTTCAAGCCAGAACGATGGAAAAGCATGACTTTTCTAAAGGCGCCTTGCGCATGATTTCTCCGGGGAAAGTCTTCCGTCGCGATACCGATGATGCGACACACAGTCATCAATTCCACCAAATTGAAGGCTTAGTCATCGATAAAAATATTACAATGGGCGATTTAAAAGGCACGCTGGAAGTCGTCATGAAAAAAATGTTTGGAGAAGACCGCAGTATTCGGCTGCGACCTAGCTATTTTCCATTTACGGAACCTTCTGTCGAAGTGGATGTTAGCTGCTTCAAATGCGGCGGTACAGGTTGTAATGTCTGCAAACACACTGGCTGGATTGAAATTTTAGGCGCAGGTATGGTTCATCCGGATGTACTGAAAATGTCCGGTATTGATCCAACGGAATATACCGGCTTTGCATTTGGCTTAGGACCAGATCGGGTAGCAATGCTGCGTTATGGTGTTAATGATATTCGCAATTTCTATCAAAATGATCTGCGTTTCTTAAATCAGTTTAAGGTAAAGGAGTAAACGATAATGTTAGTTTCTTATAAATGGTTAAGTGAGTATTTAGATTTATCCAATATTTCTGCAAAAGAATTAGCGGATCAAATGTCTTTAACTGGGATTGAAGTTGAGGGCATTGAACAGCCGGAAGCAGGCTTGAAAAAGATCGTTGTAGGTGAGGTAAAGGAATGTGTTCCGCATCCTAATTCAGATCATCTGTCCATCTGTCAGGTTGATGTCGGCGAAGAAGAGTTATCTCAAATCGTTTGTGGTGCCCCTAATGTGAAGGCAGGGATTAAAGTAATCGTTGCGTTGCCGGGTGCCCGCATTGTCGGAAATCAAAAAATCAAAAAAGGCAAAATGCGCGGAGAAGTGTCAAACGGTATGATCTGTTCTTTGCAAGAGCTGGGCTATTCGGACAATGTTATTCCAAAAGCTTATGCTGAAGGCATTTATTATATGCCGGCAGAAGCTGTTAACGGCAGTGATGTTTTCCCATATTTAGATATGGATGACCAAATTATTGAACTATCGATTACGCCAAATCGGGCGGATGCGTTAAGTATGCGTGGCGTTGCTTACGAAGTAGGTGCTATTTACCGTCAAACACCGCAGTTCAAGGATGAACCATTGGTTGAAGATACTTCTGAACAAGCTTCTGATTATATCAATGTAAAAGTGACTGATCCTGCAGATGCACCAGCGTACCAAATCCGTGTAATCAAAGATGTAAAAATTGCTGAAAGTCCCTTATGGCTGCAAACGCGATTGATGAATGAGGGGATTCGTCCAATTAATAATGTAGTTGATGTAACAAACTATATTTTACTTCTTTTTGGACAACCGCTGCATGCATTTGATTATCAAAAGCTAAATAGTAAAGAAATTCTAGTGAGAAGAGCGGCAGCAGGCGAAGAGCTCGTAACTTTAGATGGTGAAACACGTAAGTTGTCAAATGAAAATATTGTGATCACCAATGGAAAAATTCCGGTAGCTTTAGCAGGTGTCATGGGTGGAGCTGATTCAGAAATTACTAATGAAACAACAACAGTTGCTTTAGAATCTGCATTATTCGACTCATTGGCAATCCGCAGAACGTCCAAGGAATTTAATTTGCGCAGTGAGTCTTCTAGTCGCTTTGAAAAAGGCATTAATCAAGCAACTATTGGTCAAGCAGGAGAAGTTGCAGCAGCAATGATTGCTCAGCTAGCTGGCGGCACCGTTGTTTCAGGTGTGAGTCTTGGCTCAGAGATTACCTTAGAAAAAGTTGAAGTAAGTGTTTCTGTTACCCGAATTAATGAATATTTAGGCACAGCACTGGATAAAGCAGCGGTTGGTGAAATTTTTGATGCATTGGGCTTTGATTATACTGAAGATCAAGAGCTGTTTACAGTAGTGGTTCCGCCAAGACGCTGGGACATTGAAATTGAAGCAGACTTGATTGAAGAGGTAGCTAGAATTTACGGCTACGATAACTTGCCTTCAACTTTACCCAAAGGTGAAACAGTGGCTGGCAGTCTTACCAAAGGTCAAACATTAGTGCGCAGAATAAAAAGCTTGCTTGAAGGCTGTGGCGTTAGTGAAGCGATCAGCTATGCTTTAACAACAGAAGCGAAATCACGACAATTTCTGTTACGTGAAAGTCAGACGACTTCATTACAATGGCCGATGAGTGAGGAACGTTCAGTACTGAGGATGAATCTGATTTCTGGCTTGCTGGATGATGTGGCGTACAATACTGCACGTAAAAATGCCAATGTTGCGCTATATGAAGTCGGTCGTGTCTTTTATCAAGAACAAGACGCTAAAAAGAATTTGCCGTACGAAGAAAATCATCTTGGAATTGTATTGACTGGCAGTCGTCAGGTGAAGGATTGGCAAACGAAGGAAACAGCTGTTGATTTTTATACACTTAAAGGTATTTTAGAAACCTTATTTGAAGCAATCGGTATTTCAACGAACATTACGTACGAAGCGACGAAGGAATTTAGTGAGCTGCATCCTGGTCGGACTGCTAAAATCTTGTTAGCCGATCAAGTGATTGGTTTTATTGGGCAAATTCACCCGACAACGGCGAAAAGTTACGATATTCCAGCGACTTATGCAGCAGAATTAAATCTGCAGGCCGTAATCGAAGCGACGGCAGAAGCGACTTTCGTCTACGAGCCAGTATCTAAATTCCCGGCGGTTTCAAGAGACATTGCCTTACTTGTAGATGAGACAGTGACAAATCAGGAATTAGTACAGGTGATTCAAGCGAACGCCGGCAAGTTCCTACAATCTGTTCATTTATTCGATGTCTATCAAGGCGAAAATATTGCTGAAGGTAAAAAATCCATGGCTTATAGCTTAACCTTTGTTAATGCGGAAGCAACCTTAGTTGATGAAGAAATCAATCAATCAATGACAAAAGTGGAAAAAGCGTTAGTGGAACAATTTGCTGTAAGCATCAGATAATAAAAAAAACAGAGAAAAAAAGTGTTGTCCACTTTTTTCTCTGTTTTTTTGTTTATACCCAATTACGTGAAAGCCAGCGTGAAAACTGGGAAATGGAGAAGTTGATAACAAAATACATCAGAGCAACGAGTCCATAAATCACGAAGACTTGGCTTGTTTCAGCATAACGTCCCATTAAAATGTAGGACTTTCCGAATAATTCCTGAAGTGCAATAACGGAATAAAGAAAGCTGGTATCCTTGATAACCGTAACAAATTGCGAAATAATTGCCGGCAGCACATTTCTAATGGCTTGAGGTAAAACAATGTACAGTAAAATCTGCAGTTCACTAAAGCCTTGCGAACGAGCAGCTTCTTTTTGACCTTTATCAACACCGTTTAAGCCGCCGCGGATAATCTCTGCTAATGCTGCGGTGGTAAATACGGTAAAGCTGACGATCCCGGCAGGAGTAGATTTGATTTTAAAAATCAGAAAAATTACATAGATCCAAAGCAGGTTGGGGATATTTCGCACAATCTCAATATAAATTCCTGCTAAAAATTTTAACGGGCCGGTTTTTTGATTTCTTAAAACCGCTAGAATCGTACCGAAAATAATACTTAAAATAATGGATACAAAAGAAATATAAAGAGTCAGCTTCAAACCGTCGAATAAAAAGCGCAAATTATTGCCGGTCAGAAGTTGTGACATTTGATCTGAAAATGACATTGTTGCAGCCTCCTATCTGGTATATGCTTTCTTATTATTTTCTTCCAGTCTTCTAGCTAATTTTGCCAGAGGGAAGCACAGGATAAAGTAAAGCAGTCCTGCAATTGTAAATGCTGGAATGTAATTTAAGTTGACAGAAGACCAGCTGTTGGCTGTAAACATGACATCTGCGCCGGAAATAATCGCTACAGTAGCGGTATTTTTGATTAAATTAACCATCTGGTTCGTTAATGGCGGCAGCATAATCCGCCACGCCTGCGGTAAGACCACATAGCGCATGGTACCAATATAAGAAAAGCCTTGTGAATAAGCAGCTTCGAGCTGCCCTTTAGAAACGGCGCCAATACCTGAACGAACAACTTCGGCAATATAGGCACCGTGATAAAGTCCAACACACAGAATCGCAATCGTAGTGATGGAAAAAGAAAAGACCGGATTTAATAAAGGAAAACCATAATAAACCACGATAAATTGAATCAGCAGCGGCGTATTTTGGAAAAACTCTACGTAAATTCTGCTAAGTGCATTTAATAATTTATTTGGAATGGTTGACAAGCTGCCGAAAATCACACCTAAAGCCATCGCCAAAAGCAGAGATCCGATCGATAAAAGAATCGTATACAAGAAGGCGTCTGCGAACAGGCGCCAATCTTGTAATAATGCTGCCCAGCGATGAAGCGCGAAAGGGCTAGTGCTGGCAATAATAAACATTCAAATTCCTCCCAATTCTATTAAAATGACCGAATCGAGAAATATTAATCAAGATTCTGTTCCTTGTAAATTTTATCGAGTGTGCCGTCTTTTTCCCATTTTTTAATTAAGTCATCTAAATAATCGTTTAATTCTGTATTGGCTTTTTTCGTTGCGATACCGTATTCTTGTGGCGAGAAGCCGTCTTTCAAGATTTCTGTATTATCGTTTACGTAGCCTGCTAAAATAGATTTATCAACTGAAAAAGCATCAATTCTTTTAGCGTCCAATGCAGTTTTTAATTCAGGGTAAGAGCCAAGTTCTTGAAATTTAAAGGAAACACCAAGTTCTTTACCTTTCTTTTCAATTGCGCCTTTGGTGGTTGCTGATTGTGCAACCCCAATAGTTTTTCCGTCTAGGCTAGCCATGTCGGTATATTTGTCATCTTTTCTTACTAAGAAGCCGATTTCGTCTTTATAGTAAGGGGTTGTAAAGTTATAGGTTTCTTTGCGTTCATCGGTAATCGTAAATGTGGCAAGAACCATATCCAACTCGCCGTTATCCAACAATGGTCCGCGTGTTTTCGCCGTTACACCGACAAATTCTACGTTATCTTCACTGCCTGTTAATTCTTTAGCGATTAAACGGGCAATATCTGGTTCCATCCCTTCGTTTTTATCAGTATCAGGATTCATATAACCAAAATAAGGAACGTCTTCCTTCACGCCAACTTTAATTACACCGGCATCCTTGATGCTCTGAACAGTGGTTACCCCTTTATTGTCTGCTTTTTTTTCTGAAGAATTTCCGCAACCAACGATTAAACCAAGTAATAAGGCTAGAGATAGGCCGCCAACGATTTTGCTCATTTTTTTCATTAATAATTCCTCCTATATAATAGTAATAATGTTTCATGCTGATCAGTTGTTTAATGCTTGATGATTTTACTTAAAAAGTTTTTAGCACGTTCATTTTGAGTGCTGGTAAAGAAGTGTTCCGGGGTGCCGGTTTCAATGATTTGTCCGTCATCCATAAAAATTACTTTGTCTGCCACCTGACGAGCAAAACCCATTTCGTGAGTGACACAAATCATTGTGATGTTTTGTTTGGAAAGATCAACCATAACGTCAAGTACCTCTTGAATCATTTCAGGATCAAGCGCAGAAGTCGGCTCATCAAAAAGAATAATTTCAGGGTGCATGTTCAACGCTCTGGCAATCGCCACACGTTGTTGTTGTCCTCCGGAAAGCTGAGCAGGGTAGGCATTTGCTTTATCTGCCAAGCCAACTCTTTCTAAATACTCCATTCCTGTTTTGTACGCTTCTTCTTTGCTGACGCCTTTGACTTTAATCGGTGCTAATGTCAAATTTTCAATAATGGTTTTATGCGCATATAAATTAAAGTTCTGAAAAACCATAGCAACTTTTTGACGAATTTTTTGAATCGGTGCTTTAGGTTCCGTGATGTCTGTTCCGGCAACAAATATATGTCCGTCGCTGACTTTTTCCAGTTGGTTAATGCAGCGAATTAAAGTGCTTTTACCAGAACCAGAAGGACCGATAATGACAATTTTTTCTCCTTCCGCTACTTTTAATGAAACATCCTTTAATACATGATGATCACCAAAAAACTTATTAACATGTTCCATTGAAATCATAAATATTCTCCTTTATGTATGGATTTATCACATCGACTTGCTCAAAACAGTGGGATAAAAAAATCATCTTCATGAATAAAAGAGGAGTCGAATTGTATTTTCAGTAAACTTAGAATTGTGATGAAAAATCTTTAATCTTTCTAAACCTTCTTTAACGAGCTTTTCGATATAAAACGCATGAGAAGATAAAAATATATTTATTTAAAGTTTAATCATTTCATCATAATTCTATTCATCCGTTAATGTTAGAAATTATAACATACGATAAAAGAGATTACCAGTCTTTTTTTATTACAACAAAAGCTTTCTTATAAAATAAACATTTCCAGAGGAAACCATGGTAAAATGGAAACGAAACAAACAATAAAACTTGAAAAAGCGAACTAAAAAGTAGAAAATATAAGTATTGAAAAAAACTGCAAAGGTTTGATTGATGTTGACTAATCAAGAAGCAATTGGATTTATTGATTCTGGAGTTGGTGGGCTTACCGTTGTTAAAGAGGCGTTGAAGCAATTACCAAATGAACGGATTATTTATTTGGGTGATACAGCTCGCTGTCCGTATGGCCCCAGACCGGCCGAACAAGTGGTGCAATTCACCTGGGAGATGACTAATTTTCTCTTAGAAAAAAAGATAAAAATGCTGGTTATCGCCTGCAATACGGCAACGGCTGTTGCGCTGGATGATATTAGAGCGCATTTAGAGATTCCAGTAGTTGGGGTTATTTTGCCCGGTTCGAGAGCCGCATTAAAAATGACCAAAAATAATCGGATTGGTGTAATAGGAACTGACGGAACAATTAAAAGCGGTGCATATTCAGCTGCTATAAAGAAAAAAGCGCCAAATACCAGCATTACTAGTTTGGCTTGTCCAAAATTTGCTCCGATTGTTGAGAGTAATGAATTCCATTCATCGGTAGCCAAGAAAGTTGTTTCTGAAACATTGCAGCCGCTACTATTAAAACAGCTTGATACACTGATTTTGGGCTGTACGCATTATCCTTTATTGCGGCCGCTGATCCAAAATGTAATGGGAAGCAATGTTACGTTGATCGACTCAGGCGCTGAAACGGTAGGAGAAGTAAGTATGCTCTTGGACTATTTTGATATTGCGAATACGCCGCAAAATAAATCAGCTGTTAATGAGTTTTACACAACCGGCTCGCCAAAAATGTTTCAAACAATCGCAGATGAATGGCTGGACATAGAAGACATAAATGTACAACATATTCGTTTAGGAGGACAATAGAAATGATTAGACACGACGGCAGACAGGCAAAAGAATTACGAAAAATTACCATTGAAACAAATGTCTTTAAACATCCTGAAGGCTCGGTGCTCATTTCCTTTGGTGATACAAAAGTGATTTGTTCTGCAACTGTGGAAGAAAAGGTTCCTCCCTTTTTAAGAGGAGCAGGAACTGGCTGGGTTACTGCGGAATATAGCATGCTGCCTAGAGCGACCAATACCAGAAATATCCGTGAAAGTGCCAAGGGAAAGCTTTCCGGAAGAACAATGGAAATTCAGCGTCTAATCGGCCGTTCGCTGCGTGCGGTTGTTGACTTAGAGAAGCTCGGGGAGCGAAGTATTGTTGTGGATTGTGATGTGATTCAAGCGGATGGCGGCACAAGAACAGCAAGTATTACGGGAGCTTTTGTCGCCTTGAAATTAGCTGTAGACAAGCTGTTGAAGCAAAGACTTTTAACTGAAGATCCCATTAAAGAATATTTAGCGGCAGTAAGCGCAGGAATTTTAAAAAATGGTTATTGTGTTCTTGATTTAGATTATGAAGAAGATTCTGCCGCAATGGTTGATATGAACTTGGTTATGACGGAATCCGGTCAGTTTGTCGAATTGCAGGGAACGGGAGAGGAAGCAACTTTTTCCGGTGATGAACTAAATTCGTTATTATTTTATGGAAAAACAGGAATTGAGCATTTGATTGCCTATCAAAAAGAAGCGTTGCTTGATGCTTTTGCTGAAACATCCATTGTGCCAGAGGCTAAAACAATCGTAATTGCTACTAGAAATCCGGGAAAAGCTAAGGAATTCAAAAAAATGTTTGCCAATAAAGGCTATCAAGTAAAAACACTGCTTGATTATCCTGAATTACCGGATATTGAAGAAACTGGCAAGACATTTGAAGAAAATGCTCGCCTCAAAGCAGAAACAATTGCTGCTCTTATTCAACAGCCTGTGCTGGCAGATGATTCTGGTTTAATTGTAGATGCACTGGACGGACGTCCCGGCATTTATTCTGCTCGTTTTGCGGGAGAACCGACAAACAATGCCGCAAATAATGCTAAGTTGCTGCATGAACTAACAGGTGTGCCGCCCGAAAAAAGAACAGCTACCTTCCATTGTACATTGGTCTTTGCAGCACCTGAAAAAGACAGCTTAGTGGTTGAAGGCAATTGGGCCGGTGTCATTGCAGGAATTCCTCGGGGAGAAAATGGTTTTGGCTACGATCCACTATTTTTTGTACCGGAAGAACAAAAGACGGCTGCTGAATTAACGGATGAGCGTAAAAATCAGATCAGTCATCGAGCCAAAGCAGTAGAAAAACTTAAGGACCAATGGGAAAACTGGTTGAATCAATAGGAGGCGTCTATGAAATATTTAGTAGTAAGTGACAATCATGGAGATCGTGATATTTTAGTTGAACTGAAGGAAATGTATAAGCATCAAGTAGACAGAATGTTTCATTGTGGCGATTCTGAGCTGGAACCAACTGATTCCCTTTGGCAGGATTTTATTGTAGTCCGCGGCAACTGTGATTATTCTGCGGATTTTCCTAACAAAATTGTAGATAAGACGACAGAAGATACCATCTTTATGACACATGGTCATCTGGCAAATGTTCGTTATGGGTTAACTACTCTAGCACTACAAGCAGCGGAAGCGCAGGCCAACATTGCTTTGTTTGGACATACACATGAAATTGGCTGCGAAATGAATGAAGGCGTACTCTTTTTAAATCCCGGCAGTATTCGTTTGCCAAGAGGTCCGATTCAAATAAAATCCTACGTAATGATTGATAGTCGTCCAGAAGCACTGGAAATCCAGTACTATGGACGTGACCATCAGCCAATCAAAGAGCTGCATTTCATCTATCCGCGGCAAGCTTAAACGTTAACTTTTCTAAAATCTTGTGAAGAAAGTTTGAAATTCAAGACTTTTACATCTATTTTGGGTAAAATAGAAAAGGTAGCAAAGAAAAGGAAATGGAGGCACTCCAATGATTGGAACTGCTGTAAAAGAATTACTATTAGAAAAAGAAGAAACATTTTTAATACCGGCGGAAAACGTTGCAAACGTCATGTGTTTGAATCCGTTAAGTCATGCACTGCTGGTTTTATCTCAAGTAAAATATTCAAAAATTCCTGTCTTGGATAAGGGCGATCGTTTTGTCGGACTGATCAGCTTATCTGAAGTGGTCGATAAAATGTTTGATATTGATGCCGTTGATTTTGATAAATTAAATGATTTCACTGTAGCGGATGTTATGGAAGTGAATGTACCGGTTATTGGCGAAAGCTGGGAATTGGAGGATGTCTTGCATTTACTGGTGGATTCAGCTTTTTTACCTGTCGTAGATGATAATCAATGCTTTAAAGGGATCATTACCCGTAAGGAACTGTTAAAGGCGATTAATCACATGGCGCATGAGCTTGAGCGGAAAAATGTGATTTTACCGAAAATTGAAGGACAGGAAAACGAAAAAGCGGCTATTTAAGAATGGAAGCTGTTTACTGAAAATTATTTTCCTGTCAGGGGTAGTGTAATTTAACAAAATACGTTATTCTAAGATAGCAATGTTTTAATTTGAAGGGAGTTATTGTATGGACGCACACGAAATTATTAACTATATTGGCAATGCCAAGAAAAAAACGCCTGTAAAGGTTACTTTAAAAGGCAGCTTAAAAGAAATTGAATTTCCTAATGAAATTCAAGCATTTACCAACTGTAAAACTGGGACGCTTTTCGGTGAGTGGGAAATCATCAAACCATTTCTGGAAGCTAATAAAGCGAAGATTGAAGACTTTGTTGTTGAAAATGATGCGAGAAATTCTGCTATACCAATGCTTGATATAAAAGATATCAATGCTCGTATTGAACCAGGTGCAATTATTCGGGATCAAGTAGAAATTGGCGATCAAGCAGTCATCATGATGGGCGCTGTCATCAATATTGGCGCGGTTATTGGTGAGGGCAGCATGATAGATATGGGTGCGATCCTAGGCGGACGTGCGACTGTCGGCAAACATTGCCATATCGGTGCGGGAACCGTTTTGGCAGGCGTTATTGAGCCACCTAGTGCTTTACCAGTCGTGATTGAGGACAACGTTTTGATTGGTGCAAATGCTGTTGTTCTAGAAGGAGTTAGAGTAGGTGCCGGCGCTGTCGTAGCTGCAGGTGCTATTGTCGTGGACGATGTCGCTCCAAATACTGTCGTTGCCGGTGTTCCAGCTAGAAAAATCAAAGATATTGATGAAAAGACTAAAGGAAAAACCAACATGATGGAAGAATTGCGTAAACTATAAGATGTTCAGCCTGCTGGAGGATTGACAGCAGGCTTTTTTTGATAAACAATAGAACGTGAGAAATAGAAAAGAGGCAGATACAGTGATTCAAGAACAATTAATTGAGATTCGCAGAAAATTACACCAAATTCCGGAAATTGGGTTAGAAGAAGTAAAAACACAGCAATTATTATTAGAAATTATTTATTCACTTAATCAAGAGTGGCTTGAAATCAAAACTTGGCGCACCGGAATTATGGTTTTCGTTCAAGGCACTTCTCCTGAAAAAACAATTGGTTGGCGGGCTGATATTGACGGATTACCGATCGAAGAAGAGGTTGTTTCTGATTTTCGTTCAATTCATGCTGGACAAATGCATGCGTGTGGTCATGATTTTCATATGACTATTGGCTTAGGTTTATTAGAACAGCTAACGTTAGTTCAGCCCAAAAACAACTACTTATTCTTGTTCCAACCAGCTGAGGAAAATGAAGCCGGGGGCATGCTGATGTATGAAGATCAGGCGTTCGGTCAATGGCTGCCAGATGAGTTTTATGGACTGCATGTTAATCCGGATTTACCTGTAGGAACTATTTCTACAAAGATAGGGACACTTTTTGCGGCAACTTGCGAAATGCAGATTACTTTAAAAGGTAAAGGCGGGCACGCTGCTTTTCCTCAGGATTCTAATGACATGATTGTTGCAGGGATAAGTCTTGTTCAGCAAGCGCAAACGATTGTCAGCCGCAATGTGAATCCGGTTGAAGGCGCAGTGGTGACCTTCGGGACTTTTCATGCCGGGTCAGCTACTAATGTGATTGCTGGAGAGGCTAAGGTCTCCGGAACAATCCGTACTTTAACGGAAGAAATGAATCAGTTAACTCAACAAAGAATTCAAGAAATTGGCGCAGGAATCGCTCAGTCATTTCAGTGCGAGGTAGATGTTGTTTTAGATCAAAAGGGCTATCTTCCGGTCATCAATCATCCTGAAACAACTAGTCAATTCATTCACTTTATGCAACAGCAGCCGGATGTTGTTTTTGAAGAAGCGCAGGTGGCCATGACAGGCGAAGACTTTGGTTATCTGTTATCCAAAGTACCGGGAACTATGTTTTGGTTAGGTGTGGACAGTCCTTATGGTTTGCATTCTGAAAAATTTGAACCAAATGAAGCTGCGTTATCTTTTGCTGTCGCCCATATCGGTCAATTTTTAAAATCGTTGGATATCTAAAAAAACAAGAGCAGTCGTTTTGGCTGCTCTTGTTTTCTTTTAAGCTTATTTTAAAGTAATCGGTGTGTTTGGTATTGTAAAGTTAGCTTCCGTAAGTTTTTTCACATATTGTGCTAAAAATTCTTCCTTAATTACTGCCTGTTTGCCGTTTAATACATACATTGTAGTTCGAACAGCGAAATTACCGTTTCCTAGATCTACGATGCCAAAAAGAGTGGGCCCTGTTTGGATGCTGTCAGAGTATTTTTCTTTTAACTTTTCATTCACTTGATCTAAAATTGCTGTTATTTCTTCATAACCTTCATCAGGAATAATGCGTACATCAATTTGAACCTGCATATTGGAACGGGAAAGGTTACTGATGGTAGTGATATTGCGGTTGGGGATAAAGTGAATCGTGCCGTCCAAGGCTTTCATCTGTGTCGTTCTTAGTCCGACAGAAGTGACGGTTCCTTCAATGCCTAAAGAAGTTAAACGAACATAATCGCCCACATCCATTTGTTGTTCCAATATGATAAAAAATCCAGTAATAATATCATTCATAAAGCCTTGTGCGCCTAAACCAATGGCGACACCAGCGATTCCGGCACCAGCCAATAACGAACCGACAGGAACGCCTACGATTGTCAATAAAGAATATAAAAAGAAAAAGAATAACGTATATTGAAAGGCGTTATTAATTAGTGTATGCAGCGTTTTTAATCTGCTAGGACTCAGTGCTTGCTTTTTACTATAATTGCCATAGGTTCGATCAATTAATAGTTTACCAATGCGGTTTAACAGAATAAACAGCAGAATCAAAAAGACAATATAAATCGCTTTTTCGATTAGGGTCGCTATTATCTGATCCCAATTAATGCTGTCCCAAAAGCGCTGAATGGCGCTGACTTTTTTCTCAGTAACTGCTTTGATATCCAAAGTAGAGTCTAAGGTGCTTTCAATCGTGGAATTGCTTGATTGACCTAAAAAAAACATGAGTATCTTCCAACTTTCTTTGTCCATTTTATTCAGTCTTTTATTGTTTATAAAAGTATTCTTGTTAATATTATACTTGAATTTGCAGAAAGATGTCATTATTTATGAAAAAAGCTTAACAATGATATCGGTAATATGTTACAATATTCTGAAAATAAGGAGTGATCGTATGACAATTGATTGGGCTAATCTTGGCTTTGACTATATAAAGACCCCGTTTCGCTATCTTTCTATTTGGAAAGACGGCCAGTGGGATCAAGGAAAGCTGACAGAAGATAATACCTTGCACATTAATGAAGGATCGGCCGCTTTACATTACGGCCAACAATGTTTTGAAGGACTTAAGGCCTATCGCTGTAAGGATGGATCGATTAATTTATTTCGTGTAGATCAAAATGCCAAAAGAATGAACCGTAGTGCCAAACAACTACTGATGCCTGAGGTTCCTGAAGAGAAATTCATTCAAGCTGTTGAGGAAGTGGTACGAGCAAATTCAGAGTTTGTACCGCCTTACGGCAGTGGGGCGACTTTGTATATCCGTCCTCTATTAATTGGAATCGGTGAAGGAATCGGGGTGCAGCCAGCGCCGGAATATTTGTTTACTGTTTTCTGTATGCCGGTCGGTGCCTACTTTAAAGGCGGTCTGACACCGACGAATTTTGTTGTTTCCGAATATGACCGGGCAGCCCCGCAAGGAACTGGCGCGATTAAGGTTGGCGGAAATTACGCAGCCAGTCTTTATCCTGGAAAACTAGCGAAAGAAAGACATTTTTCTGATTGTATTTATTTAGATCCGGCGACACATACTAAGATCGAAGAAGTTGGTTCAGCAAATTTCTTTGGTATTACCAAGGACAATCGCTTTGTTACGCCATTGTCGCCTTCTATTTTGCCAAGTATTACTAAGTATTCACTGCTTTATCTTGCGGAGCATCATTTAGGCATGGAAGCTGTTGAAGAAGATGTTTACCTTGATTCTCTAGATAAATTTACAGAAGCTGGAGCTTGTGGCACAGCTGCAGTGATTTCTCCGATTGGCGGCATTCAAGTTGGGGATGATTTCCATGTGTTTTATAGTGAAACAGAGGTTGGTCCAGTGACACAAAAGCTTTATGATACACTGACTAAAATTCAGTTGGGTGATATTGAAGCCCCAGCTGGCTGGATAAGAAATATTAAGAATTAAAAAGAGGAACGTTGCGGAAAAGTACTGCTTATGACTTTTCCGTTTTTTTATTTTCCAAAAAAATTCTGCTTTTATTGCGTATGTTTATGTTAGAAAGCAAAAAAAAGGAAGGCAGGGGGATTGGATGAAAATTAGACGAAGTATCTTAATCGCTTTAGCAACAATGGCATTATTTGGAGAACCGTTACACTTGAAAGCGGCCGCTAAAGGAAACAGTAGCGCAAGAAACGAACAGCCGGTATTGATGAAAAAGGCGAAGAGAAGACGAAACAGCAAGGATAGTATTGATCAGTTCATCGATGAAATCTGTAACGAAGCACAGGAAATTGCAGCTAAGAATGATTTATATGCTTCAGTCATGCTTGCTCAGGCGATTTTAGAATCAGGTTCAGGTACGAGTATGTTGTCTAACCCCCCGTATTATAATATATTTGGCATGAAAGGAGCATATCAAGAGTTGTCAACTACTTTACTTACGCAAGAGGATGATGGGGCAGGACAGCTGTATACTGTTTCATCTGCTTTCCGTAGATATCCGACTTATAAAGATGCGCTTTTGGATTATGTTTTTCTTCTAAAAAACGGCCTTGATCATGATCCATTATTTTACAAAGGAGCATGGAAAAGTCAAACGAATGATTACAGAGAAGCAACTGCTTATTTAACCGGTACCTATGCAACAGATATCAGCTATGCTCAAAAGTTAAATGAATTAATTACAGAATACGAACTAACCTATTATGACGAAATCTAAAATCCTTGGATAAAGCACTTGGAAAATTACAAGTTAAATTTTTTTTATTCCTGTTCAATCAAGGTATAATAAAGTTCTAGATATCTTTATGAAAGGAATGGTAAACGCATGTCTTTAGAAAAAACAAAGCAATTAGCAAATGGTTCGATCATCCCAAGATTAGGTCTTGGTGTATGGCGAGCAAAAGATGGTGCTGAAGCATCCGATTCAGTAAAATGGGCCTTGGAAACAGGCTATCGCTTAATTGATACAGCCGCGGTTTACGATAACGAGGCGAGTGTTGGCGAAGGAATACGTGCATCAGGTGTTCCAAGAGAAGAAATATTTGTTACAACAAAATTATGGAATGCAGATCAAGGCTACGAAAGTACCTTTAAAGCATTTGATGAAAGCTTAGAACGATTGGGATTAGATTACGTTGATTTATATTTGATTCATTGGCCGGTAGAAGGAAAATACAAAGATTCGTGGCGAGCGATGGAAGAGATTTATGACAGTGGTAGAGCTAAAGCGATTGGTCTGTCAAACTTCCATCAGCATCATGTAGAAGACATTATGAAAGATGCACGTGTGCTGCCGGTTGTTGACCAAATCGAGCTTCACCCTAGGTTAACCCAAGAGCCTTTGCGCAAATTTTTGACAGAGCATGATATTGCGGTGGAAGCATGGTCTCCTTTAGGTCAAGGAACAATTCTTAAGGAGCCTACATTAATTGAAATTGGCGACAAATATAATAAATCAGCTGCGCAAGTGATTATTCGCTGGCACTTACAAAATGATATCATTGTCTTTCCGAAATCTGTGCATAAAGAAAGGATCCAAGAGAACTTTGACGTTTTTGATTTTGAATTGAGTGACGAAGATATGGAAAAAATCAATCAGCTAAATACAGGTGAACGTGTAGGAGCCGATCCGGACAATTTTGACTTTTAAGCGTAGTAAAGAATTAAAAGAGAGCAACTTACCGATTCACTGATAAGCTTGCTCTCTTTTTCTATAATTCATTGACAAAAAAGTCAAAGAGTTTGAATTCCTTTTCTGATACATTGAAACGAAGTTCAGGATGCCATTGAACGCCCAGTAAAGACAATTTCGGGTCACGGGATTCAATAGCTTCTATAATACCGTCAGCAGACTTAGCAGTCACAATCAAATCATTGGCCAGTGTATGAATCGCTTGATGGTGGTAAGAATTAACCTGACTTTTTTCTCCTAAAAGCTGATAAAGTAAGCTATCCTTTTCAACAAAAATATCATGTGTTGCAAATTGAGGCTTGGTAGGCTGCTGTGCGTGCTTAATTTGCCAATCAGCATAAAGAGAAAGATCTTGATACAAAGTGCCGCCTAAAGCAACATTCAGCAATTGCATACCACGACAAACAGCAAAAATTGGTTTGTGCTGTTTTCTGGCCTCTTTAATCAGAGCAATTTCAAAAGAATCACGTGCAAAATTCGTTTCTTCTAATTTCTGATGGGGTTCTTGATTATAAAATTGCGGAGAAACATCCTGTCCACCGGCTAATAACAGCTTGTCAATTTTAGAAACATAGGCCGCAGCTTGGCTTGGGTCTCCGATAGGAATGACAAAAGGTAAGCCTCCAGCCTGTTGAACCGCATCAACAAAGCCCTGGGGCGTGTAGGTTACGTAATTTCCATTAAAAACATCCACCGCTTCAATAATTTGATTTCCTGCTATTCCAATAACGTTCGACATTTGACCACATCCTAAAAATAATCTGTAGTTGTAGTTTATCACTTATTGGTAAAAAAAGGGGGATTTTTCTATTGAAAGCAAAAAAGCGCATGGAAGCAACGCGAATAATGCATTGCTTCTATGCGCAAAAAAGGCATTGTAGCCCAATAATTCTTAAAATGCTTAACGGGCACGAATAACTTCAATTTTGTAGCCATCAGGATCTGTAATGAAATAATAGGAAGGTGCAGTTCCCGGCAATCCTTTCATATCAGTAACGGAAAAGCCGGCATTTTTTTGCTCTTCATGAAGTTTTTCGATGTCATCAGTGCTAATAGCAATATGACCATAGCCGTTTCCTAGATCATAAGCTTCATGATCGTAGTTGTACGTTAATTCCAATTCATAATTATCGCCTGGGAGCGTTAGATAGACTAATGTAAATTTGTTTTCCGGAAAATCACGTCTCCGACTTTCCTCAAAATTGAAGGCTTTTTGGTAAAAATCCAATGATGCTTCTAAATCTTTGACACGGACACAAGTATGAGCCATTTTCATCAAGATCATCTTCCTTTCAATAAATGATATCGCAGTTTGTATAAAAGAACTGCCAATATTTTTATAGTAGCATAAACAAGCTTTTTATTGGGAATGAAATGATAGGATAATACTTGTTCATTAGAAAATTCTCATGTAAAATTAGGATATATGAAAAGGAGTTGTTTTTATGGGAACGCCAGCTTTTGGTGAAAAATTAGATACAATAGTTTATAAAAAAAGAGTAGGAGCCTATATTATTGTATCCAGAAAGGCTGGTACGGAGATTGTGCTGATTCAAGCTCCTAATGGTGCTTACTTTTTGCCGGGCGGTGAAGTAGAATGCGGTGAAACGAACGAAGAAGCCATTCATCGTGAAATGATAGAAGAATTAGGAATTAAAGTAGTTATAGGCAATTATTTAGGGCAGGCAGATGAATATTTTCATTCTCGTCATCGTCAAAAAGATTATTATAATCCAGGTTACTTTTTCGTAGCGGATGAATGGACACAAGTTTGTGAGCCGCTTGAAAAAACAAATCAGATTCACTGGGTCCCTGTAACCAAGGGGATAGAATTATTGAAAAGAGGCAGTCACAAGTGGGCTGTGAAAAAGTGGCAAGAATTAAAAATATAAGCTACATAAAATAGGGCAAGCAAAACTATTTTTTAGTTTTGTCTTGCCCTATTTGCGAATAAACGGTGACCAAAAGTCAGTTTCTTCGCCAATTTCAAAAATCCGATGAGTATCAAAAGCATATTGTTTTTTCTTTTACTGCAATTGCTCGCACCTAAATGACTATTGATTCACCTCGTTTATGTTTTATAAGTAATTTAATAAAACTTCGGCAACGCCATCTTCGTCATTACTTAAGGTCTGAATATCAGCAGCTTTTTTAATATTATCTGTGGCATTGCCCATCGCCACACCGATGCCGGCGTATTCGATCATGGATAAATCATTTTCATTGTCGCCAATCGCCATTATTTCAGCTTGTTTTACGCCTAAATGCTCTCCTAGTTTTGCCAAAGCATTGCCTTTGCTGGCTTCTTTATTGAGTATTTCATAGTAAAAGTCAGTACTTTTAACAGTTGTATATTTTTCAACAAAGGAAGCCGGCAACTGTGCAATAGCGTTGTCTAGAATTTCTGGTTCGTCAATCATCATCATTTTAATGATCGACATATCCGGTGTCATTTCATCAACTGTACGATATTTCAACGGCATATTGACTAAGCTGGCTTCGTGGACGGTGTACTTACCAATATCCCGATTAGCTGTATAAATTGCTTCGCTGTCGATCGTGTGAAGATGGACGCCCACTTTTCTCGACATTAATTCTATGTTTAAAAAATCATCATAGCTTAATGTATATTGGGAAATAATTTCTTTTGATTTTGTCGCTTGGACAAGCGAGCCGTTATAGGTAATAACGTAATCATTATCGCCGTACAATTCAAGCTCTGTTAACTGTTCTGTGACTCCCGGCAAAGGGCGACCGGTACATAATACAATATACATACCTTGTTCGTTTGCTCTTTTTAGTGTTTCTTTCACCTTCGGGGTAATTCTGCGGTTGGAATCTAATAAGGTTCCATCAATATCAATTGCTACTAATTTGACTGACATAGTTGCCTCCTGTGACATGTAATTTTATTCTTTTCCTTCGATTAATGCGCCATTATGAATATAAGAAACGAATTCACGATAAGAGTCATCAAACAAGTCGTAGTTTTGTTGTCTTTTCGGGTCGACCATTTCTTTTGGAAAATAAAAGCGTTCATCAATTTGGGTTTGTCCGGCTAGTGCCGCGACTAGCTGACTGACTTTGGATAATTCAATTAAGGTGCTATCTTTTTGCATAATTTCAATTTGTGTGCGATGACTGTTTTTTTCGGGACGGTAAAAGTCATAAGGTAAATCATAGCTTGAATTAATTGCAGTATAGTATTTGGGATTATACCCGACTTTTTCAATTAGAGCACGAAGATGACGGATGGTCACTGACTCTTTATTGCCAGAAAAAGTAACGGATTTTAAGGGCCGACGATTTAAAAAACGTGCAGCTAAATCATTTAAAATAGGATCGGGTAGAGAGGTCCATTGAGTAAAATAAGTATTTAAGACACCGTCGTCTAATTTCAGATAATCTGACAGCGAAAAATTGCCTTTGAAAAAAGGCACCAGCAGCTGTGAATGTAGCTGATAATCATCCGGCTGTTCCTCATAAAGTTCTTTTGCACGATGGAGTAAATGATCTAAGATTACTTCCATTCCTCGGGAAACAGGGTGAAAATAAACCTGAACATACATTTGATAACGACTAACAATATAATCTTCTACCGCATGCATGCCATTCATAGCAAAAGCCAAGCCATCTTTGTAGGGACGAATAACCCGCAATATTCTGGTTAAATCAAAGGTCCCGTATTCTGTGCCGGTAAAATAAGCATCTCGAATCAGATAATCCATACGGTCTGCATCAATTTGGCTGGAAATCATTTGAACAACTTGAGGGTTTGGATATTCCTTCGTAATTACACTCGCTACCTTTTCAGGGAAATCAGCGGAGACTCGATTTAATATCTGAAAAACTTCCGTTTCGGGAGAAGTAATAATTTCTACAGTAATCGCTTCGTGATCCGTTTGAAAAATATGTTCAAATGTATGGGAATAGGGGCCGTGTCCAACATCGTGTAACAGGGCCGCGCAAAGAGTAACTAAACGTTCGTTATCGTCCCAGCCGTCTGCTCCTAAACGTTCAACAGAATAATTGCGCTGAAAAATATCGCATATTCGGCGAGTGATTTCGTAAACGCCCAAAGAATGTGAAAAACGGCTATGCTCCGCACCATGAAAGGTAAAAGATGAGGTGCCTAATTGTTTGATTCTTCTTAAACGCTGCATTTCAGCAGAGTTAATTAAATCTAAAATAACTTGATGCTGAACGTGGATATAATTATGAACAGGATCACGAAAGACTTTTTCGATGGGCAGTAATTGATTTTTATAGGTTGTCAGATTTGTCATTTTTTCACTCCTTTTTAACTAAGAGGATCGAACTGTTAGTAGCGATAATCCTTCAAAAGCTGATTCCTTTGCGCCATTTTTTCAAGCTGCTTCTTTATTTCATCTGTGAAAGCAGCAGTGTTTAATTGCTCTGCTATTATCTTTTCATCAAGAGTTGCCGCAACAGTAGGAAGGACATCCAACAAGCGTTTTTTCACCGTAGGAATTGTCAGCGGTTGATCAATCAGCTCTGATAAATTAGCCATTACCGACGGATCAACGGCTGGATACCCATTTTGTCCGAACGCTTCGTGCAGACTTGCTTTATAAAAATTTCTAACTGCTTGACCTCGTTTGTTTTGGTCGCCATTGACGCTTAAATAAATCATAATTGCTGTGCCGTCTTTAATCCGGCGCTGCGCAATGCCGGCAAATTTTTTACCATTAATACTAAGATCAAATGTTCCGGGACAATAAGAATCGGTAATTTCAAACGCCTTGATTTGCTTTGTTTCTGTTTCAAAAGCGGCCTTCATCCAATGCCACATTAGGGTGTAGGCTTGATCAATGCTCATTTTTTGCTTTGACGGATTGGGGATAATCAGTGATACATTTAGAATTCCTTCATCGCTAATGACACCTAGTCCGCCAGAATTGCGCACAAGAACATGATAACCGTCCTTCTCTAAAGAAGCTAGCCCAGCTGTTAAATCAGTTACTCGTGTATCTTTCATCCCTAAAATCATTGCCTGATCCAACTGCCAAAAATGAACGATTGACTGCTGGTGCGTTCCGGCATACGCGGTAAAAAGATCGGTTAAAGCAAATGGCAGAAAATAATCCTTTGCGCTTAAGCAATGCTGATCATAAACGGCAATTGTTGCTTCTTTAAAATATGCCTTAAACTCATTCTTCATCTAACTCTTCATCCTGACTAACTCGTGAAACGTATTTTTTTACTTCTTTATTCATTTGGTCATATTCATTGATAAATCTAACAGGTTTACTGATGATGCGCATGGGCATAGAGGCTAAAAAGCGACTAAAATCTTGTCTAGCTTCTTCCGTTAAACGTCCCGGTTTGGAGACTAAACGCTCATATAAGTAGTGATAAAACTGTTTCATTGCATCAATATCAATGCTCATTTTATTATGACATTCTTCGCATTCAATGCCGGAGATTACTTCATTCATATATTCAATGTCATGCAGGGTTTCTTTTTGACAGTGCATGCAAAATAAAGTTGCTTGTTCATCGTGAAATAACATGTTTCCACCTCCACTTTCTATTATAAACGATTTATAAGAAAAATCATGCTTATCTGAATGGAAAACCCGCAGAAACTTGTCATTTTTTAAGAAAAGCCGTATTTTGTTAAGAAAATGTTGCTATCCTTTTGGGAAACCGCTAAAATATTTACATATGATTTGGTTGAGAACAAATGTAAAGGAGTGAGACGATGAGTCTTTCTACATTAGATAATCTCTCAGCTTTAAAAAAAATGTGGGAAATTCGCATTTTTGAAGAAACTATACAAGGATTATTTGAAGCAGGAGAGTTATATGGCACCATGCATCTTTGTATTGGCCAAGAGGCAACGGCCGTTGGCGGAGCAGGAATCCTTAAAAAGAGTGATTGGATAGTCTCCACCCATAGAAATCACGGTCATTGTATTGCGAAGGGAACGGATATTCGTCGTATGTTTGCTGAGATGCTGGGAAAAAAAACAGGAACGAATGAAGGCAAAGGAGGCAGCATGCACATTGCTGATCTAGATGTCGGAAATCTGGGATCAAATGGAATTGTAGGTGCTGGCTTTCCAATTGCTGCTGGAGCCGCTTTGACAGCTCAAATGCAAGGCACAGATCAAGTTGTATTATGTTATGCCGGAGATGGAGCCACCAATGAAGGCAGTTTTCATGAAGCGTTAAATTTAGCTTCTATTTGGCAGCTGCCAGTGATTTATTTCATCGAAAACAACCAATATGGGATGAGCAGTGCCATTGACCAAATGGTGAACGTAGAGAAATTATCTGACCGTGCAGTCAGCTATGGTATTGAAGGCATTACAATAGACGGCAACGATCTGCAGGTTGTCGCTGATACAGTCGCTAAAGCGGCAGAAAAAGCGCGATCTGGCGGCGGTCCCACACTTATAGAAGCATTAACCTATCGGCATATGGGTCATTCCAAATCCGATCAGTTATTGTATCGCTCAGAGGCTGAGTGTCAGCAATGGCAGGAAACAAATGATCCGATTGCCCGCTTGGAAAAGAAGCTAGTTCAAGAAGAGGGCATGACAGAAACAGAACTACGTCAAATAGAAGCAGAGATACGTGAACGCTTGACGGCTCTGGCACAATCAGCCAAGCAGGATAAGGAACCAACAATTGAGGATTTGCGAACCCATGTATATGCGGAGGAAGAGAAATGAGAACTATTACGTATTTGACAGCGATTAATGAGGCCTTAGATGAAGCTCTAGCGCAGGATGAGCGTGTATTCTTGTTAGGAGAAGACATCGGCATTTATGGCGGCGGCTTTGGCGCGACCAAAAATCTTCAGAAAAAATACGGGAAAAGTCGAGTGCGTGATACACCGATTTCAGAAAGTGCCTTAGCTGGAGCGGCAGTAGGGGCGGCAATGACAGGAATGCGTCCGATTATCGAACTACAGTTTTCCGATTTTATCACGGTAGCAATGGATCAGCTTGTCAATCAGGCTGCCAAAATTCATTATATGTACAGCGGAAAAGCGCAGGTTCCGATGGTGATGCGAACTGCTGCTGGGTCAGGGACAGGAGCGGCGGCGCAACATTCTCAAAGTTTAGAAAATTGGATGGCTCATATTCCAGGATTAAAAGTAATCCAACCTTCAAATGCTTATGATGCCAAAGGGCTACTCCATGCTGCAATTAAAGATAATAATCCGGTGATGTTTTATGAACATAAGCTTTTATATAAAACAACTGGAGAGGTTCCGGAAGATTGCTATACATTGCCGATTGGCAAAGCAGATATTAAACGTCCAGGAAATGATATCACGATTGTTGCGACGGGAATCATGGTTTCTAAAGCCTTGGAGGCGGCAGAATTAGCTGGAGAAAAAGGAATCACTGTGGAAGTCATTGATCCTAGAACATTGGTTCCTTTAGATAGCGAAACGCTTCTAGCATCAGTTCAAAAAACGAAACGCGTAATTGTGGTTACCGAAGCTGTTAAAAACAGCGGCTTTAGCGCTGAATTAGCCGCTGTGATTGCGGAATCTCCAATAGCACTGTCATTAAAAGCGCCAATTATTCGTTTAGGCGGTGAATTCATTCCAATGCCAGCCCAAAAATATCTGGAAACGCAGGCGACGCCTCAAGTAAAGACCATTTTACAGGCAATTGAACAGGCAATGGCTGGAGTTGAAACGAGTCAATGAAAATTAGTGAAGATCGCAGAAAGCTCTTAAAAATTGCTACTATGTATTATGAACATGGATTGACACAAGCTCAAATCGCCAAACAAATGCAGATTTCCAGACCCGTTATATCAAAAATTTTGCAGCAGGCTAAGGAACAGGGCATTGTCTCTATTTCCATCAACGACGAAACCGCCTATAGTGTAGCGCTGGGGCTCCGTTTAGAAGAAAAATATCAGTTAAAAGATGTTCTTGTCATTCCCGCAAATGAACAGCGTCCAAGAGAAGAGCTTCAACAAAAGGTCAGTCAAGCAGCTTCCCACTATCTAAAAGAGCAGCTTCGGCCAAATATGAAAATTGGTTTATCCTGGGGAACCACACTGGCGTATATGATTGATGCGATGCCGTATTGTTCTTATCCGTCCATCAATGTTTATCCCTTAGTCGGTGGAATTTCTAGTGAACATTTGTATTTCGATACGAATCATTTAGTTTTTCGCCTGGCGGAAAAGCTAGATAGTCATTGTCAATATTTTTATGCACCAGCGTTAGCAGAAAGTCGCTATTTAGCTCAAGCGTTGAATGAAAGTCAGCTGGTAGGGAAAGCGTTGACTGATGCTAGAAGTGTTGATTTTGCAATTATTGGCGTAGGTAATCCGAATCAAAGCTCAACATGGAAAAGATTAGGCTATATGCAGACGGAACAGTTAAAGATTATCGAAGCAACACAAGTCAAAGGAGACGCGGTCGCATCATTATTTGACAAAAAAGGGCAAACGGTAAACAATGAAATAAGTGAACGCATGCTGGGCATCAAAGTAGAAGATTTAATCCAGATTCCCGATGTTATGGTGATTGGCTGTGGTGTTGAAAAAGCCGAAAGCATCAAGCCTTTAGTCGCTGCCGGCTGTTGTACAATTTTAGCGATCGATCAAGCAATTGCTGAAGCGTTGCTGGAATAGCCATGGTTGTTTTAATCTAAAATAAAAATAGCTGCTTTGCTTGTTTTTATTTAAAAAGCAGTGGTATGATATGGATTAATTAAGGAGTGTGTTTTTAATGGACTTATCTCAAGGAACACCTGTTTCGATTCAACTAAAAACAGTAGTAGATCAGGCAGGAGAAAAGAAAAACTTTTATTTCGATTTAGAAGGACAAATTGTCAATATTGGCGATACACTTTATATTCGCTACAAAGAAGAGCAGGAGGGGACAGCGGTTCCTGTAACAATTAAAGTTGAGCCGGACGGTAAAATTCAACTGATTCGCGCTGGTGAAATGCGCATGCGCTTAAAATTTGCTTATCAGGAGCGCTTGGATACTAGCTACAAAACCCCTTATGGTTTATTCCAAATCACCACATTTACGCGTAATTTACGCTTTAGCTTAAAGGATCAGCCGGTAGCCGGCAGTATTCTAATTGACTACGATCTGTATTCTCAAGCAGAAAAAATTGGCGAATATCATTTAGAACTGGAATTTACTGCGTAATTATACAAGAATTAATTGATTTTTCGGTGATGTTTTTGTATGATAAAGAGTAGACTGTGAAAGGACGTGTACCGTTTGGAAATTAATGTATTTGACGGGTTGAACAAAGATGAATTATCCATGATCGAAGTTGCGCATGCAATTTTAGAACAACGTGAAGATGTGATGGACTTCTCTGATTTAGTAAACCAAATTCAAAATTATCTTGGAAAATCTGACAGCGAAATTCGTGACTCTTTAGCACAATTTTATACTGACTTAAATATTGACGGCAGTTTTATCTCATTGGGAGATAATCGTTGGGGCTTGCGCTCATGGTATCCAATTGACTCAATTGATGAGGAAGTTACTCATGGATTGGAAGAAGATGAAGAAGACAAACCACGTCGTAGAAAACGTAAAAAAGTCAATGCGTTTATTATGGATGCAGATGACGAAGACGTAATTGACTACAATGACGATGATCCGGAAGATGCAGAATTGACGGATGAAGAAGAAGACGATATCTTGTATGATGATGACGACGATGATGAGGATGAAGAAATCAAAGCCTACAATTCTGATTTACAAGAAATCGGTGCTGACGCGGATGACGAAGAAGAAGTACTGCCTGGTATCGAAGAAGATTTAACCATCATTGACGATGAGGATGTTGATGATGATTTCGATGATGAAGAAGAATATTCTGAAGACGAAGAAAATTAGTAAAAAAAAGGTTGTACGATAGCATTTGCTGTTTACAACCTTTTTTACTTTTAGTTTATTCAAAAAAAATAAATAAAAATAGTTGACAAGTGGTCTATATCTTTGTAAACTATCACTGTTAACAAAAATGAATAGCGTTTTCATGTGACTGGATAATACTAGGCATGGAAGAATTTCATTGAGATATGATATACTCATATTTTGATGGGGTTGTTCTATGCTTTTTTGTTGTCTTGAATCAAGAAAACGAACAATCTACTTCTGCAGAAGAGGAATGTGTATGAAAATTAAAAAGGTGCTTAATCAAAATGCAGTACTTGTGGAGGATGCTGGTCAGGAAAAAGTGGCTGTCGGCAAAGGCGTGGGTTTTAACAAGAAGAAAAATGACTTGTTATTCCCGCAACAAGTGGAACGAATGTTTGTTATGGAGCCGGAAGGTTTGAAAAAACTGCAGGTTCTGTTATCACAAATCGATGAAAAATATTTTTTTGTCACCGAAGAAATTATTGCTCATGCTGAAACTGTGCTGGGTGAAAAGTTAAATGAGCATATTAACATCGGACTAAGTGATCACATTGCCTTTGCTGCTGAGAATATTCAAAATCATATCATCGTTAGAAACAAGCTGTTGAATGAAATTGAAATTCTCTATAGTGAGGAATTTTCAATTGCTCAGTGGGCAGTTGATTATTTAACACAAACACTTGGTATCCCTTTCAGTTATGATGAAGCAGGTTATATTGCGATCCATATTCACAGTGCTCGCAGCGGCCGCACGGATAATAGTAAAAGTATTCGTGAAGTCACCATTGTTTCAGAAATTATTCATTTAATTGAGCAAGAATTGGCAATCAATATTCATGATGAAAAGATGAGCTTGAGCTATTCTCGTCTGGTCAATCATTTGCGCTTATTTATTCACCGTTTTCAACAGAATCAATATGCAGTGTTGGATGACGAAATCTTAGAAGTTGTGCGCAAAAAATATGCGGAAAGCTATGAGATTTCAAAAAAGGTTCAAGTTTTGTTAATGAGAAATTTTCACTACCAAGTTCCAAACGAAGAATTAGGTTATCTGGCGATTCATATTGAACGCTTAAGAATGACCAATTAAAGACGACAAGGGGAGAAACAAAAAATGAAAGCATACATGCAAAGAATGGGACGCTCATTGATGCTTCCTGTAGCAGTATTGCCAGCAGCAGCAATTTTAATGGGGATAGGGTATTGGATCGATCCGAACGTAATGACTGGATTAGGGGATCCTAACTTCTTATCTGTCTTTTTAGTTAAAGCAGGCGGTGCGATTATTGATAACTTACCTGTATTATTCGCAGTAGGTCTGGCTTTAGGAATGTCAAAAGACAAAGATGGTGCAGCGGCACTTAGCGGATTAGTCGCTTTCTTAGTCGTTACAACCTTGCTTTCTAGTGCAGCAGTTGCCGCAATGAAGGGGATTCCTGTTGAACAAGTCGATCCTTCATTTGCTAAAATCGGTAATGCCTTTATCGGTATTTTATCTGGACTAGTTGCAGCAGCAATGTACAATCGCTTTAGTCAAGTGAAACTGCCAATGGCGTTATCCTTCTTTAGCGGGAAACGTTTAGTTCCAATTATGACTGCCGTAGCAATGTTAGTTACTTCAGGCGTATTATTCTTTGTTTGGCCTGTTGTATTCTCTGGTCTAGTTACTTTTGGTGAAGCGATTTCTAAATTAGGTGCTGTCGGTGCCGGTATTTACGGCTTCTTCAACCGTCTGTTAATTCCTACAGGCTTACACCACGCATTGAATTCAGTATTCTGGTTTGACGTAGCGGGTATTAATGACATTGGTAACTTCTTATCTGGTACTGGTGAAAAAGGAATTACTGGTATGTACCAAGCCGGCTTCTTCCCAATGATGATGTTCGGATTGCCTGCCGGTGCGTATGCGATTTACCGCAATGCTCGTCCTGAAAAGAAAAAAGCAACAGCTTCATTGATGATTGCGGCTGCATTTGCTTCATTCTTTACTGGGATTACTGAACCATTAGAATTTTCATTCATGTTTGTAGCATGGCCATTATATGTTGTACATGCTGCTTTAACAGGGATTTCACTGTTTATTTCTGCATTCTTCCATTGGACAGCAGGCTTTGCCTTTAGTGCTGGTCTAGTCGATTTCGTATTGAGCTTACGTAATCCGATTGCCAACCAACCTTATATGTTAATTGTTCAAGGTCTAATTATGGCTGTTCTTTACTTCTTTGCATTTGACTTTGCCATTAAGAAATTTAACTTGATGACTCCTGGACGTGAAGAAGGGGATGGAGAAGAAACACCGGATATCGATACAACTGGTGATAATCGTTTCGCTGTTTTGGCAAGCAAAATTTACCAAGGCTTAGGCGGAGACGCAAATGTTACTTCTATCGATAATTGTACTACTCGTTTACGTTTGACAGTTGCAGATACAAGCAAGGTTGATCAAGCAAAAATTAAAGCAACCGGCGTTCCCGGTGTTAAAGTGATTGATGACAAGAATATTCAGGTTATTGTAGGAACGGAAGTACAATTCGTTGCAGATGAAATGAGCAAAATCCGTAACGGTGCCGCTCCTGCTGCAGGTGAACCTGTAAAAAAGTCTGAAACTGAAGTGAAAACAGAAGCGCCCGTTTCTTCAACAAAAGAAGCTGAGTTGTATGCTGTGGCAAACGGAAAAGTTATTCCGATTTCAGAAGTGCAAGATGATGTCTTCTCTGCAAAAATGATGGGTGATGGCTTCGCAGTTGTACCGACAGATGGTGCTGTTTATACGCCAGTAGCTGGTAAAGTAACCAGCATTTTCCCAAC
Organism: Enterococcus sp. UD-01; assembly: GCF_044909655.1. NCBI lineage: Bacteria > Bacillati > Bacillota > Bacilli > Lactobacillales > Enterococcaceae > Enterococcus > Enterococcus sp. UD-01. Next base: position 320,936 of record NZ_JBIYEU010000001.1, on the reverse strand, counting down.
AAAACATGCATTAGGCATCCAAACGGATTCCGGTATTGAAGTGTTGCTGCACATGGGCTTGGACACGGTTGAGCTGAAAGGTGCGCCATTTACCTTACATGTTGAAGAAGGACAAGTTCTGAAACAAGGAGACAAAGTGGCAACTATCGATTTACAGGCCTTGGCAACAGCTGGTAAAAAATCCGATTTAATCGTTGTCTTTACAAACCAAGATGTCGTTTCCGGCTATGATTTAGCCAAAGCAGATCAAACAGCTTCTGCAAACGAAGTCATTGGTCAAGTAACTGTTAAATAAAAAAGAAAGTAGTCTGAGTCGAGTGATTCAGGCTGCTTTTTTGTTTGTCTTTTGAGGAGATACAGTAAGCTTTTCTATCACTTATCAAAAGTAAGCATATAAGTTGTACTATGAAAAAAAATGACTATAATAAGAGTATAAAGGTCAAAGTTGGTCAATTAATCGACAGACTTTTCACCTTTTAAACAATATAGGAGGTTTGTATATCATGGCAAAACAACATTATGACAGAAGTAAACCCCATGTAAATATCGGCACTATTGGACATGTCGATCAGGGGAAAACCACATTAACCGCTGCAATCACTACAGTATTAGGAAAACAAGGCCTAGCAAACCCGCAGGACTATGCTAGTATTGATGCAGCACCAGAAGAAAGAGAACGTGGCATTACCATTAATACTGCACACGTTGAGTATGAAACAAAAGCACGTCACTATGCCCACATTGACGCACCAGGACATGCGGACTACGTTAAAAACATGATTACCGGCGCAGCTCAAATGGATGGCGCCATTTTAGTAGTATCTGCAACAGACGGTCCCATGCCGCAAACCCGCGAGCATATTTTGTTATCACGTCAAGTAGGCGTTAAACATTTGATCGTTTTTTTGAATAAAATTGATTTAGTGGACGATGAAGAATTGATTGATTTGGTAGAAATGGAAGTTCGTGAACTGTTAAATGAATACAATTTTCCAGGTGATGATATTCCAATTATTAAAGGCTCTGCGTTAAAAGCACTGCAAGGTGATGCAGAAGCAGAAGCTGCGATTATGGAATTAATGGACACAGTAGATGAATACATTCCAACGCCTGAAAGAGATACAGACAAACCGCTATTACTTCCAGTAGAAGATGTCTTTTCAATTACTGGTCGCGGAACTGTAGCTTCAGGCCGGATTGATCGCGGAAAAGTGAAGGTTGGCGATGAAATCGAGATTGTGGGTATCAAGCCAGAAACACAAAAAGCGGTAGTGACAGGAATCGAAATGTTCCGTAAGACTTTGGAATATGGAGAAGCTGGTGATAATGTCGGTGTTCTTTTACGAGGAATTACCCGTGATGAAATTGAACGTGGACAAGTTATTGCAAAACCAGGATCTATCACGCCACATACAAAATTTAAGGCAGAGGTTTATGTTTTAACAAAAGAAGAAGGAGGCCGTCACACTCCATTCTTCACGAACTATCGTCCTCAATTTTATTTCCGGACAACAGATGTAACGGGTGTCGTTGAATTACCAGAAGGTGTCGAAATGGTTATGCCAGGAGATAACGTTACGATTGATGTTGAATTAATTCATCCGATTGCGGTTGAACAAGGAACAACTTTCTCTATTCGTGAAGGCGGACGGACTGTTGGTTCAGGAATTGTGACTGAAATCGAAAAATAAAACCCATAGCTCAAAAATAGGACAATTTCAATCGTCTTGTTTTTGAGCTTTTTTATGCTATACTAACCAATAAAAAGCAGGTGGATTAATTGGAGTGTATAGTGAAAAGAGTGGATGCCTTTACTCAAATACCCGGTCAAGGCAATCCGGCAGGAGTTGTGTTGAATGGTGATAAATATTCCGAGAAGCAAATGCAGCGCATCGCAAAAGCTGTCGGGTTTAACGAAACCGTCTTTATTTGTCGAAGTGAAACAGCAGCTGTGAGGCTGCGTTATTTTACACCGGGACATGAAACCCCTTTATGCGGACATGCCACAATGGGGGCGGTTTTTGTCTTATCTCAGGGATATGGAGATCGTGTGCTGACGATTGAAACAGGAGCGGGCAATTTAACCGTAGAGTATCAAGAAGCAGGCAACAAAATTAGAATGAAGCAAGCACAACCACAATTTATTTCTTTTAACGGAGATAAAGCGGCTCTCTGCGCCAGTTTGGGAATTGAAGTGACTGATTTACATTCGACTCTTCCTATTGAGTATGGCAATACCGGTTCATGGACATTGCTTTTGCCTGTAAAGGAACAAAGCGTACTGGACAAAATGGTGCCTCATTCTGATCAATTTCCTGCTATATTGACAGAGCTGACCTCGGCATCCATTCATCCATTTGCAGTTGTTTCACAAGAAGCCGGAACTTTTACTGCTAGACATTTTTCTTCACCGTTTTCCGGAACGATCGAAGATTCTGTAACAGGAACCGCTTCTGGCGTGATGGGGGCTTATGCGCTTAATCACCTTTATCCCGCCGTCTTTGAAAAAACACTTATTATTACTCAAGGAAAACACGTTCAGCGTAGCGGTGAAATAATTGTAACAGCACGAAGAGGTGCACACGAGCAACATGACATTTGGATTACAGGGACTGCTTGCGTGAATAGTGAATTTAAGATTGCAATCGATTAAAAAACCAAGGCTGACATGACCAGCCTTGGTTTTTTAGCGCTGATATCTATTTCTGAGAATACGGCGGATACCGTGTACTTTTGGCTGTTGTTCGATTGGTGCGTTATCTACCAGTAATAAGGCAATCATTACGTAAGCAATAAAGCTATCTCTGGAATAAAGCGTATATCTAGGAATCCATTCGGCTGCGTATTTTTCCTTATATTCTCTCAAGCCTTGAAAAGAATAAAAGCGAGAACCGAATTCATAAACTAAATACGCGATGCGTTCTTGAATAAAGCTCTTTTTCGAGGTTCCCACATTGGCTAGCGGAGCCATCCCCAGGTTAAAGTAAGTAAAACCTTCCTCCTGCATGTAAGTAAACAAGGAAACGAACAGATAGTCCATCACACCGGAAGGGACATTTTTACGGTAGCGCATTAAATCAATTGTGCCTTCGTTTTTAGTATAAGTCGGCATAATATTGGCAAAAGCAGCAAGCTTGCCCTCAGCATCCTTGGCAAGTGCCAGAGGTCCTTTTTGGAGGTATTGTTCCGAGAAAAAGCCTAAAGAGAAGCCTTTTTCTCTGCGACTGCCTAACCATTCATCAGAAACCAGCTTGAGCTCAGCAAGCAGATCTGCAGAAAAGGGCGGAGTAAGAACTTCAAATTGATAGCCGGCTTTTGTAAAGCGGTTCATGACGGCGCGCTCACTTTTCATCTTCTTCCCGGATAAAGTAAAATTGACTAAATCGCCATGGGCTTCTTCGCCCATTTTAATAAAGTCGTAACCAAATTCATGTAAAAACATGGCGAATTCTTCAGAGACCTCATAAAAAACGGGAATATAGCCATAACGGTCTGTTTCAGCAAGGAACTGTTCAATAGCTGCTGCAAAATCTTCTTTTTTACCTGAAGGATTTCCCATAACTAGACATTTGTTGTTCAAGGTTTTGAATTGTAGTAAGACAGTGTCTTCACCTGTGTTGTCAGTATAAATATACATATCCTTATCGTTTAAAAAGATTAGCTGACTGTCAGAGTTGCCGCCGTAAGTATCTAAAAGCTTTTGGACACGCTGACTGTTGAGCGGGATGCCGATTCGATAACGATTTCCTTCTAAGTAACGAATGAATAAATAACTGAAAAGTGTGACAAGTAAAATCCCTACGAATCCTGAAAACCAAATCTTCTCAGATGGAAATAAAAAGAAGGAGATAAAATGATGCTTGTGATGGGGAAACGTCGGTAAATTATAGACCCCAATTACGATATAAAGCACAGTCAAGAGTATAAAAATTCCTCCGTCTACTGTAACCATCTCCCAAGAATAAACAAGCTGCTCTCGAAACAATTCTTTTTTAGAAAAAATCATAATAAGCAGTAATAAGGATAAAAAGACTAAGACGCCCCAACTAAAATCTTTTAAAAAAGTGTAGGCTAAAGTAATGGTCAATAGAGCTAAGGTTGGCCAATATGCACGCTTTACTTTAGCAGCGATCCCTCGTCCGGTAATTAATAGTAAGAAACCAAGTAGGATTGCTGGCAGCTGGGTAAGGATATGAAACGAAAGAGGATTAATTTTTTCCAGCCATTTTACCTGTGTAAAAGCACTTGGAATAGTTGCGGACAAAATAATCATTATTCCTGAAAAATACATTAGAAAAACAGCGACCTTATGCGCTAGCTCGGTCATTAATTCACGTGGAATGCCGGAATAACGTTGATTTAATCCATGGCTTAAATTTTTCAAAAAGAAAATAACTCCAATAATAAAAGGAACAATATAGTAAAATAATCGGTAAAGTAAAATCCAAGCCACGCCAATTTCACGCTTGATTCCCAAAGCGGAAAGACCAATCAGCATCATAATATCAAAGCTGCCTAATTCACCAGGAATCATGGAAACAATCCCAATAACAGAAGCGGCAATAAATAACGGGATAATTTGTAAAGGATTCATTGGAATATCCATCAAAAATCCAATGACTAAAAAGCTGCCTAATACACCCGTCCATTCTAAAAATGACGTTAGAACTAATTGAATACGCGTTTTGTTGTCAATATCTCCAATGTATTCATCTTTTCGAATGAAGCTTAGCAGCATGATCGCTGGGAAATATAATCCGCCGCCGATCAGCCAAATCCAATATTGCTCTAAGTAATTATTGGTATGCCCCAGAACGACTAATAAAAAAGCGAAAAGGCTGTAGATTGAAAGACCGGACATTAAGAAAATTAAAATTTTGGAAAGCGCCTTTACGACGGATTTTCCATCCTTTTTAGTTCCGTAAAATTCAGAACGCAAGCCGATACTGACCAAACCGCCGAAGCCGGCAATGTTATTGATCGTATTAATCATCCAGCTCGTCTCCAAGAGAAAGGCTTTTTTTTGCTTTTGTTTTAAAATCCGATTCAAAATGATATCATACCCAACCATCGGTAAAACGGAAATTAAGCCAATAACCAGCATTGCAGCAATTTTCCCAAAGCCGATTGTCCGAAAAATTTCCGCTAATTGAGCAGTTGAAATGGTCTTGCTGATGGAAAGGAGTTCGCGAATAACAATAATGACAACCGAAAAAATAAATAACGTTTTAAGATAGCCCAGTCGATCTTTGATCCATTGAATGATTGTTTTCATAAATTACGTACCTACTTTCTCAGAAATGACAATACTTCTTGATTAAAACGCTGAGGTGCTTTTCGGGCAAAGGAATGTCCCTGCCCTGGAACAAGGACAAAAGATGCATATGGAATTTCTTTTGCTAAATAAAGAGAATGACTGCGTTTAATTAAATCATATTTACCAACAATCACTAATGTTTTTTGAGTGAATTGGTTTAAATCAGCTGTTGTTACGCCGATATCTGTTAGCATGAGCTGTAAAACAGCCAATTTTTGCTGTGCTTTTTTACTAAAAACTGCGAAAAGCCGAACTGCTTGATAAGCTACAAAAGTGAAGAGTTGTGCCAAAAAATGAACCCCCTTTACTTGCGTGTTACCGGCGTTCAAAACCAAGCGCTGAACCTTTTGTGGATATTTTTTAGTAAATACCATTGCTAAATTCGCTCCGTCACTAAAGCCAACAAGATTGGCTTGAGAAATATGTTCTGTTTCCATAATCATAGCAAGATCATCAGCCATTTGGTCAAAGGATAAGTACTTGCTGCGGTTTGTTGAACGTCCGTGACCGCGACTGTCCATGACATAAACAGTAAAATATTTACTAAATACTGGGATTTGCTTTTTAAAATATTCACCGCTGCCACCATTTCCATGGAGTAGAAACAGGGGAAAGCCTTGTCCTGAAACTTCATAGTAAATCAATGAACGGTCGGTTGTCAGCAAAAATTTCTTTTTTCTTTTCATATCGTTACCACCTGTCCATTTTAGTATAGCTTCTTTTGTTTAGAAATTAAACCGAAAGCATACATTCATTTTTTTAAAGAATGTTAAAGAAAGCTAGTTTTTTTAGCTTTTTTTCTAATAATATCGTATGATAAATAATACTTTAGAAAAAGTTTGGATGATAAGATCATGAGATTGGCAAAAGCATTAAGAAGGATCATAGTCTTGCTATTAATTTTGTTATTAATAGGAGCCGGCTATTTTGGCTTTAAGATTCGTAAAAATGTACAGCAAGTGATGACGTACGAAGATTTAGTGAAGCAAGAGGTTGAAAAAAATCAAATTCCTGAGTATAAAGAGCTGGTGTTGGCGATTATTTATACAGAATCGAAGGGCCGTACCAACGATTTGATGCAAAGCAGCGAAAGTGCTTATGGTCAACAGCATATGATCCATGATCCTCAGGAAAGCATTGAAATCGGTGTGTCTTTTTTAGCGCAGTCAATAGCTAAAGCAGACGAAGCCGGCTGTGATATTTGGACCGCCGTTCAAGCCTATAATTTTGGGCTGGACTACATCGACTACATTAAAGAACGAGGCGGCAAAAATTCAGTAGAATTGGCCGAAGAATATTCTAAGAATGTATTATCACCGCTCTTAGGAAATACTACGCAAAAAACTTATCGCTATTATCGTCCGCAATCTGTTTTGTATAATGGTGGTTTCCTCTACAGCAATGGCGGCAATATGTTTTATGCAGATCTCGTTAAAATGAATGGTCAGTTTATCAAATGGCTAAAATAAACCGTTCTTAAGACTAAAATCCTCAAGGAATCGTTAGATGAAATTTCGGCGAATTCTTGAGGATTTTCTTGAAGTTCTGAGCATTAACAAGTAAACTAAAGAAGATGTATCTTTAACACGGAGAAAGTAGGGAACGGATTCCATGACAAACAAGTTTGAGCAGAGACAAGGATTGACTCAATCAGAAGTAGAACAAAGAAAGCAGCAGGGGCTGCAAAACAATTACGAAGAAAATGTGGCGAAATCCACAAAAGATATTATTTATGATAATGTAATGACTCTGTTTAACTTTTTAAACTTTGCTATTGCGATCTGTTTATTTTTTGTAGGCGCTTATTCCAATTTAGCTTTTCTTGCCATCATTATTGTTAATATGGTAATGGGGATTTATCAAGAAATCCATGCAAGAAATTTAGTTCAAAAGCTGTCTATTGTGGCTAAAGAAAGTGTGCGGGTGATTCGCGACGGACAGGAGCATGACATTGATACCAAGGAATTGGTGATGGATGATATCGTGGTTATCTCAGCGGGAGAACAAGTACCTTCAGATATGGAAGTTATTGAAGGACAGGCTGAAGCAAATGAAGCTCTTCTAACCGGTGAATCCGACCTTATTGAGAAGCATGCAGGTGATGTATTATTGTCCGGCAGCTTTTTGGCGAGCGGTCAGGTCTATGCAAAAGTGATCCATGTAGGTGCCGATAACTATGCGGTAAAAATTACGGCTGAAGCAAAAGTGCATAAACCGATTCAATCTGAACTAATTAATTCGATTCGTAAAGTGTCTAAATTTACAAGTGTCGTTATCATTCCATTGGGGATTATTCTATTCTTAGAGGGCTTTCTCATCCGTGATGCCGGAATGAAGTCTTCGGTAGTGGCTTCTGCTGCGGCGCTTTTGGGTATGTTGCCTAAAGGATTGGTTTTGTTAATTAGTATTGCTTTAACCACAGGAGTTGTAAAATTAGCTAAAAAACGGATCTTAGTTCAGGATATGTATTCAATTGAAACGTTGGCTCATGTGGACACCTTATGCTTGGATAAAACAGGAACCATTACAGAAGGTAAGATGAAGGTTCAAAAAGTAACGGTTTTGCATCCTGAATATCAGGAAAATTTCCCGCAAATTATCGGCAGCTACTTAGCTGAAAGCACCGACAATAATATTACTATGCAGGCGATACGCGACTACTTTGAAGTGTCGAATCGCTATGGTGCGGTGAAGAATTTAGCTTTTTCATCCGAGCGCAAATGGGGAGCTATTGAGTTTAATGAAGTGGGCACGGTTTATTTAGGAGCCCCTGAAAAGCTTTTTTCAAAAGAACAAATGCCTAATGAATTATTTATTGCTCAGGAAAACGGCTATCGTGTATTAATGATGGGCATTGCGAATAGTCCATTGAATGAAGAAGAAATGCCTTATATTACCCCACTTGCTGTCCTGGAAATCGATGATCCAATTCGTCAAAATGCCAATGAAACCCTCGCTTATTTACGTGAGGAAGGGATTGATCTTAAAGTTATTTCTGGCGATAATCCGGTCACGGTTTCTAATATCGCCCGCAGAGCCGGCTTGTATGGGTATGAATCCTATATTGATCTATCCACTGTGCAGACAGAAGCTCAGGTCCGCAAGGCAGTTCATGAGTATACTGTTTTCGGACGAGTAACGCCGCAGCAAAAACGAATTATTGTCAGAGAATTAAAAGACAACGATCATGTGGTGGCTATGACGGGGGATGGCGTGAATGATGTATTAGCCTTACGTGAAGCTGACAGCAGTATCGCCATGGCAGAAGGAGATGGTGCAACGCGACAAATCTCCAATTTAGTCTTATTGGATTCTGATTTTACGACGCTTCCGGATGTTTTATTTGAAGGTCGTCGTGTTGTCAATAATGTCACAAAAGTGGCAAGTATTTTCTTTATCAAAACGATTTATTCTTTTATCCTATCTCTAGTTTGTGCCTTTACAGCCGTCGCATTTCCATTTATTCCAATTCAAATTACGTTGATTGATTTGGCTATCGAAGGTTATCCAGCTTTCTTCCTTTCGTTTGAAAGTGATAAAAGAAAAGTGAAGGGCAAGTTCCTGCCTACTGCCTTGAAAAATGCCTCTGTGAATGCATTATTAGTAGTCGTTAATATTATTGCTGTGTATTTGTTGGGACAAAAGCAAGACTTATCACAAATGGATACAACTACCTTGATGTATTATTTGCTGATCGGCATTAGCTGTATGGCTGTGGTACGTGCGTGCTTACCGTTTAATCCATTGAGAATTTTCTTGACAGTCACAACTATCGGCGGGATTTACGTTGCAGCAATGCTGTTTCATCATATTTTAGAGATTAACTTTTTAACGCAGCAGACGTTGCCATTGTTTATTATTATCATGGTGATTAATATCATCGTTCGGATCTTCATTGGACTTTTCCAATTGAAACGGGTAGGTAAAACGTTGCGGGAATTATAAGTAGATCAACAATTAAAAAGGAGGAGGAGAGTATGAGCGGAGAATATCAAATGAACAAAACGATCGGTAAATGCTTTCGATCTGCAAGCGATAATTATAATGGAGTAGTCAGAATTTATGGCAGCCCCTATATGTATCGTGTTGTCAACGGTATTCCTGCCAAAGGAGCAATGCTGGAGGTTATTGATTTTTCCAGCACTGAGTTGTTTGTTAGCGTCAACAATTATTTATTCGAAAGTGATGTGAATTATATTGATAATCGTTAATTTGTTTTTGGTGCTGATTGTATTAATGATAATCGTTTTCGTGCTGTCCAAGATGGTCATTATTGTTCAGCAAGGAGAAGTAAAAATCGTTGAAAGCTTTGGTAAATATGTAAAAACGCTGGATCCCGGCTTACATTTTTTAATTCCAGTGTTATACCAAGTAAAAGGGCGTGTTTCATTAAAACAAACGCCGCTTGAAATTGAATCGCAAAGTGTCATTACTCGTGATAACGTTATTGTCGAAGTAGACGAAGCCATTAAATATCATGTAACAGATGTTCGTGCCTTTGTTTATGATAATGAAGATTCTGTGACTTCCATGATTCAAGACTGTCAGTCTAATCTACGCGGCATTATTGGTAAGATGGATTTGAATGAAGTGCTAAACGGAACAGAAGAAATTAATGCCAGCCTGTTTGAAAGTGTAAGAGATATTACAGCCGGCTATGGTTTATCGATTGACCGGATCAATATTGGCGAGATTTCTGTATCGGATGAAATTGTAAACTCCATGAACAAATTGATTACAGCCAGTCGTGATAAGGAATCCACTATCACAATTTCTGAAGGACGCAAGCAGTCAATTATTTTGGATTCAGAAGCTAACGCTTCACAAATGCAGATTGACGCTGAAGCCAGAGCGAAGCAAACCAAAATCGATGCCGAGGCACGTGCTGAAAGAACTCGAATTGATGCTCAGGCGGAAGCTGAACGGATTCGAATTACCTCAGAGGCAGAAAAACAACGTATTTTGACACTTAATCAGGCGATTAAGGAAAGTGAGTTGAACGATCAAGCCTTGGCTTATCTAGGAATTGAAGCCTTTAAACAAGTAGTGAGAAGTAACACCAATACTGTTATTTTACCAAGTAACATGACTGAACTGGGAAATATTCCAGTTGTAAAAGAATTGTGGAAAGACCACGAAGTCAATAAAGTTGAAAGCAATTCAGTGCAATAAATCCGCTAAAGCGAGATAAAAGTCTGCTTGATTTTTATCCCGCTTGTCTTTTACATTTTTTTCGAATACATATCCCGCTTTTTTTGTAGAAAAAGTGGCTTCTTATGAAAATAGAGGTGCAATTTACTTGAAAATTATGTTCATTGTGATAGAATGAAACATGTGTAATTGTGTCTTTTGTAAATCGCACTGAGTTTTCAGTGCTTTTTTACTGACTGATCACATGAATTAGCTTTGGCTTTTTTTTGGAGGTGAGAACAGTGGCACAAAGAATTCCTCAAGAAGTGATCGAGGAGATAAGGCAGCGAACAAATATTGTTGATGTCGTCGGACAATACGTTCAATTAAAAAAATCCGGCAAGAATTATATGGGTTTGTGTCCGTTTCATGAAGAACGTTCCCCTTCATTTTCAGTTGCAGAAGACAAGCAAATTTTCCACTGCTTCGGCTGCGGAAAAGGCGGAACTGTTTTTAATTTTCTGCAGGAAATCGAAGGAATTAATTTCCCGGATTCCGTTCGCCGAGTGGCGGAACTAGAACAGATTCCTGTCAGTTATGATTGGAGCAATTCCATCGAAGCTGATTCTGTTGGAAATACTAAAAATCGGCAATTGATTGAACTACACAAAAAAGCGGCTGATCTGTATCACCATGTGTTGATGAATACACAAATTGGTGAGCCAGCTTTAAATTATTTACTAGAACGCGGTTTGACAAAGGAAATCATTGAAACGTTTAACATTGGCTTTGCTCCGCAAAAACGTGATTTCTTAAGTCAAGTTTTCAAAAACGAAGAGGTTTCTGAAGAATCGTTGAAAGAAGCAGGATTGTTTATTCAACGCGATAATGGTGAGTTTTTGGATCGCTTTTATCAGCGGGTAATGTTTCCGATTAAAGATGATCGCGGCAATGTGATTGCTTTTTCTGGGCGTTTATTTAAAACAGAGGATTTTTCTGGTAAAGATATGCCGAAATATTTAAACAGTCCGGAGACGCTTTTATTTAACAAGCGTGACACGCTGTTTAATTTTGATCAGGCACGTAAAGAAATTAGAAAAGAAAATACTGTTTTCTTATTTGAAGGTTTTATGGATGTAATTGCGGCATGGCAAGCTGGAATTCAAAGCGGTGTTGCGTCCATGGGAACCAGTTTAACCAACGAGCAAATTCGCAAGCTGGAAAAGGTTGCCAAAGAGCTGGTCATTTGTTATGACGGTGACAGTGCAGGAATTGAAGCAACCAATCGTGCAGTATCGTTATTAAATGAACATAGTCGTTTTCAGTTAAGCATTGTCAGTATCCCTGAAGGGTTGGATCCGGATGAATATTTAAGGAAATACGGAAGCGATTCTTTCCGTGAATTAGCTCTACACGGCAGACAAACTGTTTTTAGCTTTAAAATGCAGTATTTGCGCGCATCCAGAAATATGAACAATGAAAAAGAGCAGCTTGATTATGTCAACGATTTACTGCAAGAACTGATCTTAGTTCAATCGCCTTTAGAGCGGGATCGTTATTTAAATCAGCTGGCCCAGGAATTTCAGCTTTCATTTCATAGTTTAGAAGAACAATTGAAGCAGTTGGAACGTCAAAAGCGTTCTGCCAAGCGCAGAGAGAGGGAGCAGTCGAATCAGCCGCTCGCTCCTGTTTATGAATATGATCTAGAAGAACATTATCTTCCGGAACCTCCAATGATGTCAGAAACAGAAGTCATCCCAAGTCAGACGACTGTTCAAAATAAATTACCGTTGACTCAAGTAGAAAAAGCAGAACGAACCTTGCTTTATCGCTTGATGAACGAACAAGGCATCAGAAATCAGTTACAGCAATATCCCGATTTCAATTTTGCTCATGATCAGTATCAGGAGCTTTACCTGCTATTAGATAGCTATATGAGTATTCATGATGAATTTTTACTTGCTGATTTTTTAGATTATCTCAAAGAAAATGCTGCGAAGAATCTAGCGATAGAAATTTCCTATCTGACGATTTCTGAAGAAAGCTCTGAACGAGAAATCGCTGATATTTTACAAGTGATTAAAAATTCCAGCATAGAAGAACAAATTCAACAAAAACAGCGGCAAAAAAAAGAAGCTGAAAGACTTGGCAATAAACAATTGGTAGATGAATTATCGATTGAGGTCGTTAGTTTAGCGCAAAAACTTCAAAAAAGTCGTGCAGCATTATAAATGCAGCAACGATCTTTTATAGATTTAACCGAATGGAAAAATGAAGGGGGCCTTCTTTCATGGAAAAAGAAACAGAAAAAAAATATGCAGCTGCAGTGGCGGCCTTTATCAAAGAAAACAAGCCTAAAGGCAGTGTTTTTTACGATAATCTAACAAATACTCTTGCAACGCCTTTCACTTTAAATGCAGATGAAATGGACGCGCTCATTCAAAAAGTGGAAGATGCAGGAATTAGTGTGGTTGACGAAAACGGTGACCCTAGTGAACATAGTCTAAAAAAAGACGAAAAAGTGGCTGAAAAGGCTCAAATGGAAGATTTATCTGCCCCAACCGGTGTAAAAATTAATGATCCTGTTCGTATGTATTTAAAAGAAATCGGCCGAGTACAGCTATTAACTGCTGCTGAAGAGGTTGAGCTGGCTTTAAAAATTGAAGAAGGCGATCAAGAAGCCAAACAACGCTTGGCAGAAGCGAATCTACGTTTAGTTGTTTCTATTGCGAAGCGTTATGTAGGGCGCGGTATGCAGTTTCTTGATTTGATTCAAGAAGGTAACATGGGCTTAATGAAAGCTGTTGAGAAATTTGACTATCGCAAAGGGTTTAAATTTTCAACGTATGCGACCTGGTGGATTCGTCAAGCCATTACGCGTGCGATTGCTGATCAGGCTAGAACCATTCGGATTCCAGTGCACATGGTAGAAACTATTAATAAACTAATTCGGATTCAGCGGCAGCTATTACAAGATTTAGGGCGCGAACCGACACCGGAAGAAATCGGTGCGGAAATGGATTTACCTACTGAAAAAGTACGTGAAATCTTAAAAATTGCGCAAGAACCGGTTTCTTTAGAAACACCAATCGGTGAGGAAGATGATTCTCATTTAGGTGATTTCATCGAAGATCAGGATGCGACAAGTCCTGCTGAACACGCCGCTTATGAATTACTGAAAGAACAGTTGGAGGATGTCTTAGACACGTTAACTGACCGTGAAGAAAATGTCTTACGTTTAAGATTCGGTCTTGATGATGGACGTACCCGTACATTGGAAGAAGTCGGTAAAGTTTTCGGCGTTACTCGTGAACGTATTCGTCAGATTGAAGCAAAAGCGTTGCGTAAATTGCGCCATCCTTCTCGTTCTAAACAATTAAAAGATTTCTTAGAATAAAAATATTCATTCGACCGTTGAGCAGCTCTTTTCGATTTCTTTCGGAAAGAGCTGTTTTTAACAATCGTAATAAAAAAGTTAGAGAGTACATATTGGAAGAAACACGATTTTGTGGTAGATTAGATTTACTTGAATGAGTAGAATGCGAGGCAAAATTATGACAAAAACATGTCCCAACTGCGGGAATCAACTTGATACTAAAGAAAAAACATGTCCCAACTGCGGACATACTTTTGAAAATAAAGAACAAGCAACCGAAGAAACAAATACAACTTTTACCAATACAGAGCCAAATGAAAATATTGAATGGTCTGAATTAAAGGATATGAGCATCGGTCATGTAATGACAATGTTTAACGAACAACAAGATGCAGCTGAAGAACCAACAACTGAAACAAGTGAGGAGAAAGATGAGGCAAGTTCATCTCCGCTGGATCAATATATTAATGAACACAAAACTAACAATGAATCCGATCTCAAAGCATCAGAAACTGAACCAGAAATAGTATCGGCAGAACTAAAGGCAGAAGCTATAGCTGAAGCAACGCAAGAAGCGGCTGCAAGTGTCGACGCGGACGAACCTACTGAACCAAAAGCAGTAGTTCCAGAGGAAGAATTAACAAAGCAAGATTCAGAGCAGGCAATCTCGAAACTGGGAGAACGAGAAGCCATTCGACGCTTTGCTAAGCCAGAAACTGGCGAGGAAGCGTCTGAAACTCCAATTGTCGGTCCAAAAGCGCCTCCTCAAAAACATCCCGAAATTCTTTCAAAAAGTAAACGTCCGGAAGAAATTGAAATGGATGAAGCGCCGATTTTCTTCAAAGAAAAAGATGAAGCACCGAACCTTCAACCAGCGATTGAACCAAAAGAAACAAAACCGGTTACTGATCAGCAACCAAAAGAAAAAACACCGGCGACTAAAAATTATAAAAAATTATCAATTATTTTAGCTGCCGTAGTGGTGCTTGCAGGCGGTTCGTGGGCTGTTTATAATCAGCTGCAAAAAGAACCGGGCACTCAAGCCGTGGATAAGCAAGAAGATGTGCAAAAACTACAAAAAGAACTGAACAGCTACTTCACTGACAAAGCTCAAACATTTATTAAACCTGAAATGGTAGATGTTGCGCCTAAATCAATCAAAACAGCAATCGCTTCAATAAAAAATGAGGATGAGCGTAAAAAGCTTGAAGATACGTATAATAAAGTTGTTGAAAAGCAAGCGGCTATTTCCAAAACAAATGAATTGTTTACTCAGCCGATCATCAATGGCGATAAACTGAATACAAGCGTCTTAAAAGCTGATCAGAAAGTAACGGTAGCCAAGCGAGAAGAAAAAGATGATTTTGATAAATTGTTGAACCAAGGGCGGGCAGAAGCTTTAGCGCAATATGATCAGCTACAAAAAGCCAAAGCAGCCGTTGCAGGCTTCTATCAAAACAATGAATTTACTGCCGCTTTAACGAGAGAAACCTATAATGCTGCCAAAACAGAAGTTGATCTTGTTAAAAATGAAGCGTTGCGCAAGCCGTTAAATGAGATTCTGGCTAAAGCGGATAAAGTTCTGTCAGATGCGGAAGCTGCTGCAGCAGAGGCTGATCAGTCAGTGCAAACACCGACGCAGACAGATCCAACTTATCAAGCCGACCAGACTCAACAGCAGACGACTGGCCAGCAAGTAGATGCAAATGGCTTTTCTGCGCCAAACGCAGATGGTGTCTATACTGCGCCGGTGTATCCGGAAAATCCAGCCGACGTAGCAGATATGAGCAATCCTGCATGGACATGGGCGCCTGGTGTACAAGAAAAAGTCATTGCGACTTGCATCCAGCGCGGCTATATCACTGCAGGCGCATACTCTTTGCAGCCGGCACGGATCGTTAATGGAGAAGGCTACTATAATTTGTATGGGGCAGACAATCAATATTTAGTGACGATTAATGCCAAGACCGGCTGGTTTAAAGGAAATGCCTCAAGAAATGCCGGCAGATAAAAGGATCGACGATTCAGACAAATTTTGTTTCTTTGTCTGAATCGTAAAAAATATAATCCCTTAGTATGGATGATTAGACACTCAAGGATTAATTAAAGAGTGATGTTAGGGTAAAGGTGGGACTAGAAAACAAAAAGGATTGAGCTGGTATGGAAAAACAATATGCAACCTTTAAAGAAGGAATCAAAGCTTGTGTTCCTACAATTTTAGGTTATGTAGGCATCGGCATTGCAGCTGGTGTCGTAGGAAAAAGTGTAGGATTATCGATTATAGAAATCGCCTTAATGTCTATTTTGGTTTATGCTGGAAGTGCGCAGTTTATTATCTGTGGTATGCTGGTGATTCACTCGCCAATTTCTGCTATTATTTTTACTACATTTCTTGTGAATTTACGTCATTTCTTAATGAGTATGTCGGTGGCCACTTATTTTAAGAAAGAACCGTTGATTACCAGTATTGGTATCGGTACCCTGCTGACAGATGAATCATACGGCGTTCTAATGACCGCGTTGAACAATAATCATCGGGTCAGTTCTGCGTGGACTCATGGGTTAAATATTACTGCTTATTTAACGTGGATTCTTTCGACTATCGCAGGTGGTTTACTGGGGAAATGGATTCCCGACCCGCATCTTTTAGGCTTGGATTTTGCTTTAGTGGCGATGTTTGGCGGATTATTTGTTCTTCAAGTAGCAGAGCCAATTAAAAAGCATACCAAAGAAACGCTGATTGTTTTAGCAACCGTTTGCTTATCCTTATATATTTTAATGGGCTTTTTCTCAGCGGAAATTTCGGTATTATTAGCAACGTTGTTAGGCTGTACTGTCGGGGTGGTGAATCATCATGAGCGCTAATTATGTTTTATTGACAATACTGGGATGTTCATTGGTTACTTGGATTCCAAGAATCGCTCCTTTTTTATTAACAAAACGAATTGATTTTCCCAATTGGGTGATGCGCTTTTTATCCTATATTCCCATTTGCATTTTAACCGCTCTTTTATTTCAAAGCATTTTGGAAATACAAGAAGCAGGGTTTCCCAAATTAAAAACACTTGAAGCGATAAGCTGTATTCCAACATTGCTTGTCGCAATCAGAACCAAGGATTTAATGAAGACTGTTATTGTAGGGATTGTAACTATTGCAGTCTTGCGTATTTTTTTCGGCTAAATGCCAGAAGGAGACTATTATGAACGAATTATTAGCAAAAATTTTCACTGCTTTAGTGATTGATGAAAACGAAAAGTATTACTTTTTACAAAAGAACGGAATTACCTTCCGCTTGGCAAAAGAAGAAGGCGTTCATGCAATCGGTGATGCTGTTGAAGGTTTTGCTTATTTAAATCAAAAACAAGAGCCTGTCATGACCACTAACGTTCCCACAGTTAAAATTGGTCAATATGCCTTCGGTACGGTGACTGGTACAAGAAGAGATTTAGGGGCTTTTGTAGATATTGGTCTGAAAGATAAGGATGTCGTCGTATCGTTAGACGAGCTGCCTTTAATGCGTGAATTATGGCCTAAAAAAGGGGATCAGCTGATGATTGCTTTAAAGGTGGATGAAAAAGCACGTATTTGGGGAACGTTGGCAGACGAAAAAGTCTTTAAAGCAATGGCAATAAAAGGAACCGAAGAGTTAAAAAACAAGAATATCAGCGGCATTGTTTATCGCTTAAAAATGGCTGGAACATACGTGTTAAATGATGATTTTACGATAGGCTTCATTCATCCGTCAGAGCGTTATCAAGAACCTCGTTTAGGTGAGAAAGTGGCCGGTCGTGTGATCGGAGTCCGTCCGGATGGACTTTTGAATCTTTCCCTAAAACCGCGCAGCTACGAAGTTATTGGGGATGATGCGGCAATGATCTTGACGTTCTTGGAGCGTGCGCAGGATCATAAAATCCCTTTTACAGATAAATCGGATCCAGAAGCGATTAAGCAAACCTTTGGCATCAGTAAAGGGCAGTTTAAACGTGCGCTTGGTAATTTATTAAAGCAGGGGAAGATTAAACAAGAAGCTGACTATACCGTATTATTAGAAGATAAAAAGCAATAATTAAAGTTTTCTTGTTCTAATTGAGAATTGCTTGCAAAAATTCCGGGCTTATTTTATACTTATTATAATTTGTAACTAGGATAATCAGGTCTAAATTAAAATTATTATAATTAAGGGGCTGCATATATGGATTCAACTGCTGCATTAAAAAAGACCAAACAACAATTGCATGAATCTGGGTTCAAACTGACGCCTCAACGTGAAGCAACAGTTTTAGTGTTACTTGAAAATGAAAAAGATCATCTATCAGCGGAAGAAATTTATTTTTTAGTGAAACAAAAAAGTCCTGAGATTGGTCTGGCAACTGTGTATCGAACATTAGAAATTTTAACGGACTTAAAAGTCGTGGACAAGGTAAGCTTTAATGATGGATTAGCTCGTTATGACTTACGCAAAGAAGGAGCCAAGCATTTTCATCATCACCTTTTGTGTTTAGAATGCGGCAATATTGAAGAGGTGGAAGAGGATCTGTTGCTAGAGGTAGAGCAAGTCGTTGAACAGCGCTATCAGTTTATGGTAAAGGATCATCGCTTAACTTTTCATGGTATTTGTCGTCAATGCCAGCAAAAAAAGAAATAGCTGTTTTTAGTTAAGCATTGACTTTTCGCTCGGCTTCTTTTACAATGATCTAAACAAAAAGAACAAAAGTTATGACAAGAATTAGTAAAATGATGAAGGGCAACAGAAAGTAGCCGGTTGCTGAGAGGCGCACATTCCTGACTCATTTGAATTCCTCTTGGAACTGCACACCGAATCAAGTAGGCTGTGACGGCGAGGCACACCCGTTAGCGTGTCAGGGTATATTTTTGTACCTGATAAGGCAGTGGATGTGAATGCACTGCAAATAAAGGTGGTAACACGGATCGTATGGTCTCGTCCTTTCAGAAATGGAAGGATGGGGCTTTTTTATTTATCTAAAAATGAAGGGAAGTTATCGTATGAGTTTTAAAACCATTAGTCAACCAATTAATTTTGAAGAAGTCAAAGCCTTATCGAAGCTAACTGTGCAACAAAAAGAACAGAAGCAGCTCCGAGATCAAGAGCTTAAAGCAATTATCGAAGGGAAAAATGAAAAAATCCTTTTGTTGATTGGGCCTTGTTCGGCACATGATGAAAAAGCCGTACTGGAATATACTTTACGTTTGGCACGGTTACAAGAACAGGTCAAAGACCAAATTTTCATTGTTCCTCGAGTGTACACCAATAAGCCGCGTACAAATGGTGATGGCTATAAAGGCTTACTTCATCATCAGGATCCCAGTGGTAAAAGCAATTTGATCAAAGGAATTGCGGCAGTTCGTTCCTTGCATAAGCGCGTCATCACCGAAACAGGACTGACCACAGCGGATGAAATGCTTTATCCGGAAAATTTAGAATTTGTAGAAGATTTGGTTAGCTACATTGCTGTCGGTGCACGCTCTGTGGAAGACCAGCAGCATCGTTTTGTAGCCAGCGGCATTGATCAGCCAACCGGTATGAAAAATCCGACTAGCGGGAACTTGCAGGTCTTGTTTAACTCCTTGTATGCCGCACAGCAAAAGCAAGAGTTTATTTTTAATGGCACAGAGGTTGAATCCAGCTCGAATCCATTAGCACATGTCGTTTTGCGGGGAGGATTGAATGAATACGGTGAAAATTTGCCTAACTATCACTACGAAGACCTTGTTAAAGTGATTGAGCTTTACAAAAAAGGCAGCTATCAGAATCCCTTTATTGTGATTGATACCAACCACGATAATTCTGGCAAGCAGTATAAGGAGCAGGTACGCATTGTAAAAGAAACCTTGATTAATCGCTCATGGAATCAGGAAGTTAGGCAGTGGGTTCGTGGCTTTATGATTGAAAGCTTCTTGGAAGGTGGTAGACAAGAGGCAAACGGAACAGTATTTGGTCAATCTATTACGGATCCTTGTCTTGGCTGGGAAGAAACAGAACGCTTAGTTCATTACATTGCCGAAAATTGTGATTAATCTCAAAAAAACGTTCCGTTCATGTCTAAATGCTCATGAACGGAACGTTGGTTTAACTAATCAGTAATTCGACTTAAAGGTTCGCAAATTTTTCTAATAAACGGATCATTTGGCAAGTAAAACCGTATTCGTTGTCATACCAAGCGACTGTTTTTACTAATTGGAAGTCACCGGCAGTAGTAACTTCTGTTTGAGTCGGATCAAAAATAGAGCCTTGGGTCGTTCCGATAACGTCGCCGGAAACAATTTGACGATCATCATAACCAAACGAAGGATTATTTTCTGTATGTTTTTTGATAGCTTCGTTGACTTGATCGGCCGTTACTTTGGTTTTTAAAATAGACACTAATTCAGTTAAAGAGCCATCTACTACAGGTACACGTTGCGCATGTCCTTGTAATTTTCCGTTTAGTTCTGGAATAACCAAGCCAATTGCTTTAGCTGCTCCTGTAGAGTGAGGAATTGTATTGTCAGCTGCAGAACGAGCAGCCCGCAAGTTGCCGCCTTTAACGGGTCCATCCAAGAGCATTTGCGTAGATGTGTATGCGTGAACCGTTGTCATGGTTCCTACTTCAATACCGAATTCGTTGTTTAAGAAATACGCCATTGGTGCTAAGCAGTTGGTTGTACAAGAACCAGCAGAGATAATTTTGTCATTAGCATCAAGCGTATCGTCATTTACATTGTAGACAATTGTTTTCATAGAACCAGCAGGTGCAGAAATAACCACACGTTTTACACCGGCATCAATATGAGCCTGTGCTTTTTCTTGAGAGGTGTAAAAACCAGTACATTCTAAAACTATATCCACGCCATTTTCTTTAGCCCAAGGGATTTTGCTGGCATCTGGCTCTGCATAAACGCGTGTTTCCTCACCGTCAACAACGATCGCATTATCTGTTGCGGTTACATTACCGGGATAGGTGCCATGTGTTGAGTCAAATTGTAAAAGCTGCGCTAACATTGTAGGGCTCGTTAAATCATTAATTGCGACTACTTCAATATCATCGGAAACTTCTTTAATGCGGCGGAATGCTAAACGTCCAATGCGTCCAAAACCATTAATACCTACTTTTACTGTCATACTAAATTTCCTCCTTTGATATAATCTGGATTATTAAAAAATTAATAATCAGTTAGATTCAAACATTCAAAATTACTTCTATCTAAGCTATACTATAAGCATGAACGCTTTTATGATTTTTGTCAAAAATCTTGACTTCAAAAAGGAGTGGAAAAAATGAATCGGGTAACAAAGGTAAATTTACTGCAGGAGAATTACGAACGTTTAAAAGCCGGAAAAGGAAAATGGCTGGACAAGCGGGTCGCCTATATGATAGCACAGATGATCACACTGGAAGATAAACAGTATTCAGATTCTGATTATCGTCAGCTGGATCAGGCGTTGAAAAATGAATTGGGCGCGTTTCATCTATTATCGCAGCCGGTTAGAAGTATGATACTTGGTATGTTTTTGGCTCGCACCAATAGTACGACGACTGTGATCCCTACTTTGTTGTCAGATTATCAAAGACTGCGGAACGTAGGATTTAACCTTTCTTCTTATTCCTATTTCGCTGCCTATGTATTGAGCTATTCGGAAACAGCTGAAAAAGAATTGATTATAAAAAAAGCTTATGATATTTTTAAAGAAATGAAAAGCAATCACTTCTTTTTAACTGGTCCAGAAGATGGTGTCACAGCTGTTTCTTTGGCACAAAGCAGATTGCTGGAAGAACAAAGTGCTGAACAAATTGCGATTTTAGTTGAGCAGTATTATCGTACTTTTAATGATAATGGATTTTATAAATCTGATGAATTACAGTTTGCTGCTGCATTAGCAGCACAGTTAACTGGAAAATTCTCTGCTGAATTGATATTGCGAATTCCTAAAATTATTGAAGCTTTAAAGCAGTTAGGGATTCGTTTTAAAGCTGAATTTTATACAAGTGTTGTAACTTTAGCTTTTTTGGATATGACGACTCCTTTAACAATTGATTCTATAGAAGAATATCTAGCACTTATTGCAGAAAAGACCCATTTACGTTTTTACAAGGAAATGCGGCAATTATTAGCATTGAATTTATATATCACAGAGCAGATGCATGCTTCTAAGGATTATATAGATGTATCAGCATTGACTCTTTCAATTATGCTTGCACAGGAACAGGCAATGATTGCTTCAGCAATCATTGTTAGTACTACTGCTGCAAACAGTTCTAATTCGTAGGAACGAATGCGGCTAGACAAAACCCAGTTAAACCTTTACAATAAGAAAGGCTTTTAACGCTGAACAGCACGTTAAAAAGAACGATCGCAGTGAAGAGCTGCTGTAGTTTTTAAAAGAATAGGAGGACAACAAATGTCCATGTTTTTAGATCAAGTGACGATTGACGTCAAAGCAGGAAAAGGCGGCGACGGGATGGTCGCTTTCCGCAGAGAAAAATATGTACCGGACGGCGGACCTGCTGGAGGTGATGGCGGTCGCGGCGGTGACGTTATTTTAATTGTAGAAGAGGGCTTACGGACGCTGATGGATTTCCGTTTTAATCGTCATTTCAAAGCGCAACCGGGCGAAAACGGCATGAGCAAAGGAATGCACGGTCGGGGTTCGGAAGATACCTTTATCAAAGTGCCACCGGGTACAACTGTACGTGATGCTGAAACAGGCACCTTAATCGGTGACTTAGTAGAAAACGGTCAAACCTTGACGGTAGCCAAAGGCGGTAGAGGCGGCAGAGGCAATATCCGTTTTGCTTCGCCAAAAAATCCTGCACCGGAAATTGCGGAAAACGGAGAGCCGGGACAAGAGCGTAAAATAGAACTGGAGTTAAAGGTTCTGGCTGATGTGGGATTAGTCGGTTTCCCATCTGTGGGCAAGTCAACCTTACTTTCAGTTATTTCAGCTGCACGTCCTAAGATTGGTGCGTATCATTTTACAACCCTTGTTCCTAATTTAGGCATGGTTACTACCAGCGACGGCCGCAGCTTTGCTGCTGCAGATTTACCCGGCTTGATTGAAGGTGCTTCACAGGGTGTAGGCTTGGGCACGCAATTTTTGCGTCATATTGAACGAACACGGGTCATTTTACATGTGATCGACATGAGCGGAATGGAAGGGCGCGACCCTTATGAAGATTATTTAGCAATTAACAAGGAGCTAGCGTCTCACAATTTACGCTTAATGGAGCGTCCGCAGATTATTGTAGCCAACAAAATGGATATGCCAGAAGCAGAAGAGAATTTAGCGAAATTTAAAGAACAAATAGAAAAAGAACGGACAGATGAATATGCAGAGCATCTGCCAATCTTCCCAATTTCCAGCGTTTCTCGCAAAGGAATCGAACCTTTGTTAAATGCAACTGCCGATTTGTTGGATGTGACACCAGAGTTTCCCTTGTACGAAGAAGAGATTGTGGAAGATGTGGTGCACTATGGTTTTCAGCCAGAAGGCCCTGAATTTACAATTGATCGTGATTCTGATGCAACCTGGATTTTATCCGGCGAATCGTTAGAAAAGTTATTTAAGATGACCAACTTCGAACATGATGAAAGCGTCATGCGCTTTGCCCGACAGCTACGTGGTATGGGTATTGATGAAGCATTGCGTGCACGCGGCGCCAAAGATGGCGATATTGTTCGGATTGCTGAATATGAGTTTGAATTTGTTGAATAATTCCTTAATAAAATAAAAACTTACCTTTACATTTTCGGATGCAAAGGTAAGTTTTTTTGTTTTTTATAAAAAAATCTTTCGTCTTTAAGTTTAATTTATGGTTCCTTTTATACCATGAGTTTAGATAAAGGAGAGGATGTCATGGTTAAATTAAAAAAATGTTTTCAGCGTAAAGAAAAGAAATATGCACTAACAGATAAACAATATAAGCAGCTAAGAGAGGAATTAGCCCATTATATGCAGGAAGACGAATACGGTCTACATACGATTATTTCTATTTATTTTGATACGAAACAATATGATATGATTCGTCATTCTATAACAAAACCAGTGTACAAAGAAAAATTTAGAATCAGAAGTTACGGTGTTCCTCAAAATGAGTCGGATGTTTTTTTAGAAATTAAAAAGAAGGTTGAAGGGGTCGTATACAAGCGAAGAATCGCTTTGCCTTACCTAGCAGCGAAAAGCTATTTGCAGCATCCACATAATTTAAAGCTTACGGCGCCAAAGGACCATCAAATCAAACAGGAAATTGACTGGTTGTTTGCTCGTAAAAAGCTGGAGCCGAAAGTGATGATTGCTTATGACAGGCGTGCACTGTTTGCTGCAGATGACCCGGATTTTCGTGTAACATTTGATTTTAATATTCGCTATCGAAAAGAATCGTTGCATCACGAGTTAAATGATTTAGGACAACGTGTCGCTCCGGAAATTGATGTTCTAATGGAAGTAAAAGCGTTAGGAGCTTACCCATTGTGGTTCTCTGAAATTTTAACGAAATTAGCAATTTACCCCACATCATTTTCAAAATACGCGCAGACGTATCAGCGTTATTTATATTGCAAGGAGGATTTTAGTCATGTTGTCTAGTTTATTAGTGGAAAGTTCGGTTGATTTGTCATTCAAGCAGTTACTGATTTGTATTTTGACCTCTGTAGTTCTTGGAATTTTAGTGGCTTGTGTACATATGTACAGAAACGTTTATAGTAAAAATTTTGTGATCACGCTAGCCGTCTTACCAGTCTTAGTTCAATTAGTCATAATGCTGGTAAATGGAAATTTAGGCACTGGCGTCGCTGTCTTGGGCGCCTTTAGTTTAATCCGGTTTCGTTCAGTCGCAGGCGGTGCCAGAGAAATCACCAGTATCTTTTGGTCAATGGGAATTGGCTTAGCAACCGGAATGGGCTTTGTGGGCTATATTTTATTATTTTCGGTTATTACCGGCTTGTTTTTATTAGTGCTTAATACCACAAGTTTTGGAGAAAAGCATAAAGTAGCTGAACGCGAAATAAAGATTACGATTCCAGAGGATTTGGATTATCCGGGTTTGTTTGATGATTTATTTCAGCGCTATACCTATTCAGCATCTTTAGATTCAGTAAAAACAGCCAACATGGGTAGCTTGTATGAGCTGCGCTATCGAATAATGCTGAAAAACAGCAACACGGAAAAGGAATTAATAGATGCTATGCGCGTAAGAAACGGTAATCTAACAATTGTATCCGGCAAAGTGTCGACTAATAGAGAAGAATTGTAGGTGAAAGGAATGAAAAAAGGACGACTGCACATCGCTTTAGCAACTCTTGTTTTGCTCTTGTTTGGCTGTAAGCAGACCGACTCTGCGACAGAGATGACAACGGCAACAAACAACAGCTCTTTAACTGAAATTACTGCTGTTAACGAAACAAAGCAAGCAAATACCAAATATGGTTCGTATGACGAGGAAGACTTTGATGACAGCTACGATGAGAAAAACGTAACAAAAATCACCCTAAATAATTCGGCAATAAAAATTGACGGTTCCGGTGCTACTTTAAAAGAAAATGTTCTTTCAATTACTGCTGGTGGAACTTATATTTTAGAAGGTGAATTTAAAGGACAAGTGACAATTAACGCCAATGACGAAGCTGTTCATTTGGTCTTGAATAATGTTGTGATCACTAATGAGAGCTCTTCGGCGATCTACGTAGAACAAGCCAAAAAGGTTATTACCACCTTAGTTAAAGGCACCAAAAACACCTTAACCGACGGCGCTGACTATACCTTTGCAAACGCGGAAGAAACAGAACCAGATGCCGCCTTTTTCAGTAAAGATGATTTGACTATTAACGGCAACGGTACTTTGACGGTTACCGGTAATTATAATAACGGTATTCGCAGCAAGGATGACTTAGTTATAACAAATGGAACAATCAATGTTACAGCTAAAAACAACGCTTTAAAAGGCAAAGATTCCGTTTCAATTGCCGATGGTGACTTCACACTGAAAACGACAGAAGGAGACGGGATTCAAGCAAACAACGCAACAGAGACGGATAAAGGCTGGATCGCGATTGATGGGGGGACATTTACTATTGAAGCCGGTAATGACGGTGTGCAGGCCGAAACGAATTTGTCGATTGCTACAGCGAAAATGACGATTAAAACAGCTGGCGGCTATGACGATCAAGCTATTGATGCAACAGCCAGTTATAAAGGTTTAAAAGCCTCCGGCAACATCCTTATAGACGAAGGAACGTACAGTCTAAACACCGCTGACGATGCTGTTCATTCAAATGCTGCGATCACTATTAATAATGGTACTTTTACTATTGATTCAGGAGATGACGGTATGCACGCCAATACGGATCTGTTGCTTAACGATGGTAAAATTTCGGTAAACAATTCCTACGAAGGGTTGGAAGGTGCTGCTGTGACCCTTAAAGGCGGAACAATTGCTGTAAAGGCTTCTGATGATGGGATTAATGCTGCAGGTGGCAGTGATAGTGACAGCACAGATGGAGCGTTTGGACCTGACGCCTTTGGCGAACCGGGTGGCGGCGGTGACAGCACGAAGTTTATTGAAATCACTGGTGGCACAATTTATGTAGAAGCGGATGGTGACGGTATTGACAGTAATGGCGACATCCGAATGACCGACGGCACACTGGTAGTCAATGGTCCTGTCGACAATGGGAATGGAGCCTTAGATTACGACGGTAGCTTTACTATAGATGGCGGATTATTCATTGCTAGTGGCAGTTCAGGTATGGCTATGAGTACAAGCGATTCTTCTTCACAGGCAAGTCTGAGCTTGTATTTTGACGAAACACAAGCCGCCGGAACCCTAATTAATTTCAAAAATGCTGCGGGAGAAACGATTGCTTCCATTGCACCGAAAAAAGAGTTTACTCATATTGCTGTTAGCGCGCCTAATCTAAAGGTGGGTGATACGGTAACGATTGCTACAGGCGGACAAGATAATGGCTCAGAGCAAAACGGTTTATACACTGGAGGTAGCTATACAGATGGCACCGAATTAGTCAAAATTTCAATTGACTCTGTTTTAACTTCTGTTGACCAAACAGGCGCAGCAGTCAGCGGCAACCAAATGGGCGCTCAGCCGCCGATGTAATTGATTTTCATTGCGTTTTCTACTGCTTTATTGCTAAAATAGAAACATCAAAACAAATGAGGTGGTACGATGTCAAAAAGAGTCATTATTATGCACTTTGAAGTAGAGAGTCAAGCGTATCAAGCATTTTCCGAAATCAAAAAATTGTATGCTGAAAAACAAGTAAAAGGAGAGCAAATGGCGGTTGTCACTCATGTAAATGACGGCGTGCATCAGTTTAAAATTGATGATTTCCTTGATTTTACCGGGAACGACCATACGTCTAAAAACAGTATGATTGGTATGCTGATCGGTATTTTAGGCGGTCCCTTAGGCATTTTACTTGGCTGGTTTGCCGGTAGTTTGTTGGGGGCCAGTCAAGATGCCAAGGAAATTCAAGGTGCTCAAACTGTTTTTGAACACGTGACCAAACAGATTGGCGAAGGGGAAACAGGTTTAATTTTAATCGCAGAAGAAGACGATAATCGTCCTTTGAACCAACTGATTATGAATGAATTGGGCGGCGAAATTACGCGCTTGGACTTTGAGGATGTGGAACAAGAAATTGCCAATGCGAAGCAAGTGGAACAAGAAACGAAGGATTCCGCAGAAAAAGCTTGGCGCAATAAAAAGGCTCAATCCTCAGAATCAGAACAATAATCTTTGGTAATTAAATAAAGGGTCTGGAGCTTGACTAACTATAGTTTCGTTCCAGCCTTTTTTACTTAAACTTTATACATAGAAAAAAAGAAGTGATTGAACATTTCTTAGTGAGAAAGATGGGATACAAGTATGCTTAAAATACTTTTAGTTGAAGATGATGACATTTTATCAGACAGCATTTTAGAAATTTTGATCGAAAGTGGTGAAATTACTCAGGTTTATGATGGTGAAGAAGCCCTTTATGAGGCGGAACGTGGTATTTATGACGTAATTATCTTAGACTTGATGCTGCCTAAAATGAGCGGCGAACAAGTCTTAAGTAATTTACGAAAGAAAAACATATATACCCCCGTTTTAATTTTAACAGCTAAGGACGGTTTGGAAGATAAGGTAAACGGCTTTAAAAACGGTGGAGATGACTACTTAACCAAACCCTTTCATCGTCAGGAGCTGTTAATGAGAGTTCAAGCATTGGCACGCCGCGCACTAGGTATGAATGTCAAAAATGAGCTGGTAATCAAAGAGCTGTGTGTGGAGTTGGATAGTCATCAGGTATATTACAAGGATAACGAAATTATTCTGCAGGGAAAAGAGTTTGACTTGTTGCATTATCTTATGCAAAATCAGGGCAGAATCATTACTAAAGATCAATTATTTGATCGGATTTGGGGTTTCCAGTCGGATACCACGTTAACAGTTGTGGAGGTTTACATGAGTAATTTACGAAAAAATTTAAAGCCTTTTGGATTGGATCGCTGGATCAAAACCTTGAGAAATGTCGGTTACTTGTTTGAACCGTTAGAGGAATCTGACAATGAATAAACAACTGACGGATAAACAGCGAATTCGCTATTTTCTGATTAACCTGATTTCATTTGCCAGTATCTTTTTAGTGTTGGGAATCATTGTCTTTCAGCTCTTACAGACCTCTATTTATCAAAGTGTGGATCATGATTTAGAGCATTTAGCAACGGATTCTAAATTTTTAGAAAGACAACTTACTAAAAGCCAGCAGTTAAATGGTCCACCGATTCAATTTGGCAATGCGGATACGCCTCCGCCGAATAATTTTCAGCAACAGGTGATCCTTTGGTCAGCCGATGGCGAAATTCTCAACGAAAATGAATTAGGCTCCCGTATCTATGATTTTAAAAATTTAACATTATCAACGGACGCTCTTAAAAAAATTGACAACATTCAAATTAAAGACAGCAACGATCGAACGCTACAATTTCGTTCCATCACTATTCCGGTGGAAAACCAACAAAACATTGCCTATATTCAAATAATGGTCAATACAGATCCGATCAAAGGAACCGTAGAAAAAGTAAAACAAATTCTGATTATCTGCATGATTATATTTAGCTTGCTTTCGATTGCCTTAAGCTATTTCCTTTCAAAATGGTCAATGAAGCCTATCTTAATATCTTGGGAAAAGCAGCAGCAGTTTGTTGAAAATGCGTCTCATGAACTAAGAACCCCTTTAACGATTATCCAAGCTAAGCTGGAAAAATTATTCACTACGCCGAACCACACCATTCTTGAGGAATCTGAAACAATTGCTTTATCGCTGGATGAGGTGCAACGGCTAAGTCAGTTGACCAGTGATTTATTACTATTGGCGCGTTCCGATTCCAACGCCATTGTTTTAGAAAAGGAACCGCTGAAGATTAATGCGTTTTTAAATCACGCTTTACTTCCTTATCAAGAACTCGCAACCGCTGAAGGGAAAAAATTCACCCTTGAGTTGGGTGAAGAACAGCAGCTTTTTTTAGATAAAAAGAAAATTCATCAGCTGCTGATTATTTTGCTTGATAATGCATTGAAATATACAGCGGAAGGCGAAAGCATTACTGTTTTGTCCACGATTAAAAATCATGAGTGGCTGGTTAAAGTCATTGACACCGGCAGTGGCATTACGGATGACAAAAAAGCCGCAGTCTTTGAACGCTTTTATCGCGGAGAGGAATCCAGAAACCGCAAAACAGGAGGCTACGGAATTGGTTTGGCCATTGCTAAATGGATTGTCAGCGAACATCAAGGGAAAATCGAATTAGCAGATACCTCACCTAAAGGAACGACAGTTATTTTACGTTTTCCTTTAAAATAAAAATCATTTGCTAAAGCAGCTACTTTCTTCTAAAATGAAGAAGAAGTTTAAAGAAAGAGTTGGGGAACCGATGGAAATACAATTTTTAGGTACAGGAGCCGGCGTACCGGCAAAGCATCGCAATGTGAGCAGTATTGCTTTAAAATTATTGGACGAAAGAAATGCTGTCTGGCTTTTCGACTGCGGCGAAGGAACACAGCTGCAAATTTTAAAAAGCAATATTCGGCCAAGAAAGATCGAAAAAATTTTTATTACTCATTTACACGGCGATCATATTTTCGGTTTACCCGGATTGTTAAGTAGCCGCTCATTTCAGGGGGGGAATGAACGGCTGGACATATACGGTCCTCCGGGAGTTGCGGATTTTGTGCGTACTGCATTGAAAGTTTCGCAAACAAAATTGTCCTACGAACTAAAATTTCATGAAATAAAAGAAACCGGCACTATTTTTTCTGACTCACAGTTTACAGTTACTTGTCTGCCGTTGGATCATGGCATCACAAGTTATGGCTACCGTATTGTCGAAGCCGATCATGAAGGGGAGCTACAGGTTGAAAGACTCGCTGCTTTAAATATTCCTTCCGGTCCGATTTACGGTAAAATTAAACGAGGAGAAACCGTAACCTTGCCGGACGGACAAGTCATCAATGGCAAAGAGTATGTAGGCGCAAGTAAAAAAGGCCGCATCGTGACTATTTTAGGCGACACGCGTAAAACACAGAATAGCGTGACACTGGCTCAGGATGCTGATCTATTAGTGCATGAAAGTACCTTCAATAAAAATGAAGCCAAAATGGCTAAAGCGTATCATCATTCTACCAGTCACCAAGCAGCAGAGGTTGCCTTAGCTGCTCACGCAAAAAAATTAGTATTAACGCACATTAGTGCACGTTATTTGACTAAGGATATTATCGAATTAGAAAACGAAGCGAAAGAGCTCTTTCCGCAGGTGAAGGCTGTGAAGGATCTGGAAATCATCGAGATTCCTTTCACGCATGAATAAGGAGGAAAAACATGAGAATAAGACAAGATTTAACGGATAAAGTTGTGGTAGTAACGGGAGGTTCTGCCGGTTTAGGTGAGCAAATTTGTTATGAAGCAGCCAAACAGGGAGCAATCGTCGTTGTTTGTGCGAGACGAGTGAACCTCATTTCAAAAGTAAAAGAAGCCTGCGAGGAATTAAGTGGTAAACCAGCTTTTTGTTTCCAATTGGACATCGCTAATCCAGAAAGTGTTGAAAAAGTTTATCAAAGTATCCAAACAGAAGTAGGAGCAATTGATATTCTAGTGAATAATGCTGGCTATGGTATTTTCGAAAACTTCATTGATACTGATTTAACGGTTGCCAAAAATATGTTTGAGGTTAATGTTTTAGGAATGATGGTCTTTACTCAAAAAGCAGCGGTTCAAATGGCAGAGCGTGGCACTGGTCATATTATCAATGTCGCTTCGATGGCCGGAAAAATGGCTACGGCTAAATCAACGGTCTATTCTGCGACAAAATTTGCCGTTATTGGCTTTTCAAATGCACTCCGCTTAGAAATGAAGCCTTTAGGTGTAGCAGTTACGACGGTGAATCCAGGTCCAATTCAAACGAATTTCTTTGATATTGCCGATCCTTCCGGCGACTATTTGGCCTCTGTCGATCTGTTTGTATTAGATCCGGTAAAACTGGCACAAGAAATTGTTGCTGCAATGGGCACTTTTAAAAGAGAAATCAATCGTCCGCTTATTATGCAGGGGGCTTACCATTTTTATTCCCTCTTCCCGCATTTAGGTGACTGGCTTGCCGGCGGTCTATTAAACAAAAAATAAGGAGTTGATCCATTTGAAAAATCAGGGGCGTGTCATTTTCGGGCTTGTTTTAGTGTTAATCATTGTGCTTTTTGCCGTATTAAACAATCAAACGGTTCCAGTCAATTTTGGGTTTACCAAGGTATCGGGTCCTTTAATTTTAATTATTCTCGGATCAGCCATCCTAGGGGCTTTGATCGGTTTATTGACTTCAACTACAACAATGTGGAAACAAAAAAAGCAAGTTAAGGAACTGGAAAAACAATTGGATGCCTACCAAAATGAAACAGACAAAATCGTAGCTGAGGAAGTCGAAAAAGTGAAACGACAGTACGAAAATCAGCTGCTTGAGGCAAAAGCATTATCCGAAACGACCAGTCAGGAACCTGTCGGCAGTCGGATTGATCGTTTTACCAAGCCTAGAAATTCTGAAGAAGAACGGTAGCTGTATCGAAACAGGAGCAAAAATTGTCCATCCAAAGACAGTTTTTGCTTCTGTTTTTCTGAGCTAAAGCAAAAGTAGCTTCACAAGGAGCTAACAAAGTTGCTTTAGTTTTTCTAATCCATTTGATATAATTACTTGGTTAGGAGTGACGTCGTGAAAAAAGCTAAATATACTTGGCGCTTGCGCGAAAGTGCAGAGCTGCCAGCAGAATTTTCAGAAATACTCAAAAATGAAGCAATTAATCCTTTAGTCGGACAATTATTATGGGATCGTAACATCCAAAACCAAGAGTCGTTGGAAGCTTTTTTGCGACCAACCTTGGAAAATCTTTATGATCCTTACTTGATGCATGATATGGAAAAAGCCGTTACCCGCATTCAAGAAGCTGTAGCCAACGGGGAGCAGATTCTTGTTTATGGAGATTATGATGCTGACGGTATTACCAGTACCACTGTCATGAAAGAAGCGATCGAATTAATCGGAGGAGAAGTGAGCTTCTTCTTACCCAATCGCTTTATCCATGGCTATGGGCCAAATCTTGAAGTATTTAAAGAAAAAATTGAAAGTGGCACGCAATTAATCATTACTGTTGATAATGGTGTAGCCGGACATGAAGCGCTGAAATATGCTAGTGATGCAGGTGTTGACGTTATTGTAACCGACCATCACGAATTGCCGAGCGAGCTGCCGCCAGCCTATGCACTTATTCACCCAAAACATCCTGAAGGACATTATCCTTTTGGCGATTTGGCTGGAGTCGGCGTGGCTTTTAAAGTAGCTACTGCTCTTTTAGGAGAAGTACCGGTCGAATTTTTAGATCTTGTTGCGATTGGAACCATTGCCGATTTAGTCTCTTTAACGGATGAAAACAGAGCCTTTGTAAAAATTGGCTTGTCTATTATCCAGACAGGCGAAAGAATCGGGCTGGATATGCTGATTCAATTAGCAGAACTAAAAAAGGAAGCCATCAACGAAGAAAGCATCGGTTTTACGATCGGTCCGCGTTTAAATGCCTTAGGACGTTTGGGCGACGCTGATCCTGGCGTTATTCTTATGACAACTTTTGATGAAGAGGAGGCTGCTGAGATTGCTGCATACATCAATCAGCAAAATGAGGAGCGCAAGGAAATTGTGGCGGCGATTACTTCAGAGGCCTTTGAACTGATTGATCCTCAAGAGCCCGTCCATTTAGTTGCCAAAAAAGGCTGGCACGAAGGGGTTTTAGGTATCGTGGCTGGTCGTATCATGCAAAATACGGGCAAGCCTGCGATTGTTTTAAGTATTAATGAGGAAGAAACAGCAGCAAAGGGATCAGGGCGCAGTGTTTCTGCTTTGAATCTCTACGATGCGTTAAGTGAAATTCGTGAGGTATTTACACATTTTGGCGGACATCATATGGCTGCTGGGATGACGTTGCCAGTTGAGAATCTTTCGAAGGTTAAAGAGCAGTTAGTTCATTATATCGAAAAAAATCAACTCGACCTTACCAGAGGACAGGAATTACTGATTGATGAGAAGCTGGATGTGGAGCAAGCAACGATTCCCTTTATCCAGCAGTTAAAAATTCTAGCGCCTTTTGGTACAGACAATCCTGTTCCTAATTTTCTGTTTGAACAGGCAACGGCTCAGCAAATTCGACAAATCGGCGCAGATAAAAATCATTTGAAATTTGAGCTGAAACAAGCCGATGCCATACTGGATGCGATTGCGTTTCAAATGGGGGATCAAGCTGTCGAGCTGGAGCAAGGTGCGGTGAAAGTAGCTGGTCAATTATCCATCAATGAATGGAACGGCAATAAAAAACCGCAGCTGATGGTGAATGATTTTTCTGTAGATGGCGTTCAATTATTTGATTTGCGCGGGAAAAACGGGTTACAAAAAGAAATACCGCCAACGAATACCTTGTATGTATATTTTGAAGCCGACAGTCAAAAATTACTTGATGAGTCGCAGCAGCAATATTTATTTACAACCCTTGAAGAATGTATTGCACGGATTCAAGGCGAACAGATTGAACAGTTAGTTTTTGTTGATTGTCCACCAGAACCTCAATTATTACAGGAAATTGTTCAAAAAGGACAGATTGAACGGGTCTATTTGATGGTGATTTCTAAAGAGGAAGCTTATCTCAATGGAACAGGAACTAGAGAACAATATGCTCAGCTCTACAAGTTTATCCGTCAGCAGGACCAAGTAGATGTTCGATATAAGCTGGCTGTCGTTGCCAAGCATTTAAAAATACAAGAAAAACTACTAATTTTCATGATACAGGTGTTTTTTGATCTAGGATTTGTTACAATAGAAAACGGTATTTTAAGAAAAGTTGAGAATCCTGAAAATCATCCTTTGACTGAAAGTCAGGTCTATCAAACTCGCTTAAAAAGAATCAAAATAGAAGAATTTTTGTTATACAGCGATCGTGAGACAATTCAACAATGGCTGTGGAATAAGGAGGAAGTTTAAACAATGGATTTGAAAGATTATATTGCCAGTATTCCGGATTACCCGGAAAAAGGAATTATCTTTAGAGATATTTCGCCGTTAATGGCAAATGGTGATGCATACCGAGAAGCAACAAAACAAATTGTGGATTATGCAAAAGAAAAAAGAATTGATATGGTCGTTGGGCCTGAAGCTCGCGGGTTCATCGTTGGCTGTCCGGTTGCTTACGAATTGGGCGTAGGTTTTGCTCCTGTTCGTAAAAAAGGCAAATTACCGAGAGAAACGATCGAGGTAACCTATGATTTGGAATATGGAACGGATACATTAACGCTGCACAAGGATGCTATCCAGCCTGGTCAACGTGTATTAATTTGCGATGATCTTTTAGCAACTGGCGGTACAATCAAAGCAACAATTGAACTAGTAGAAGCTCTTGGCGGCATCGTCGTTGGCTGTGCCTTTTTAATCGAATTAATGGATTTACACGGACGCGATAAAATTGATGGCTACGAAATTGTTACCTTGATGGAATATTAAATTAAATAAGCCGACAGAAAATCACAAATGATTTTTCTGCCGGCTTTTAAATTGTTTCTAAAAACAATTTTCGCTGACTAACATGGAAAAAGCAGTTATTGACTGTATTTTAAAGCCAATCACTTCACTTATGCTATGGATATTTACGATAAATATAGTGCCGATGCTCTTGCTTTTTTCTAGTGTTCGTGTATCTTTTTTCGTCCCATAACATAAACCAGATAATAAATAGAGGACTAACCATCAATAAAGCAGCGCGTAACCCCAAAGTACCTAGAAAAATACCAATAATCAAAACAAAAAATAATAATCCGCCACGACGAATTGCTTTCATCCTTATCACCTCATAAATTTTATCGAACAAACGTTTGTATAGTTATTATACGAATGTTTGTTCGTTTTGTAAAGAGATAAATAAAAAAAGTTCTTCTTTTGGGAGAAGAACTTCATAAAATCAGCAACTGCTTATAGTAGCTATAATTAAGTATAAAACAGAATTGAAAAGAACATAAAGCCGGCACCCAACATGACAAAAACATGCCAGACAACGTGCATGAAACGAACATTTTTTAAACTGTAAAAGGCGGCACCTAAGGTATAAGAAACACCACCAGCTACTAACAAGGCAATCCCGGCCAAGCCTAAGGAATCGTAGAGTGGTTTAGCAGCAATTAAACATAACCAGCCCATAATGATATAAATAATAGTAGAAATATTTTTAACGGTTTCTTGTTTATGCAGTGTTAACGACTTGTAGACAACACCGCTGATAGCCATTAGCCAAATTAAAACAAACAGCAGCCAGCCTAGCCAGCCTTTAATACTTAGCAAGCAAAAAGGAGTATAACTGCCGGCAATCAGTAAAAAGATTGAGCTGTGATCAAACACCTGAAAAACTTTCTTTGCTTTCGTAAAAATCAAACTATGAAATAAAGTCGAAGCTAGAAATAATAAAACAAGCGTTGCACCATAAATAGCATAAGAAACCACATGAACCGCAGAGCCTAATCGTGCACCCTTAATCAACAATAATACTAATCCTGCAATACTTAAGCCTGCCCCAATCCCGTGAGTCACAGCATTAAGCACTTCATTCAAGATTAAATATTTCCTCGAGAATTTTACTTTTTCCAAGAAATCAGCTTCCTTCATTTTAATTTGGTGAAAAATAATTCTTAGTCTGTTATACTAGAAACAGACAGCTAAGCCTCAAAAATATTTTACCACGACTTGAGGTTGTTTTAAAAGAAAGAGTGATAAAATTATGACAAACGTAAAAATTGTAACCGATTCTTCTTGTACAATGCAAAAAAATGTACGTGATGATTTAAATATTCACATGATGCCTTTATCCGTGATGATCGATGGTGTTGTGTATACAGATGACGATCATCTTGAAGGAGAACATTTTATGGAAATGATGGGAAATGCCAAAGCGCTTCCTAAAACCAGTCAGCCGCCAATCGGTGAATTCGTTGAACTATACGATCAACTGGGAGCAGACGGCAGTAAAATTATTTCCATTCATATGACAAAAGGCTTAAGCGGAACTGTCGAGGCTGCTAGACAAGCCGGCAATTTAAGTTCTAGTGATGTCACAGTTATAGACAGTGATTTTACCGATCAGGGATTATCCTTTCAAGTCATTCAAGCAGCGAAGCTAGCTAAAAATGGCGCAGATGTTCCCGAAATCTTAGCTGAAATCAATCATGTAAAAGAAAATACGAAGTTATTTATCGGAATTTCTACTTTAGACAATCTTGTAAAAGGCGGACGGATTAGTCGAGCAACGGGTCTATTATCCAATATTTTTAACATGAAAGTAGTTATGGATTTTGAACATACCGAATTAATTCCAGTTGCCAAAGGACGCGGAGTTAAAACCTTTAACAAATGGTTTGAAGAGCTTAAACAAGAGTTAAGTCATTTATCCAATGTACGCCAGATTGGCATTTCTCATGCTGACGGATTAGAATTGGCTAACGGTTTTAAGGAAGGTTTACAGAGTTTGTTCCCGGATATGGATATTCCCGTTTTACATACCAATCCAGTAATTGCCACTCATACTGGTAAAAATGCTTTTGCAATCATGTACTATACTGACTAAGTACGAAGCAGATCGTCTTGATCTGCTTTTTTTGATGAAGTAAAATAAAAAACTGTACAAACACGTATAAAATTGGGATAATCTATTACATTAGGAGTTTGGATTTTTACTAGCCAAGCTTTCTTTACTAGGCTTTTTTTGATTTATGGCAAAAAGGAAGGGATACAATGAAGAGTTTTTTTCAAAAAAATGGGTCTAGTTTCGCCCTCTTTTTTATTGTACTTTGCGGTACATTTTTCATATTAATGCTTGCTGTTCCCAAAGCAGAGCCGATTTTTGGCCTTCACACGAACCAAGCAGCCCAAAATGACAATAAAGAAGTCATTCACTATACTGCAATTGGTGATTCTTTAACCGAAGGTATTGGTGATTTAACTAATGCAGGCGGTTTTGTTCCGCTGGTAGCTAATGACATACAGAAAAAATATCAATTAAATGGAGTTCAAACGGATAATTTTGGCAAAAATGGTGATCGCAGTGACCAGATTTTAAAACGGGTTAAAAAGAAAAAGGAAATTCAAAAAGGGCTGGCTTCAGCAGATATTATCACCTTGACAGTTGGTGGCAACGATTTGATGAAAGTCATCAAGGGCGATGTCTTTAATTTGACAGAAAACTCCTTTAAAAAACCTTTGAAAAACTATCAAAATGAAGTAGCAAAATTATTAACGGAAATCCGGAAATACAACGCAGATGCACCGATTTATGTATTAGGTATTTACAATCCCTTTTATCTTAATTTCCCGGAAATAACAGAAATGCAAGAAATTGTAACGAATTGGAATAACGGAACAGAAGAGATTGTTAAAGCAGAAAAAAATACTTACTTTATTCCGATCAATGATCTTTTATACAAAGGAATTGGCGGGGAAGTAGGGATTGTTGGGGAAAGTACATCCCAAACTGGCTCTTCAAGTGATGCTTCAATTAAAAACGATGCGTTGTATGAAGAGGATCATTTTCATCCGAATAATCTAGGCTATCAGGTCATAGCCGGTGCGGTTCGGGATGAAATGCTAAAAACACAAGAGAAATGGCTGCCAAAAGAGAGGGAAGATTAGTCATGGAAAATGGAGAGAAGAAAAGAAAAAAAGTATTAACTGTTAAGAAGAAACCAAATTATTGGAAAGCGGCGTTTATCATCCTTGTCGCAGTAATAATTGCTAGCTTAGCTTTTGTTTTTGTAAGAATTACTCAAGTACGCGAACCGAATTATCAGGCAGTTCCGGAGATTGTAGAAAAAGAAGGAACGCCTGTAATATCTATACAATCAAATAAAAAACAGGTAAATGCGCTTATTGATTTTTATTTAAGTGATTTTCAAAAAGGCTCCGATATTACGTATAAGTTCTATTTAGAAAACGAAGCTATGCTGAACGGAACCTTTAAGGTGCTGGGCCATCCAATTCAATTTTATTTGTATTTTGATCCGTTCGTAATGGATAACGGCAATGTACAATTAAAAGCAAAAAGCTTGTCCGTCGGCACCTTGGGCTTGCCGATAAAAGAAATCTTAAAATTTGTGCAGCGCGATTATAAATTACCTAAATGGGTTGAAGTTGATCCTGACGAACGTACTATTTTATTACGTTTAGATCAGTTCAGAATGCAAAACGGTTTATTTATTCGGGCGGAAAAGATAAACTTAATCGATGATGATATTCAAATGAATATTTATCTGCCAAAAGAAAAAGAGTAACGATTCGATAGTTGATTTTTATTTATATAGTTTTAAGGAGGAATTCATTTGAGTGAAAAAGCTATTTTTGCCGGCGGCTGTTTTTGGTGCATGATTCAGCCCTTTGACACGCAGCCTGGTATTATTTCTGTTACGTCTGGCTATACAGGTGGTCATGTTCCAAATCCTACCTACGAACAGGTACGAAGTCATACGACCGGGCACACAGAAGCGGTCGAAATTGTTTTTGATCCAGAAATTATGTCTTATGAACAATTAGTAGAGATATATTGGCAGCAAACAGACCCGACGGATGCGATGGGTCAATTTGAAGATCGCGGGGATAATTATCGTCCGGTCATTTTCTATATGATCGAACAGCAAAAAGCAATTGCAGAAAAAAGTAAAGAAGCGTTACAGGAAAGCGGTCGTTTCGATCAGCCGATTGTTACCACGATTGAACCTGCAGCAGCTTTTTATCCTGCAGAAGATTATCATCAAAATTTCTACCAAAAAGAGCCGGAACGTTACAATCAAGCACATACTGAACGTGCAAACTTTATAGAAAAGAATTGGTGAAGTGCTATGAGAAGAAGTTTCTATCACTATTTAATGACGTTAAGAGCGCCGGTAAAAACGGAAGAAAGCCAATTTGCCAATAATGCAGCTAAAGACATTCAATTTCCAAAACAGTCGGAAGATTATCACGAATTATCGACTTATCTAGAGCTTAGTGTAGATTATCTGCCAAACATGCTCATTTTCGATGAAGTCTGGCAAAAATATTTAGAAAATAATAAATAAACTTGAGGGAAGGCCAAACAAGGCTTTTCCTTCTTTTTTTTTCGTGGTAAACTTGAATTTATGTACACTAATTATTTAGAAATGTGAGGAGTAGTAATGAAGGATAAACGCCAAATACCTTATTCTCAATACATTATTTCACTGCTTTGTGTCGGATTTCTTGTCGGCGGCAGTTGTTATATTTATTTTGATCATCGTTATCAAGCAGCTTTAGCAAATGAACCCGCCCGTACTAGTGATTTAGAAAAAGTGGATCGGCTGTATAACGAAATCGTCAACAATTACGTCGGAGATGTCGATGAAAAAAAGCTAATTGATGGTGCTTTAAAAGGTATGACTGAAGCTTTGGACGACCCGTATTCCAGCTATTTAAATAGTCCCGAAGCAGATGAACTTGATCAGAGTCTTGCCGGTAGCTTTGAAGGAATCGGTGCAACAATGACAATGGTTGATGACCTGCCCACTGTTGCTCAAGCTCCAATTGAAGGCTCCCCAGCAGCTAAAAGCGGCATGAAGACGGACGATGTTATTTTAAAAGTGGATAATGAAGAAACGAAAGGAAAAACACTGGCTCAGGTCGTCAGCAAAATCCGCGGCAAAAAAGGCACGACGGTTCGTCTGACTATTTCACGTGGGAAAGAAACATTTGAATTAAAAATAAAACGCGATACAATTCCGGTTGCAACAGTAAATGGAACAATCGATAAAGATAATCCAGCAGTTGCTTCCATTAAAATTTCAACCTTTGGCGAAAATACCTATCAAGAATTACAAACTGCCATAAAAAAATTAAGAGCTCAAGGAGCCAAGTCATTCGTCATAGATCTGCGTCAAAATCCCGGCGGCATTCTTGATCAAGTAAGAAAAATGGCTAGTATGTTTTTGGATAATGGCAAAACGATCGTCAACTACGAAGACAAAAAAGGCAACAGAACAAAAGATATTGCAGCTAAATCTCTTGACGACGGCTTTAAAGTGACTGAGCCGACGGTCGTGCTTGTTGATGAAGGTAGTGCCAGTGCTTCGGAAATTTTCGCGGCGGCATTAAAAGAATCAGGAAACAAAAAAATAATCGGAACAAAAACCTTCGGCAAAGGAACTGTTCAGTCGCTTACTGATTTACAGGATAAAAGTGAAATTAAATTAACTGTTTTAAAATGGCTAACGCCAAATGGTCAATGGATTCATAAAAAAGGCTTAGAGCCTTCTATTAAAGCAGATTATCCCGACTATGCTTACTTGTTGCCGATTTCGCGCGATAAGGTGTTAAAATTAGGAGAAGCATCGCCAGTCGTTAAAAATGCTAATGGGTTATTAAAGGGCTTGGGATACAAAGTAGACGCTGACAGCAGTGATTACTCGGAACAAACTAAAACGGCTGTAGTAAACCTGCAAACAGCAGCTAAGCTTCCAGTTACTGGAGAAATTGACGAAAAAACAGCAGATGAAATTGAAACGCAATTAAGCAAAAAAATAGCTGAAAATGATCAAGCCTACAAAACCGCGCTTGATGAACTGCAAAAAGAAATAAAATAACATCTTATATCAGTGAAAATAACGCAACAATTTTAATAGAAAAGGCTAGCTAACACACTAATTTTAGCCAAATGAAATAAATTGTGCATTTTTTCTTAGAAAACAGTCGCTTTTTTTAGTATTTTTCCTTTATAATAGAACCAAAGAAAGGGCGGAAAGAAATCGTGGAAAAACGCAGAAAGTTCGTCGGCTTCTTCATTTTTTTTCTGAAATTGCTGATTCCTTCTTTGGTTCTGTTATTTATATTACGCGG
Organism: Enterococcus sp. UD-01; assembly: GCF_044909655.1. Classification (NCBI taxonomy): domain Bacteria; kingdom Bacillati; phylum Bacillota; class Bacilli; order Lactobacillales; family Enterococcaceae; genus Enterococcus; species Enterococcus sp. UD-01. Next base: position 279,658 of record NZ_JBIYEU010000001.1, on the reverse strand, counting down.
CTTTATATTAATTCCCGTGCCGGTTGACGGCAACTCAATGGAAAAAACATTGAGTCAGGGAGATATGATTGTGATGGAAAAATTCTCATCTATTAAACGTTTTGATGTGATTGTCTTTAAACAGCCGAATGGGGCAATTTATATTAAACGAGTGATCGGGTTGCCTGGAGATGCTGTTCGCTATGAAAATGATCAACTTTATATTAATGATCAGCCGATTGAAGAACCGTTTTTAGCTAAGAATCTTAGGAAAGATCACGAATCTGCACCTTATACAACAAATTTCAATTTAAATGAATTAACCAATCAAGACACATTGCCGGATGATAGTTATTTCGTCTTAGGTGATAATCGAAGAATGTCCAAAGACAGCCGTTCTTTTGGTGCTGTCGAAAATAAATATATATTGGGAAAAGCCCAATTTGTTTATTATCCATTTAAACATTTCAAATTTATACCAAGATAGGTGATAGAATGACAATACAATGGTTTCCCGGCCATATGGCCAAAGCCAGACGTGAAGTATCCGAAAAAATCAAATATGTTGATATCGTATTTGAATTAATTGACGCAAGATTGCCTTTATCTTCAAGAAATCCTATGATGGATCAAATTGTTCAGCAAAAACCACGATTAGTTTTGCTGAACAAAGGAGATTTAGCTGATAAAGAACAAAATCAAAAATGGCAGCATTATTTTCAGGAGAAAGGCTTTCATACACTGATCATTAACGCTCAACAAAATAAAGGGATTAACAAAATTATTCCAGAAGCAAAAAAAGCCTTAAAAGAAAAGCTGGAACGTGAACGTTCAAAAGGCTTAAAACCTAGGGCGATTAGAGCGATGTGTATAGGCATCCCTAACGTAGGAAAATCCACACTAATGAATCGTTTAGTCGGTAAAAAAATTGCCCAAACAGGCAACAAACCAGGCGTAACCAAAGGTCAACAATGGCTTCGTTCCGGAAGCGAGTTGGAATTATTGGATACTCCCGGTATTTTGTGGCCGAGATTTGAAGATCAGGAGATTGGGAAGAAGCTTGCGCTAACAGGAGCAATTAAAGATCAACTGCTTCATTTAGATGATTTGGCTATTTATGGTTTAACCTTTTTTGCTCGATTTTATCCGGAACGTTTGGTTGAACGTTATCAGTTGAGTGAAGAGGAAACATTTTTACCTGCAGCGGAGCTATTAATGCTGATTAGTCAAAAACGAGGCTATCGTGATGATTATGATCGTGCAAGTGAAATGATTATTCAAGAGATCCGCAGCGGCAAACTCGGTTCATATACTTTAGATCGTTGGGAAGAATTAGGAGCAGTAAATGATGAAAAAAGAATCGATTCAAGAAATTAAAGCAGCGTTAGCAACAATCACTACTAAGGATGATGTAAGAATTCAACAATGGCGTAAAGACGAACGCAGCGGCGTGCAGCTTGCTTTGGCACAATGGGAACGGAAATGTCAAAAGCTGGAAAAAGAACTTGCGCATCTAGAAGAGATGCAGCATTTTGAAAGAAAGGCACGTGCGCAAGGTCATCGACTAATCGCAGGAATTGATGAAGTCGGTCGCGGTCCTTTAGCCGGTCCTGTGGTTGCTGCAGCAGTAATTTTACCCGAAAAATTTCAACTGCTAGGAATCAATGATTCAAAACAACTTTCCGCGAAAAAAAGAGACGAATTATATGAAGAAATACAAAACCAGGCAATCTCCATTGGGATCGGCATGGTAGACCATAATACAATTGATGAAATCAATATTTATCAAGCCAGTAAATTAGCTATGGGGATTGCCTTGGAGGATTTATGCTTTGTCCCTGATTATTTATTGATTGATGCCATGGAGCTGAATGTTTCCATTCCTCAAGAAAGTCTGATTAAAGGCGATGCCCGTTCTGTATCGATAGCAGCGGCAAGCATTGTGGCAAAGGTGATTCGAGATCGGCTTATGGAAGACTATGCCAGAATGTTTCCGGGCTATGGCTTTGAAAAAAACGCGGGTTATGGAACCAAAGAGCATCTATTAGGTATTGAAAAGCAAGGGATCTGTACGATTCATCGAAAAACCTTTGCACCAATCAAAGATTACTGTTAAAAATGAAAAGCACCTTTTTTTGCGAATGTTTATTATGACAACGATTCGTGAAAGAAGGTTTTTTTATGGAATTAACACAACGGGATTTACTTTTCAAACTAGCCGTTTGTGAAGGAATTGGAAATTTGGGCATGTTAAAGGTGCTTGATTTTTCTCTGGCTTATCATGATACCACAAATTTTTCAAAGGAAGAGATTATCCATATTGCAGGCATTACGACTTATCAAAAGCAATTTTGCACTTCTTGGGATTATTGGACGGCTAATGATGAAAAGCTACAGAACTATCAGGCACAGCACCAATTTATTCTTGTCACGGATGCTGTTTATCCTGCATATTTAAAGCAAATATACAATTGTCCGGCGCTTTTATTTTACAAAGGAAAGATTGACTATCTGGCAGAGCCTTGTTTGGCTATGATTGGAGCCAGATCTGCTTCAGTATATGGTATTCAAGTGGTAAGAGAATTTATTCCAGCTTTAGCAAAACAATTAACCATTGTTAGTGGCTTAGCCAAAGGAATTGACAGCATCAGCCACCAAATAACGATGCAAAACGGTGGCAAAACCATTGGCGTTATTGGTACAGGATTAGATATTTGTTATCCCAAAGAAACGGCGCATGTTCAACGTGAAATGATGGAAAAGCAGCTGGTAATAAGTGAATATCCTAATGGTGTTGGACCTAGGAAGTATCATTTTCCAATGAGAAATCGGATTATTGCGGGCATTACATTAGGAACTTGTGTCATTGAAGCGAGGAAAAACAGCGGCTCATTAATTACTGCGCAGGCAGCTTTGGATTATGGCAGAGAGGTTTTTGCGGTGCCGGGCAATGTGTTGCAGGCGCATGCCAAAGGCTGTCATAATCTTATACAAGAAGGGGCAAAGTGCACGATTCGACCTCAAGATATTTTAGAAGAAATTCAATTTTTTTAGGTTTTACGTACTTCTATCCTTGACAAACCTGAAACGAATAGATATGATGAAGTACGATTTGTGAGTTTTCTGCATTTATCTATATAATAGTAGAAACACGAAAACCGAAAGGAGCCACATATTGAATGGCGTATAAGTATCTCGTAATTGTAGAATCACCAGCTAAAGCCAAAACAATTGAAAAATATTTAGGGAAAAATTACAAAGTAGTTGCAAGTGTTGGTCATATTAGAGATTTACCTAAAAGTAAAATGGGCATTGATATAGAAAATAACTATGAACCACACTACATATCTATTCGTGGCAAAGGCGATGTTATCAAGAGCTTAAAGGCCGCTGCTAAAAAAGCCGATAAAGTCTATCTCGCAGCCGATCCGGACCGTGAGGGAGAAGCTATCGCTTGGCATTTGTCCTTTTTATTAGGCTTAGATATCAATGATAAAAACCGGGTTGTTTTCAATGAAATTACAAAAGAAGCCGTAAAAGCTGCTTTCAAAGAACCACGTTCTATTGATTTGGATTTAGTGGATGCCCAGCAGGCTAGACGTATTTTAGATCGTTTGGTAGGGTATTCTTTGAGCCCGATTTTATGGCGTAAAGTTAAGAAAGGCCTAAGCGCAGGTCGTGTACAGTCAGTTGCATTAAAAATTATTATTGATCGTGAAAATGAAATCCGAAAATTCATTCCAGAAGAATATTGGAGTATCGATGGTAATTTCCAAAAAGCTAAAAAGAAATTTAAAGCAAATTTTTGGGGCCTCGACGGCAAAAAGAAAAAATTACCGAATGCAGAAGCCGTAAAAGAAGTCACAAATAGAATTAATGGTAAAGAATACGATGTTACTAAAGTTGAGAAAAAAGAACGCAAGCGTAATCCAGCGTTACCATTTACAACTAGTAGCCTTCAACAAGAAGCCGCTCGTAAATTGAATTTTAGAACAAGAAAAACCATGATGGTCGCTCAGCAATTATACGAAGGGATTCCGTTGGGCAAGCAGGGAACAGTCGGTTTAATTACCTATATGCGTACTGATTCAACCAGAATCGCTGATACAGCTAAAAATGAAGCTGCTGAGTATATCGAAAAACATTACGGCACAGAATATTCTGCGCACGGCGGACGTAAGGCCAAAAATGCGCAAGGGGCTCAAGATGCCCATGAAGCAATCCGTCCTTCCAGTGTGCTGCGGGCGCCAAATGAAATCAAACAATATCTTGATAAAGATCAGCTAAAACTATATACCTTAATTTGGTCTCGTTTTGTAGCCAGTCAGATGACACCGGCAATTTTAGATACCATGAAAGTTACTTTAGAACAAAATGGTGTTATTTTCATCGCTAACGGCGCCAAAGTAAAATTCAAAGGGTTCATGCAGGTCTACGTGGAAGGCCGTGATGACGGGAAAGAAGATAAGGAAAACATCTTGCCTGATTTACTAGTTGGCGATAAAGTGAACGCTGTGAATATTGAACCAAAACAGCATTTTACTCAACCACCTGCTCGCTTTAGTGAAGCCACTTTGATTCGTGCCTTAGAAGAAAACGGCGTTGGCCGTCCATCTACCTATGCACCGACTTTAGAAACGATTCAAAGAAGATATTACGTAAAATTAACGAATAAGCGATTTGAACCAACAGAATTAGGCGAAATCGTTAATTCTCTGATTGTCGAATTCTTCCCGCAAATTGTCGATATTCATTTTACCGCTTCAATGGAAGGGGATTTGGATAAAATCGGTGTCGGTAAGGAAAAATGGGTCGAAGTTGTTGATCGCTTCTATCAGCCCTTTGAAAAAGAATTAACCAAAGCAGAAGAAAACATTGAAAAAGTCCAAATCAAGGATGAACCCGCTGGCTTTGATTGTGATTTGTGTGGCCATCCAATGGTCATCAAATTAGGTCGCTATGGAAAATTCTATGCTTGTAGCAATTTCCCGGATTGCCGCAACACCAAAGCAATTGTGAAAGAAATTGGTGTTACTTGCCCTGTATGTAAAGAAGGTCAAGTTATCGAACGCAAGTCGAAAAAGAATCGTTTATTTTATGGCTGCAGTCGCTATCCGGAATGTGATTTTACCTCTTGGGATAAACCGATTGGTCGTCCTTGTCCAAAATGCGGACAATATCTGGTCGAAAAGAAAGTCAAAGGCGGCAAACAAGTCGTTTGTAGTAATGGTGATTATGAAGAAAACATCCAAAAATAAGAGAATTCGAATTTAAATACAAGAAAAGAGGAAAAATATGACTACTTCTGTCACAGTAATCGGCGCAGGCTTAGCAGGAAGCGAAGCGGCTTGGCAGGTTGCTCAAGCTGGTGTGCCAGTGACTCTTTACGAGATGCGTCCTGTTAAGCAAACGCCGGCGCACCAAACAGAAAATTTCGCTGAGCTGGTTTGCTCTAATTCTTTAAGAGGCAACAGCTTAACCAATGCTGTGGGCGTATTAAAAGAAGAGATGCGCCGTTTAGATTCAATTATTATCAATAATGCCGATCAAACGGCTGTTCCAGCAGGTGGAGCCTTAGCAGTGGATCGTGATACTTTTTCTCAAGGAATCACTGAACAGATTAAGAATCATCCATTAATTACAATCAAAAATGAAGAATTGACGGCTATTCCGGAAGGGATTGTTGTGATTGCTACCGGACCATTGACTTCTGAAGGACTAGCGGAAGAGATTAAAGCCTTTAACGGTTCTGATGGTTTTTATTTCTACGATGCAGCAGCACCAATTGTTGATAAAGCCAGCATTGATATGGATAAGGTTTATTTGAAATCACGTTATGATAAAGGCGAAGCGGCTTATTTGAATTGTCCAATGACCGAAGAAGAATTTACTGCTTTTTATGAAGCGTTAATTTCAGCGGAAGTTGTGCCGTTAAAGACGTTTGAAAAGGAAAAATTCTTTGAAGGCTGTATGCCAATTGAAGTTATGGCCAAGCGGGGAATTAAAACGATGCTGTTTGGACCTTTAAAACCAGTTGGACTGGAAGATCCCAAAACAGGTAAACGTCCTTATGCAGTTATTCAGCTGCGTCAGGATAACGCTGCCGGGTCTTTGTACAATCTAGTAGGCTTCCAAACTCATTTAAAATGGGGCGAGCAAAAACGCGTGTTCCAAATGATTCCGGGTCTTGAAAATGCAGAATTCATCCGTTACGGTGTGATGCATCGTAACAGCTTTATGAATTCTCCTGAGCTATTGCAGCCGACCTATCAATCGAAGAAGAGAGCGGATCTGTTCTTTGCCGGTCAAATGACAGGCGTAGAAGGCTATGTAGAAAGTGCTGCCAGTGGTCTTTTAGCTGGCTTAAATGCGGCACGTTTAGCGAAACAACAAGAACCTATTGTCTTTCCGAGAGAAACAGCTCTAGGCAGTATGGCGTACTATATCACCCACGCTGAAGGCAAACATTTCCAACCAATGAATGCCAATTTTGGTTTATTCCCGGAGCTGCCAGAAAGAATTCGTGATAAAAAGGCACGCTATGAAGCTCTGGCCGAACGCGCATTAACCACACAGGCAGACTTGCTAAAAACATTAAAATAGCGACGCAAAAAAGCAGAAGTAGGAAAATTCTTCTGCTTTTTTGTGACTTTCTAAGAAATCGTTTAAGACTTTATGAATAAATTGTTACTAAATTTGAAAATATTAATTAAATTCTGACAATTCGTTTGTCTTTTCAAAATGGTTATGCTAAAGTTACCTTGTAATTTAATGGGGGTTTTTCATATGCAAAAAAAAGAATGGCCGGCATTATTCTTCAATTATTTGCTTGTCGAACGAGGATATTCAGAAAAAACAAAAATTGCTTATGAAGAAGATATGAATGACTTTTTTGACTTCTTAAATAATTCTGGTGATGCTAACTACTTATCTATTGATCACTTGGATGTGCGGGCATATTTGAGTTTTTTATACGACAAAAAATACAGCCGGAATTCGATAAGCAGAAAAATCGCAAGTTTACGTTCGTTTTATCAATTTTTGTTGAAGCATGAAGCTATTAAAGAAAATCCTTTTTCCTATGTTCATATGAAGAAAAAGCAGTTGCGACTGCCGCGTTTTTTTTATGAAAAGGAAATGGAGGCGCTTTTTGAGGCAGCACAGGGACAAAAGCCGTTAGAGCTTAGAAACCGAGCCTTGCTTGAAATTCTCTACGGCACCGGCATTCGTGTCAGTGAATGTGCGAACTTGACCCTTGAACAGGTTGATTTTAACGCGCGTGTGTTGTTCATTCACGGAAAAGGAAACAAGGATCGTTATGTGCCTTTTGGTTCCTTTGCTGAAGATGCGTTAAAAGACTATTTAGAAAATAGTCGGACAGTGTTGATGGAAAAATATCAAAAAAATCATTCTTATGTTTTCATTAATCACCATGGTGAACAGTTGACGACTACGGGAATTGAATATATTTTGAATCAATTAATTAAAAAAAGCAGCTTAAGCAGTGATATTCATCCTCATATGCTACGACACACCTTTGCTACTCATTTGTTAAACAATGGAGCGGATATGCGGACGGTGCAGGAGTTGTTAGGTCATTCAGATTTGTCGACTACTCAAATTTATGCGCATGTCACGAAGGAAAGCCTACAAAAAAATTATCGAACATTTCATCCTCGCGCTTAGCAGGTGAAAGAACAGGAGGAAATAAAATGGTTGAATCACAATTTCATTCAACAACAATCTGTGCTGTTGAAAAAGATGGAAAATTCGCAATGGCGGGTGACGGGCAAGTAACAATGGGCGAGTCTGTTGTTATGAAAGGCTCAGCGAAAAAAGTCCGCCGTATTTATAATAACGAGGTCGTTGTCGGCTTTGCCGGAAGTGTAGCTGATGCTTTTACTTTAGAAGAAAAATTCGAAGGTAAATTAAACGAATATAATGGCAACTTAACAAGAGCAGCAGTCGAGTTAGCTCAAGAATGGCGTACACAGCAATCTATGCAAAAGCTGGAAGCGATGTTGATTGTCATGAATGAAAAAGAAATGTTGCTGGTTTCAGGAACAGGAGAAGTCATTACTCCGGATGATGGTATTTTGGCCATTGGATCAGGTGGCAACTTTGCTTTAGCCGCAGCTCGAGCAATGAAAAATTATGGTGCAAAAGACATGTCTGCCAAAGAAATTGCAGAAAATGCATTGAATATTGCTGCTGATATTTGTGTTTTCACGAATCATAATATCATTGTAGAAGAATTGTAAACGGAGGTAAGCAGGATGTATGAAAATAAAACACCTAGAGAGATTGTAAAAGAATTAGATGAATATATCATTGGTCAGGAAACAGCGAAAAAGTCAGTTGCCGTGGCCTTAAGAAATCGTTATCGACGCCTCCAGCTGGAAGAAAAAATGCAGCAGGATGTCACACCTAAAAACATGCTGATGATTGGCCCAACTGGTGTTGGTAAAACCGAAATTGCCCGTCGTTTGGCAAAAATTGTTAATGCGCCGTTCATCAAAGTAGAAGCAACGAAATTTACAGAAGTCGGCTATGTAGGCCGCGACGTAGAATCCATGGTTCGCGATCTGGTGGAAAATGCCATTCAAATTGTAGAGAAAATGCAGTACAGCCGTGTTTATTCTCAAGCCTTAAAGAAAGCCAACCAGCGCTTGGTAAAAGTTTTAGTGCCTGGAATCAAAAAAGAACAAAAGCAAACCTCTGCCAATCAGTTTGAGCAAATGATGCAAATGTTCAATACAGCCCAACAAACACCAGAATCTCAAGAAGTGGTAACGGATGAGATCAAAATTAATCGAAAAACCGTTCTGGATCAGCTGGAAAAAGGCTTATTGGACAATCGCGAGGTAACCATTGAAATTGACGAACCTAAGAAAACGATGCCGGCTATGAACAGCGGAATGGAACAGATGGGGATTGATCTGAATGAAACCTTGGGCGCTTTAACACCGAAGAAAAAAGTGGAACGTACGGTCACGGTTAAAGAGGCCCAAGAGCTGTTAGTAAAAGAAGAGTCAGCTAAGATTGTAAACGATGCGGATATCCATAGTGAAGCTATTCGTTTAGCAGAATCAAGCGGGATCATTTTTATTGATGAATTTGACAAAATCACGTCAAAAAGTCAGCAAAACGCCGGTGAGGTTTCTAGAGAAGGTGTCCAACGTGATATTTTGCCGATCGTAGAAGGCTCACAGGTCAATACGAAATACGGTCCGATTCAAACCGATCATATCTTATTTATTGCCTCCGGTGCTTTTCATTTATCTAAACCAAGCGATTTAATTCCTGAGTTGCAGGGACGTTTTCCGATTCGTGTCGAATTAGATGATTTAACGGTGGCGGATTTCGTTAGAATCTTGACTGAACCAAACAATGCACTGATCAAGCAATATATTGCTTTAATCGGCACTGAAAATGTCACTGTGATTTTCACCAAAGAAGCGATTGAGCGAATTGCGAATATCGCTTACGAAGTGAACCGTGATACAGATAACATCGGTGCGCGTCGTCTGCATACTATTTTAGAACGCTTACTGGAAGATCTGCTTTTTGAAGCACCAGACATGCAAATGGGAGAAATCACCATCACAGAAGCCTATGTCGATGAAAAACTCAACAGCATTGCCCAAAATGAAGATTTAAGCCGTTACATTCTTTAAAAACTGGAGGAGTAAAAATGACTACTTTATTAGAAAAAACACGTCAAATCAATAAGCTTTTACAACAAAAAAATACATTTGATCAAAAAGCAGAACTGCCTTACGATAAAATGGCAATGATTTTAGGGGATGTATTGGAAAGCAATGCCTACATCATCAGCAATGAAGGGGTATTACTTGGGTATAATGAAAAGCTTGATGTCAATAACGCTCGTGTGAAGCATATGTTTGAAGAAAAAAGATTTCCGCAAAGCTATACAGATGCGGCAGACGGTTTAAACAAGACAGAAGCAAATATCTCTATTACTAGTGATTTGACTGCTTTTCCTGTAGAATTGCGTGAAAAATATCCCTTCGGCTTAACCACGATTGTTCCAATTTTCGGCGCTGGGGAGCGCTTGGGCACAATTATTTTGGCCCGCGTTGAACAATCTTTCAGTGACGAGGACTTAGTTTTAGCAGAATACAGCGCCACAGTAGTGGGAATGCAAATTCTTTATCAGCAATCTAGAAATATTGAAGCGAATGTTCGTAGCGCGACTGCAGTGCAAATGGCAATTAACACGTTGTCCTACAGTGAATTAAAAGCTGTTCAAGCTATTTTTAAAGCCTTGGATGGAGAAGAAGGTCGCTTAACAGCCTCCAGTATTGCGGATGAAATCGGCATCACGCGTTCTGTGATTGTGAATGCTTTGCGTAAGCTTGAATCCGCCGGCATTATTGAATCTCGTTCTTTAGGAATGAAAGGTACCTATTTAAAAGTATTAAACAAACAGTTTATTAAAGAATTGGAAAAAGACGAACAATAGGAGGCAATGTCCATGACCGTACAAATTGAAAATGAATTTCTAATCGCCACTATCGCAGAAGACGGCGCAGAGCTCGTTAGTCTTAAATCAAAGAAAAATGATTTAGAATACATTTGGCAGGGAGACCCGCAATTTTGGGGTCGTCATGCACCAGTCTTGTTTCCGTTCGTTGGTCGCCTGAAAGACGATCAATACACCTATGAGGATCAAACTTATCAAATGGGCCAGCATGGCTTTGCCAGAGATTGTTTATTTGAAGTGATTGAACAGGGAGCAGAATTAGCTTCACTATCCCTAAAAAGCAACGCTGAAACGAAGAAAATCTATCCATTTGATTTTGAACTAGTTGTCTCTTATGAATTAAAAGACAATCAGCTTGCTGTTCGTTATCAAGTAGAAAATACTGGAGATCAAGAAATGCTCTTTTCCATTGGCGGTCATCCGGCCTTCAATATACCACTGGAGCAAAACTTGACGTTTGAAGACTATTATCTTGGTTTTTCTCCGCAAAAGTCCCGCATTCAAATTCCTTTAGTGGGTCCTTATGCGGATTTTGAGCATAAAACTTTGGGACAAACGAATACAAGCCTTGATTTACGCCGGGAATTGTTTAAAAATGATGCGATTATTTTTGAAACAAAAGGGACAAATACGTTTAGCATTGCTTCCGATGAAAGTGCTCATAGCATCAGCTTAAGCTACACTGACATGCCGTTTGTCGGCATTTGGACACCTTATGATAAAGAAGCTCCCTTTGTTTGTATTGAGCCGTGGTGCGGCATTGCCGACGGTTTAAACGCCAGCGGTAAACTGATCGACAAAATCGGCATCAATCGTTTAGACGCTGCAGCGATCTTCAACACAGAATACATTATAACGGCAAAATAAAAAAAGAAACGATGCGCTTCTAACGCTGCATCGTTTCTTTTTGCGTTTATTTTTTACTGGAGCCTAGACCAAAAGGAACCCGACTTTCCGTTCCATCCTTAATTCTAGTAATATTTTCTTTGTGACGAATAAAGATAAATGTCGTTAAAGCAATTGCAATGAGCGTCAACAACCAATCAAAGTGCGGTAAAATCGCCGGAATGGCAAACGGCAAAATAATCGTTGACAATGTAATTAAAACAGCGCTAATCATGCTGGTTAGACTAACCATACTGGTAATGTACAACATAAGAACAAAGATAAGAGCAGAATAAACAAAAAATGTTGGGTTGTAAGCTAACAGCATGCCAGCACTTGTCGCAACAGCTTTTCCTCCTTTAAAATTAGCAAATACAGGAAACGTATGACCTAAAACAGCTGCCACACCAAAAACCAGAGGATTAACTGGTACACCAAAAATGATTGGCAGGCTAGTAGCTAATGTTCCTTTTAAAATATCCATCAGCAACACGACCACGCCTGCTTTTTTTCCTAACACCCGAAACGTATTGGTCGTGCCGGTATTGCCACTGCCAAATTGACGCAGATCTTTTTTAAAGAAAGTCTTTCCGATCCAAACACCTGACGGAATCGACCCTAAAAGATAGGCGATAATCAATAGCACCAAAATTTTCATTGAGCAACCTCTTTTCATTTAAACTAGCATTTATTTTATCATGAATAGAAACAGCTAACAATAATTATCTATTCGTTGTATAATGAAACAACAGAGATTTCAGAAAGGATGAACAACATGACGATAGAAAATCCCGCACAAGAACAAATTTTTGATTACTTAAAAGAAGCCAAACGAATCGCTGTGGTTGGTTTAAGTAATAAAGAAGACCGTACCAGCTATCAAATCGCCAAGCTCCTGCAGGAATACGGCTATAAGATTATTCCGGTGAATCCGGTATTGGTCGGTCAGGAAATACTAGGAGAAAAAGTGTATGAAAAGCTCCAGGATATTCCTGAAACAATTGACATTGTTGATATCTTTCGCAGAAGTGAATTTCTACCGGAAGTTGCACGCGATTTCATAGAAACAGATGCCAAAGTCTTTTGGGCACAGCTTGGCTTAGAAAGTGAAGAAGCGGCTAAGATCTTGAAAAATGCCGGCAGAAATGCTATTATAATGAACCGTTGCATCAAGATTGAGCTAGCGGAAATGCAAAAATAAACAAAAAATCTTTTTAAAGAAAGAGTTACCGAAACGGAAAGCTCTTTTTTTTTGAGAGCTTTTAGAGTATCATTGTAATGATGTGGCTAAAGGCCCTAGAATTCAAATATAAGGAGTTTTTTCTTTGGCGAAAAAAGTAAACAACGAATACAACGACGCCTCCATTCAGGTTTTAGAAGGTTTGGAAGCCGTTCGTAAAAGACCAGGAATGTACATCGGCTCCACGGATAGCCGCGGATTACACCATTTGGTCTATGAAATAGTCGACAATGCAGTCGATGAAGCATTATCCGGTTACGGAAATGAAATTAATGTGACGATCCAAAAAGATAATAGTATCAAAATTCAAGACTCCGGACGAGGAATGCCGGTAGGAACGCATGCTTCAGGAATTCCGACGGTTGAAGTTATTTTTACCGTTTTACATGCTGGTGGAAAATTTGGCCAAGGCGGTTACAAAACCTCCGGCGGACTTCATGGTGTTGGAGCAAGTGTGGTAAACGCCTTATCCAAATGGTTGGAAGTTCGGATTGTCCGCGATGGCGTTGAATATATGGAACGCTTTGAAAATGGCGGTAAACCAGTAGGAACCTTAAAAAAAGTTGGCAAAACCAATAAAAAAAATGGAACAACGGTGACCTTTTTACCAGATGAAACGATTTTTTCTACGATTCATTTTTCCTACGAAACGTTATCCGAGCGTTTAAGAGAATCAGCCTTTCTGTTAAAGGGCGTGAAAATTACGCTTGCTGATTTTAGAGGGGAAGAACCGAAGGAAGAGGTTTTTCATTATGAAGAAGGAATCAAGGAATTCGTTGCATACCTAAATGAAGAAAAAGATACATTGTCACCTGTAGTTTACTTCTCTGGAGAAAAGGATGGCATTGAAGTCGAACTGTCTTATCAGTATAACGACGGTTATTCAGAAAATGTGCTTTCCTTTGTTAACAATGTCCGCACAAAAGACGGCGGTACTCATGAAGTCGGCATGAAAACATCCATGACAAAAGCTTACAATGAATATGCCCGAAAAGTCGGATTATTAAAAGAAAAAGATAAAAATCTGGAAGGCAGCGATTTCCGAGAAGGCTTAGCGGCAGTTTTATCGATTCGTGTACCGGAAAATTTACTACAGTTTGAAGGTCAAACAAAAGAAAAGCTAGGTACACCAATGGCACGTAACGCTGTTGATAATGTCGTAGGCGAGCAAATGGGCTTTTACCTTCAGGAAAACAGTGAAATGAGTCAACAGCTAGTCAGAAAAGCGATCAAAGCCCGTGAAGCGCGCGAAGCGGCTCGCAAAGCCCGTGAAGAAAGTCGCAATGGCAAAAAGCGGAAAAAAGGCGAATCGCTTTTATCTGGTAAGTTAACTCCGGCTCAATCACGGAATCCTAAGAAAAATGAATTATATCTGGTCGAAGGAGATTCTGCCGGCGGCTCTGCCAAGCAAGGACGCGACAGAAAATTCCAAGCGATTTTACCATTACGCGGAAAAGTGTTGAACACGGAAAAAGCGAAAATGCAGGATATCTTAAAAAACGAAGAAATTAATACGATGATCTATACAATTGGCGCAGGTGTCGGTCCAGAGTTTTCAGTAGAGGATTGCAATTACGACAAAGTAATTATTATGACCGATGCGGATACGGATGGTGCTCACATTCAAGTGTTGCTGTTAACATTCTTTTATCGGTATATGAAGCCTTTGATCGAAGCCGGAAAAGTCTATATTGCACTGCCGCCGCTTTATAAAGTGTCTAAAGGGGTCGGTAAAAAAGCTGTAATCGAATATGCTTGGACGGATGACGAGTTGGCACAGGCAACAGAAAAAATCGGCAAGGGCTATATGCTGCAGCGCTATAAAGGTCTAGGGGAAATGAATGCAGACCAACTTTGGGAAACAACGATGGACCCTGAAACACGGACATTAATTCGCGTTCGCATCGATGATGCAGCTCAAGCTGAGCGCCGTGTAACAACGCTAATGGGTGATAAAGTAGAGCCGAGAAGAAAATGGATCGAACGCCACGTTCAATTCACTCTTGAAGAAGACGGCAGTATTTTAGACCGTAAAGATGGCGAGAAAGAGCATGCCTCTATTACCAATGAAGTGCTGGAAGAAGAAGCTGAACGTAAACAAACAGAAGAAATCAGCTTATTTGATTTAGAGTAGGGAGTGACGAGTTTGGAAAAACACCAGGAAATTCAAGAATTGACCCTTGAAGAAGTGATGGGCGATCGTTTTGGAAGATATTCCAAATATATCATTCAAGAACGCGCTTTGCCGGATATTCGTGATGGCTTAAAACCTGTACAGCGCAGAATTTTATTCTCAATGAACAAAGACGGCAATACCTTCGACAAAGGCTTTAGAAAATCGGCGAAATCCGTCGGTAATATCATGGGGAATTACCACCCACATGGGGATAGTAGTATCTACGAAGCCATGGTACGTTTAAGTCAGGATTGGAAGTTACGAGAAATCCTAATTGAAATGCACGGAAACAACGGAAGTATGGATGGCGATCCGCCGGCTGCCATGCGTTATACCGAAGCACGTTTATCTGAATTGAGCGGCGAGCTATTGAAAGATATCGAAAAAGAAACGGTTGATTTTGTCTGGAACTTTGATGATACAGAAAAAGAACCAACCGTTTTACCAGCGAAATATCCTAATTTACTGGTAAACGGCTCTACCGGGATCTCAGCAGGATATGCAACTGAAATTCCCACACATAATTTAGCCGAAATTATTGACGGAACCATTTATTTAATTGATCATCCGAATGCGTCGCTGGATAAGCTGATGGAATTTATTCCAGGGCCTGATTTTCCTACAGGTGGTATTTTGCAAGGGAAAAATGAGATTAAAAAAGCTTATGAAAGCGGCCGCGGCAAGGTTATTTTACGTTCGAAAACCAAAATCGAACCGCTAAAAGGCGGCAAACAACAAATTATCGTTACCGAAATTCCTTATGAAGTGAACAAAGCGACTCTCGTTAAAAAAATTGACGAAATCCGTTTAAATAAAAAAGTGGATGGTATCGCTGAGGTACGTGACGAAAGTGACCGTACAGGACTGCAGATTGCTATTGAGCTGAAAAAAGACACCAACGCTGAAGGTATTTTGAACTATTTATTCAAAAATACAGAGCTGCAAATTAATTACAACTTCAACATGGTCGCTATTGATAATATGACACCGCACCAAGTCGGACTAAAACGGATTTTAGACAGTTATATTGTTCATAGAAAAGAAGTCATTACTAATCGCAGCCGCTTTGATTTGAATAAAGCGCAAAAACGGCAGCATATCGTCGCCGGATTGATTAAGGCCTTATCCATTTTAGATCAAGTTATTGAAACGATTCGCGGCAGTAAAGACAAAAAAGATGCAAAAACAAATCTGGTGAGAGAGTATGCCTTTACAGAAGAGCAGGCTGAAGCGATTGTGACTTTACAGCTGTATCGTTTAACCAATACGGATATTACTCAACTAGAAAAAGAAGATGAGGAATTAAATCAACGTATTTCTGAATTAACGTTAATTCTAAATGACGAGAAGCAATTGTTAAATGTGATGAAAAAAGAATTGCGTGAAGTCAAGAAGCAATATAGTCATGAACGCTTAACTAAAATCGAAGAAGAAATTCAAGAAATTAAAATTGAAACGGAAGTTCTGGTTGCGCAGGAAGATGTAGTTGTGACCGTAACACACGAAGGCTACATTAAACGCAGCAGCTTACGTTCCTACAGTGCCTCCAAGCCGGAAGAAATCGGCATGAAAGAAGGCGACTTCCTCTTATTTACGGGTGAAGTCAATACATTGGACCATATTTTGCTGATTACTAACAAGGCAAATGTCATTTATCGTCCGATTCATGAGCTGCCTGATTTAAAATGGAAAGAAATTGGTGAACACATTTCACAAACTATTTTGAATCTGGCAATTGACGAATCAATCATTGCTGTCTACACCTACAAAGAGCTTTCTCCGGAGAAAACCTTTGTTTTCATGACCAAGGAAGGTATGATTAAGCAAACGAAAATGACTGACTTTGAGCCTTGGCGCACATATAAGAGTCGACCAACTAATTGTATGAAGCTAAAATCAGACACAGACGAAATTGTTAATGTTTATTTAACCGAAGAACAAAACGATTTAGATGTCTTTTTGGTTAGTCATCGCGGCTTTGGCTTGCGCTATCCATTAGCAGAAGTTCCTGTAGTTGGCGCAAAAGCCGCTGGGGTAAAAGCAATGAATCTAAAGGATCAGGACTATGTCGTCAATGGACTTTTAGTTTATCAGGAAGGCGATACACCCGTAGTTATCTTAACGCAAAGAGGGGCTGTTAAACGGATGCTGGCTCAGGAATTAACCCAATTGGGTCGTGCCAAACGTGGGTTAATGGTGTTGCGTGAATTGAAGAAGAATCCGCACCGCGTGATGTTTATGGCCGAAAGTAGTTCACTTGAACTACTGGTAACCACACAAAAAGGACAGCAGTATACAATTGATCCTGAAAAATATGCGATTAATGACCGCACATCCAATGGTTCCTTCTTATTTGACGAAAAATTAGAAGGTGAACTCTTGGAAGCTCATATCATGCATACCGCAGAGTTAGATAAAAAAGAAGAGCCTGAAGCTTAATTAATTTCTATCATCTGTTCTATAGAATTATAAAAAAGCAAAAACTGTATTAATACAGTTTTTGCTTTTTTTGCTACAGTACTTCAATGAATCACAAGAGATTTTTTAAAATTAGTTAAACACATCACAAAGATAAAAGCCTTATATACCGGTGTTTAATCGTATATATAGAAAAAAATAGTAAATTTCGTTCAATTATTATTTAGGAAAGGCTTGCATAAAAATGACTATGTGTTATACTGATCACATAAAGCTGTTACAGTAGATGACAGCATAACTAAGGAGGCCCAACAATGGAGCAATGGAAAGGCTTTAAAGGCGACAAATGGAGAAAATCAGTAGATACACGTGATTTCATTCAAGAAAACTACACAGAATACACAGGTGATGATTCTTTCCTAGAGCCAATCGCGCCAAGCACAGACAAATTATGGACAAAATTACAGGAATTATTCGAAGTACAACACCAACAAAATGGCGTTTACGACATGGACAACAACATTCCTGCAACAATTACGTCTCATGAACCTGGTTACCTAATCAAAGAAGAAGAAAAAATCGTTGGACTACAAACAGATGTACCTTTGAAACAAGCATTCATGCCATTTGGCGGTATCAACATGGCAAACAACTCTCTATCTTCAAACGGTTACGAAGTAGACCCCGAAATGTCTAAAATCTTTACAGAGTGGAGAAAAACACACAACCAAGGTGTTTTTGATGCTTATACTCCAGAAATGAGAGCAGCTCGTAAAAACAAAATTATTACTGGTTTGCCAGATGCTTACGGACGCGGCCGTATCATCGGTGACTACCGTCGTATTGCATTGTACGGTATGGATTACTTAATCGCTGAAAAGAAAAAAGATCTAAGTAATACTGGTAACAAAGTCATGACAGATGACGTTATTCGTCTAAGAGAAGAAATTGCTGAACAAATCAGAGCAATGGCTGATCTTAAAGAAATGGCTTCAACTTACGGTTTTGATATTTCTAAACCAGCTGCAAATGCACAAGAAGCTATCCAATGGTTATACTTCGGTTACCTAGGTGCCATCAAATCACAAAACGGTGCAGCAATGTCTATCGGACGTATCTCTGCATTCTTGGATATCTACATCCAACGTGATTTAGAAGCTGGTGCCATTACAGAATTCGAAGCACAAGAAATGATCGATCATTTAATCATGAAATTACGTATGGTTAAATTCGCTCGTACACCTGAATACAACCAATTATTCTCTGGCTACCCAATCTGGGCTACCTTGTCAATCGCTGGTATGGGCTTAGACGGACGTTCATTAGTAACAAAAAATGATTTCCGTATCTTGCATACCTTAACAAACATGGGACCATCACCAGAACCAAACTTGACTGTCCTATATTCATCTCGTTTACCAGAAGGCTTTAGAACATTCGCTTCTAAAATTGCTAAACAAAGCTCATCTATCCAATTTGAAAACGATGACTTGTTAAGAACAAACTGGGGTTCAGATGACTGTGCGATTGCCTGCTGTGTATCTGCAACCGTTATGGGTAAAGACATGCAATTCTTCGGTGCCCGTGCTAACTTGGCTAAAGCAGTTCTTTATGCAATTAACGGCGGCGTAGACGAAAAAACAAAAATGCAAGTTGCACCTAAATTCCGTCCAATGACTGGCGATACTTTAGACTACAACGAATTCATCGACCGCTATAAAGATATCATGGACTGGTTAGCTGAATTATATGTAAACACATTAAATGTGATTCATTACATGCATGACAAATATTCTTATGAAGCATTACAATTAGCCTTCATGGAAAGTAATCTACAACGTACTTTTGCGACTGGTATTGCGGGGATTTCACATGCTGCTGACTCAGTAATGGCGATCAAACACGGCAACGTAAAAGTAATCCGTGACGAAAACGGCTTAGCTGTTGATTACGTTCCACAAAACGAATTCCCAACTTACGGTAATGATAATGAAGAAGCAGATGCTACAGCAAACTGGATCTTAGATTACTTCATGACTCAAATCAAACGTCAACATACTTATCGTAACGCTAAACCAACAACTTCATTATTAACAATCACTTCTAATGTTGTTTACGGTAAAGCAACTGGTAATACACCGGATGGACGTCGTGCAGGTAAACCATTAGCACCAGGTGCTAACCCAAGCTACCGTGACGGTAAATTCTTAGGTGAGAAAAATGGTCTTTTAGCATCACTTAACTCAACTGCTAGATTAGAATATACAAGTGCTTTAGATGGTATTTCTAATACACAAACAATCAACCCTAACGGTTTAGGTAAAGATGATGATACTAGAATCGCTAACCTACGTAACGTAATGGACGGCTACTTCGATAAAGGTGGCTACCACTTAAACGTCAACGTATTTACAAACGAATTGTTATTGGATGCTCAAGCTCATCCTGAAAAATACCCTAACTTAACAATCCGTGTATCTGGATATGCCGTGAAATTCCGTGACTTAACTCCTGAGCAACAAGCAGACGTTATCTCAAGAACTTCACATGACAGACTGTAATAATTAACAACTAAAGGGGTGACGTCAAGTCATCCCTTTTTTAACTCTACTAAACATTGGAAATGGGGATAATAAAATGACGACTCCTGTCACTGGTAGAATCCATTCTACTGAAAATTTTGGTACCGTTGATGGACCTGGTGTTCGCTTTATTGTATTTACTCAAGGTTGCCGGATGCGCTGCCAATTTTGTCATAATCCCGACACTTGGAAGATCGGTTCCGGCGGACGTGTAGTTACAACTGATGAAGTATTGGAAGAAGCACTGAAATATCGTTCTTATTGGGGCGAAAAAGGCGGTATTACTGTTAGCGGTGGTGAGCCGCTACTTCAACCCGAATTCTTGATTGACTTATTTAAAAAGGCCAAAGATATGGGGATTCATACCACACTTGATACTTGCGGTAAGCCGTTTACAAGAGAAGAACCTTTCTTCAGCCACTTTCAAGAATTAATGAAATATACCGATTTATTATTATTCGATATTAAGCATATTGATAATGAACAACATCAGCTTTTAACAACACAAAGCAACGATAATATTTTGGAAATGGCCAAATACCTTTCCGAAATTAACAAGCCTGTTTGGATCAGACATGTTCTGGTACCGCAAAGAAGCGATTATGATGAGTATTTAATTCGTTTGGATGCGTTCATCAAAACGTTGAACAATGTGGATAAAGTTGAAGTATTGCCTTATCATACGATGGGTAAATTCAAATGGGACGAGCTAGGTTTAGATTATCCTTTGGAAGGGATTAATCCTCCGACAGATGATCGTGTCCTGAATGCACGAAAACTATTGCATGTCGATGATTACAAAGGCTATGCAACTCGTTAACTGATAAAAATAGAAAAGAGCAGCAAATATTGTTGTTTCTTTTCTATTTTTTGTTATTATTAATAGGGAAGAACAAAAGGAGAGTGAACAGTTCATATGTCAAAAATTTTAGTATTTGGCCATCAAAATCCTGACACTGACGCAATTGGTGCAGCGATTGGCTTTGCGTATTTACAAAAAGAACTTGGAAAAGATACGGAAGCCGTAGCACTTGGTGCTCCGAGCGAAGAAACACAATACGCTTTGGATTATTTTAACGTAGAAGCCCCAAGAGTAGTAGAAAGCGCTGCTCCTGAAACAAATTTAGTGATGCTGGTAGATCACAATGAATTTCAGCAGAGTATCTCCGATATTGAAGCTTTGACGATTTTGTCTGTTGTGGATCATCACAGAATTGCGAATTTCCAAACCGCTGATCCGCTGTATTATCGAGCAGAGCCTGTTGGTTGCACAAGTACGATTGTCTTAAAAATGTTCAAAGAAAACAACGTAACTATTCCAAAACAAATCGCCGGCATGCTTGTCTCTGCGATTATTTCAGATACATTATTGTTCAAATCACCAACCTGTACACAGGAAGACATTGATGCAGCAAACGAACTCGCTGGAATTGCAGAAATCAGCTTAGAAGAATACGGCTTGGATATGCTGAAGGCTGGAACGAATTTAAGCGACAAAACAGCAGAAATCTTATTAGATCTTGATGCAAAAAGCTTCCCGATGGGTGCTAAAAATGTCCGGATTGCTCAAATCAATACTGTTGATTTAAACGAGGTATTGGATCGTCAGGCTGAATTAGAAGCCGCAATGACTGCTGCGAATGCAGCAAACGGCTATGACATGTTCATTCTGATCATTACTAATATTTTAAACAGTGACTCTGAATTACTCGTGATTGGCGACTCGACAGATAAAGTAGAAGAAGCGTTTAAGGTGAAGCTGGCAAATAATCGGGCCTTTCTGAAAGGTGTCGTTTCACGTAAAAAGCAAGTTGTCCCTCAATTAACTGAAGCTTTCAGCTAAAAAAACGAAAAACTGCACGTGGAAAAGCTTTCCAATGCAGTTTTTCTTATTTATAAAATCACAGAGAAAAGATGAAGGTGAGCTTTTGGCAAAAATCACATACTATTTCGGTACAAAAAACAACAAACAATTAAAAAAAATCACGGCAAATCCCTTATTCCATCAGGTTGTTGAGTATCTCACACAGCAGCCGAATGTCATTTTGCGACAGCTAAAAGCTGCATTTGAGAAGGAACCGCATTTTGATGTTTTTCTGGATCAGCTGATTAAATACGAACTTTTGGAACGCAAAAACAGACGTTATACATTGAATTTCCCGATCTTTTCTTCGAGTGATTTTGCTGTACCAGAGGAAGTTATTCTTGAAATCCAGCAAATGAAACAAGAGAAACTAGAGTTCGGCTGTTTTCTCATGGGACAAAGGCTTTGGCCGCTCTTATTTACAGAAGAGAGCTACTTTTTTGGTGTTGATTCAGGAAAATCTTCCTTGCATTTTCTTACTAAAACGGAAGTAGGGAATGAAACGTTATCTTTTATTTCGATTACCCCAGATGATAAGAAAGAGGTTACGGCTGCTAATTATTTTTCCGTTCTTGCAGAAGGCGGAGAAGTACCCAGCACCTTTCAGACGCTGGAACAATTAATTGGTGACGTTGACGTGGACTATTTTGTGCTGCAGACGCGGCGGATCTTGCGCTCGTTAAAGCGGAACAATTCCAAGCGTAATATTTTCCAAGAGGCTTTAGTTGAAACCGGGACGCTGCAAAAGGATGAGCAGGGAAGTTATAATTTAACTTTACCGGTAATAAATAAAGATTTTTCTATAGACATTCATACACCACAGTTACAAAAATTAGTACATGAATTAAATAAATTGCCAGTCAATCAGCGTATGTTTTTTAAAAAGCAATTGTACAGCTTGCTTTTTCATACTTATTTTTCTGAAAACAGCAATATTAGCTACATTATCAATTAAGGTTACTATAAATTTATTATGTAAACTAATAAATGGAAGTCACGTTTAGTGATTCCGTTTGCGCACTTTTTTTGTCCAAAAGCCACCAGAGATAAATTTAGGCTCATAAGAAATAATAAAGGCTCTAGGCTCTTTTTCATTGATTAAACGGTATAGGCTACGTTCATTTTTACGTGGTGAAAGTATTTCTAAAATCAGACGTTCGCCTTCACGTCCTGTACCATAGCTTTCAGTCACGCCATAACCGTTTTGCCGTAAAATCTCTGGAAGATTGGCTTGTTCAGTATAAGTAGGTAAAATAGCTGTAACCATAATATAGCCTAGAGCAAGATAATCTTCAATTTTTATTCCTACACTGATGCCAACCGCATAGCCTAAGGCGTAGACGATTAGATTAAGCGGGTTATCCAGACGATTCAGCACCATGCTTAAGCCTAAAACGTAAATCGTAATTTCGGCCATGCTAACAAGGGGGGCGATCAGACGGTAGCCTTTCATCGTTAGCATAAAACGAATCGTATTCAGTGTAATATAAGAAAAATTAATCAAAAAAATAGTCAGCAGCATTTTTATGTCCATAGCAAAATCCTCTTTTCATCCATTAGCATCATTCATAATATTATAGTACAGATTAGCCATAATGAGAACTTAAACGTTTATAACAGAAAACAAAAAGTGTTATTTGTTGGAGGAACAACCAGTTTTTGCTATAATCAAGACACTATGTAGTTAAAGGGAG
The DNA here is from genome assembly GCF_044909655.1 of Enterococcus sp. UD-01. Taxonomy (NCBI): domain Bacteria; kingdom Bacillati; phylum Bacillota; class Bacilli; order Lactobacillales; family Enterococcaceae; genus Enterococcus; species Enterococcus sp. UD-01. The sequence goes on along the minus strand of NZ_JBIYEU010000001.1, from coordinate 256,313 downwards.
AAATGAACCTAGATGAAATATTTTATTCTCACAATGGTGGGATTGCTGTTATTGAATACCACTGCAGCGTTAATCACTGTTTTTAGAAAACCCCGAAGCATTTCAAGTGTTTTGGCTTGGATTATGACCTTATTATTTTTACCTGGCATTGGCTTTATTATTTATTTATTCTGTGGTCGAGGGATCGATGGTCAAAAGGTTTTTAAGTTAACCGATTATGATAAAAAAATGATTAGCGAAATTAAGCAGAAAGTGGATCAGGATAATCTAAAAGCAAGCGATTCTTTGGATATCAATTTGCTGACAGATGCTCGTGTATTGAACAAATACTTTCGCAATATGGATGCTTCACCATTGTCCAAACGAAACAATTTAGCCATTTATACCGATGGCAAAGAAAAATTTGAAGCTCTCTTCGAAGATATTCGTCAAGCCAAAGAAACAGTTCACGTCGAATACTATTCCTTTTTCAATGATCGGATCGGCAATCGTTTTTTAACGCTTTTATGCGATAAACTGAAAGAAGGGGTCGCAGTTCATTTAATTTATGATCCCTGGGGTTCTCCTGGTGCCGATAAGAAGTTTTTCAAGCGGTTCGTTGACTTAGGAGGGGAGGTAGCGCCTTTTATTACCTCTAAAGATACGATTCGTAAAACAAGATTGAATTACCATTTACATCGAAAAATTGTCGTGATTGACGGCAAAATCGGCTGGACAGGGGGCTTCAATGTCGGCGATCAGTACCTAGGAGAAAGTAAAAAATTCGGTTATTGGCGCGATACTCATATTCGTTTAGTTGGAGCGTCTGTTTTTTCATTGCAGGAAATCTTTATTATGGACTGGAATGCTTCAGTCGGACATGAAGAACAAAAAATGGCTTATTTAGAAGAGTATTTCCAATTTGCCGAAGATGAAGAATTAAGCGAGCTGTCTTTACAAATTGTTTCTGATGGACCGGATTCTGAAGAAGAAATTTTAAAAAGCGGCTTTATCAAAATGATTTTGGCAGCGGAAAAGTCGGTTTGGATTCAAACACCGTATTTAATTCCCGATGACAGTATGATTAATGCGTTATTAATTGCGACACGCTCCGGAATCGATGTTAGAATTATGATTCCATGTATGCCGGATCATCCGTTCATTTACCGAGCCACTCAGTATTACGCAAATTACCTGCATCTTCGAGGAATTAATGTGTACATGTATCAAAATGGCTTTCTGCATGCTAAAACAATGATTATAGATGATGAAATCTGTATGGTCGGAACTACCAATCAGGACATTAGGAGCTACGCACTTAATTTTGAAGTAAGTACATTTATTTATGATACCAAAATTGCGTGGCAGTTAACAAAAATATTTGAAAAAGATATGGAACAAAGTATTTTGTTAACGGATGAAATAATAAAAAAACAATCTCATTGGTTAAGATTTAAGCAAAATTTCTCGAGATTATTATCGCCGATTTTATAGCTTTACAAAACACTCGCATGAATCTCTTTAAAATAGTAGATTCATGCGAGTGTTTATTTTTCTAAATAGTCGTATTTGTCTAGGATTATGGAGAAAGAGAGACCGAATTTCATTAGATAAAAATAGACTTTTATTCTAGTTTACATAATATACATTATACAAAGTAGTTTGTTATGAATAATTAAATTGGCAGACCATTCGAATTCAGTCCTATGTACCTTTTGTCTGTACAAAAAAACACTCAGCTTTAATAGTTCCTGAGTGTCGTATCTAATGTCCTATAGTCTATGATCATAAACAATCCAAGAAACCATATAGATTAAAAACGCAGCAATCAAACAACTACCGATGATCACTATACAGAACATTCGTAAAACAATTGCTGAAGTAATGAAAATACTGATAAAAAGAGCCATTGTAAAAACAACTGCTATATAATAAACTAAAGCTCGATACGTTACTTTGGCTGCTTTTAATCCAATTAATTTTTCTCGTTCGTCTTGCGCGCTTAATTCGCCCTCTTTAGTATTATAACCGTCTTTAGCTCCGATTTTCTTTGCATAAGCTAATCTTGCCAATGAAAAAAGAACAATGCTGATAATGAAAAGTAGCCAGGTAGCATTGAAATGAATTTCTGTATTAAATTCTCCATAAGTTGTACTGAATGTTGATGTTGCAATAGTTTGACACGTGCAAATAATTAAAATGACAGCGATGACTGTATTTCCAATTTGCTCAAAGATTACTTTTCTCATATTACACACTCCTGAAATTATTCATAGTTCTCTTGCAGCTCAAAAATTTCTTTAATGTCGACCTGTAATACATTAGCAATTTGAAATGCCAACAACAGTGAAGGTATATAATTCCCCTTTTCTAAAGAAACAATGGTTTTTCGGGATACCCCTACTCTTCTTGCCAACTCTTCTTGAGTAAGCTTATTTTGTTTGCGAAATTCTTTTACTCTATTTATGATTAACATATGAAACTCCTTAAAGATGAGTAGTTAACTTCTCATATACATTATATATCACAAGAAAAGTGAAGTCAACTACTCATTTTTGGTTAATAACCGAACCTAGTTTACATAACAATATTATAGTAACTAGGTTCGGTAGTCTTCAATAGATAGTGAACATAATAAGATTATAGTAAACTAAGTTAGCATTCTATTCTCTTCCCTCTTCCAATAAATCGGTTAAATGATAAGGTGTGTTTTGATATACAGCGTAATTTAACCAATTAGAAAATAACAAAGATGCAGCCATATGCCAACGCAGCTGTGGTTTCTGATCGCAGTCATTCGCGGGAAAATAATTTTCAGGAATTTTAGGGGTGATACCTTTTTCCTGATCGCGCATAAATTCTTGCTGTAACGTTTTTCGGTCATATTCTAAATGCCCCATTGCATAAAAGGCCCGATTATTTTTATTTCCTACTAGAAACACGCCAGCTTGTTCCGAAGAAGCCAAAATTTCCAGCCCATCAATTTCTCTGATATCTGCTTCCGTCACTTCCGTGTATCTTGAATGAGGAGCGAAAAATAAATCATCAAAGCCTTTCAAAATACTCCAAGTTGAATCTAGCACTTCATGCTCATAAACGCCAGATAGCTTCTGGTTCAAAGGATATTTATGAATACCATGATGATAATATAAGCCAGCTTGAGCTCCCCAGCAAATGTAAAAAGTAGAAAATACATGCGTGTTGCTCCAAAGAAAAATTTCTTTCAGCTCCTGCCAGTAATCAACCTCTTCAAAGCGTAATTGCTCAACAGGTGCTCCTGTGACAATCATCCCATCATAAAAACAATCATTGATTTCGGAAAATTTATGATAGAAACGTTCTAAATGTTCGCTGGAGGTATTTTTGGTCTCATGACTACTCATATGTAAAAACTCAATATTAATTTGAAGCGGTGTATTACTCAACAATCTTAATAATTGCACTTCGGTTTCAGCTTTTTTAGGCATTAAATTTAAGATTAAAATGTTTAAAGGACGAATATCCTGATGCATGGCCCGATCTTCATCCATAACGAATATTTTCTCTTTTTCTAACACTTTGATCGCAGGTAATTCCTTGGGAACTCGAATTGGCATGCACGTTTCCTCCTTCTCTATGTATTCTTTTATTTTACGATAAATAGTAAGATAAGGAAAGATTTATTCTAATAAAAAACCTACAAGAGATTGGTATATCCCTTGTAGGTTTCAACATATGGAAGGTTGTGATGCAAGTTAGCTTTACTCTTTGTTTCTACGTTTGAATGAGAAGAATCCTAAAGCACCGATCACTATAGCACCTAAAATCCCCCAGTTATTTGGTGTTTCACCATTATTTGGAAGATTTTTTTGAGAACCGCCGAGTGTGCGGTAAGTACCTGTTCCTCCGCTGGTTGTACCGTTCCCATTGTTTCCTGTACCAGTGCCAGTATTGTTCATGCCATTGCCACTGCCGTTATTGTTAGTATTTCCACCGTTGTTCGTACCAGTACCGCTTCCGTTGCCATTATTGTTGTTGCCATTACCATTTCCTGAATCTGGATCGGCTGGTGTACTGAACAAAGCAACTGAACTTTGATTATTTGCATCGTCTTTCGCAATTGCCTGTAATTGCTCATTAGCGCTTGCTAATCCTACTGGGATCGTAATTACGAAAGTCCCATCCTCCGCTGCAAGTGGGGCAAATGTCGCGAATGGAGTGAATGAACGATAAAGCTGTACTTCATTTCCAACTGGCTGAATAGCAGATGCTGTAGCCTGACTTAAAAGTTGTTGATCAGAATTATAAATTTCTACTCTGTTATTCGGCGTTGCTTTTCCATAAACTGTATAGCCTGTTAATGAAGTTCCTTCTACTCGGTCAATGATTGGCGTTGCCACAACAACGTCTGGGTCAGCTGGTGTAACAAATGGTGTGGCAGAACTCATATTTCCTGCAGAATTCTTCGCAACAGCTTGTAATTGTTCATTGGCAGTCGCTAATCCTTCTGGAATCATTACACTATAGTTTCCTTCTGAGCTAACGACCGCTGTACCTAGAATCGAGCCGTTCGCATTGCGGATCTCTACAGTATGTCCTGCTGTTGCTTTACCAGTAACTGTGTAGCCGTCCATAGAAGTACCAGTGACATCATCGACTGTTGGTGCAGCAACTTCAGAGGTTACTGAATCGGCTGGAGTCATAAACAACGTTTCGGAACTTGTATTACCTGCATCATCTTTAGCGATAGCAGATAATTGTTCTCTTGGTGTTGCTGAACCAGCAGGTAAAGTGATCGTGTAATCGCCATTTTCGTCTGCTACAGCTGTACCGATTGTTGTTCCTCCAGTATTTCTAATTTCAACAGTATTGCCAGCCGTTGCTGTACCTACGACTGTATAACCATTTGCAGAAGTTCCAGTGACATCATCAACTGTTGGTGCAGCTATTGTTACTGAATCTGCCGGTGTTGTAAAGTTTGTGCCTGGACTTGTATTACCATCTGCATCTTTGGCTGTTGCTGTTAATTGTTCATTTGGTGTTGCTGAACCGGCCGGAATTGTAATAGTATAATCTCCATTGCCATCGGCAGTTGCTGTACCAATTATTGTACCACCAGTATTTTTCACTTCAACTGTGCTGCCAGCAGGTGCCGTTCCTGTTACTGTATAGCCAGCTGTTGAATTGCCTGTGACACTATCAACTGTTGGTGCAGTCACTGCTACGGAATCAGATGGTGTAGTGAAATTTGTTCCTGGGCTTGTATTGCCATCTTCATCTTTCGCTGTTACTGTTAATTGTTCGTTTGGATTTGCAGAGCCAGCTGGAATCGTCACAGTATAATCCCCATTTTCATCGGCCGTCGTTGTACCGACAACTGTTCCTCCGTTATTAGTCACTTCTACAGTGCTTCCGCCAGGAGCTGTTCCGGTTACCGTATACCCGTCTGTTGAATTTCCTGTCACTTCGTCAACGGTTGGCGCAGTTACTGTTACTGGATCAGCCGGTGTGGTGAAATTCGTTCCCGGACTCGTATTACCATCTTCATCTCTCGCTGTCACTGTTAATTGTTCATTTGGCGTTGCTGAGCCGGCCGGAATAGTTACGGTGTAGTTTCCATTTCCATCGGCTGTCGTTGTGCCAACGAACGTGCCACCGCTATTCTTCACATCTACAGTAGTACCTGCCTGAGCTGTTCCGGTCACTATATAACCGTTGAAAGTTGTTGGTTCGGATTGGCTGAACCAGGTAATAAAGTAATCGTATAATCACCATTTCCATCGGCTGTCGTTGAACCAAGCACTGTACCACCTGTGTTTCTAATTTCCACAGTATTGCCTGCCGTTGCTTTACCAGTTACTGTATAGCCGCTTGTTGAGTTTCCTGTTACACTGTCAACTGTTGGTGCAGCTATTGTTGTTGGATCTGCCGGCGTTGTAAAGTTTGTGCCTGGACTTGTATTACCATCTGCGTCTTTAGCTGTTGCTGTTAATTGTTCATTTGGTGTCGCAGCCCCCGCTGGAATTGTAACGGTATACGCTCCGTTTTCATCCGCCGTTGCTGTCCCGATTGTTGTGCCGCCTGTATTTTTCACTTCGACTGTGCTATCTGCCGGAGCTGTACCAGTCACTGTGTAGCCACTTGTTGAGTTTCCTGTTACTTCGTCAACGGTTGGAGCAGTAACTGTCACTGGATCAGCCGGTGTGGTGAAAGAAGTAGCTGAACTTTGATTGTCGTCAGCATCTTTAGCTACAGCAAACAATTGTTGATTTGGATTAGCAGAACCAGCCGGCAGTATAACAGTGAAATCACCATTTTGATTTGCTATTGCTGTACCTAGCACTGTACCGCCTGTATTTTTGATTTCAACAGTATTGCCTGCGGTTGCTTTACCAGTTACTGTGTAACCGCTTGTTGAGTTTCCTGTTACATTGTCCACTGTTGGCGCAGTCACTATTACTGGATCAGCTGGCGTCGTAAAGTTTGTGCCTGGACTTGTGTTGCCGTTTTCATCCTTTGCTGTCACTGTTAATTGTTCATTAGGATTCGCAGCACCTGCTGGAATCGTAACAGTGTAGTCGCCATTTTCATCCGCTGTTGCTGTTCCGATTGTTGTGCCACCTGTATTTTTTACTTCAACGGTTGTTCCAGCCGGTGCTTCTCCCGTTACTGTATAGCCGTCGGTCGAATTCCCTGTTACTTGATCAACGGTTGGAGCAGTAATCGTTACTGGATCAGCTGGTGTGGTGAAATTAGTACCAGAGCTTGTGTTATTATTCGCATCTTTAGCTACTGCAGTCAATTGTTGGCTAGGATTTGCAGCACCCACAGGTAAATTAATAGTGAAGTCACCATTTCCATCTACTGTCGCTGAACCAAGCACTGTACCGCCTGTATTTTTGATTTCAACAGTATTGCCTGCGGTTGCTTTACCAGTTACTGTGTAACCGCTTGTTGAGTTTCCTGTTACATTGTCCACTGTTGGCGCAGTTACTGTTACTGGATCAGCTGGCGTCGTAAAGTTTGTGCCTGGACTTGTGTTGCCGTTTTCATCCTTTGCTGTTGCTGTTAATTGTTCATTTGGTGTTGCTGAACCAGCGGGGATTGTCACTGTGAAGTCGCCATTTTCATCTGCTGTCGTTGTACCAATTGTTGTTCCACCTGCATTTTTCACTTCAACTGTGCTGCCTGCCGGTGCTGTTCCGGTTACCGTATAACCAGCTGCTGAGTTACCAGTGACATTATCAACGGTTGGAGCAGTTACTGTGACAGAATCTGCTGGTGTGGTGAAAGGTGTAGGTGTACTTTCATCTTCACCATCAATTGCCACCGCACTTAAAGATTCATTTGCACTTGCTTGGCCTTGTGGAATAGTGACTGTAAAGTCGCCGCTGCCGTTAGCTACGGCTGTGCCAATTGTAGTTCCGGCCGCATTACGAATTTCTACCGTATTTCCAGCAGTTGCCTTACCAGTCACTGTATAACCAGCTGTAGAATCTCCTGTAACACTATCAACAGTCGGCGCAGTTACAGTCGTTGTTGAGTCTGCTGGTGTAGTGAACGATGTAGGTGCACTTTCATTTTCGCCATCAATTGCCACCGCATTTAAGGATTCATTTGCACTTGCTTGGCCCTGCGGAATAGTAATTGTAAAGTCGCCGCTACTATTGGCTACTGCAGTACCGATTGTAGTACCAGCCGCATTACGAATTTCTACTGTATTTCCAGCAGTTGCTGTTCCGACAACGGTATACCCTGAACTCGAATTACCCGTTGTGCTAGTTACGACAGGCTGTGCGACAGTTGAAGCCGTTCCTGGAGCATAATAAACGTTTGAGACACCATTTGCTGTACTGATTAAAGAAACGTCAATTGCATCTGCTTTGACCACTGTTCCAACGAAACGAGCATCTAAATTTTGACTTAAATTGGTAGGGCTAGTAATCGTTGTCGGAATAGATACCGTTGTCGAGCCGAGAACAGAAGCATCAGCTAACTGATTGACTCCGCTGCCGCCAACATTTACTAATGGAAGAGCTACATTGATTGCCGTATCGACTGTTCCTTTTACAGGAAGTAACGCAGCATTAATCGCCGTTGCCACAACATTGCTGGCAATTCCGCTGCCTGTAGCTTGTAATTCGTCTACAGCTGCTTTTAAATCTTGGAGTAATCCAGAAACATTTTGTGCTAGTACTAAACCTAATCCGTCGTCTAAGTTTGCAGAAATATATGACCCGTCTGCAGCTAATACAGCATTTGTATTAAAAGTTGCACTGCCTAAGTTTTCAAGATTATTAATAGCATCAATTTTTTGATTTACATTCGTTAAATTTAACGTAACGCCGGTTAAGCTGCCCAAAGTTCCGTCAAGAATATCTGTCAATAAATTCGTTAAATCATTAACGGCATCCAGAGTTCCTGTTAAAAATGTTAAGTCGCTAAGGGTAAGAGTAACGTTTGTATTAATAGTGGCTGTTCCATTGGTTGCGACATTTCCCCGCAATTCATTTGGAATAGCTAAAACTGCTTGTTTTGTTCCACTTGCAACAGCAGAAGCGCCGACAAGTTCACTGCCAGAAATAGAAAAATTGACATTTTGAGCTGAGCCATCAGCCGTCCAGCGATTTGCTGTGGTGGTTCCGCTATCATTTGAACTATTAATGTTTGATAAAATCTCTGCATCTAAAACAGCTGCTGATGCAGTAATACCGCCTGGTAAATAAAATGTTAACGGAACTGCCAAAGGTGCAATCAGTAAACTACTAGTCATCGCGATTGAAACTGCCCGATATTTATTTTGCTTTTTTGATTTATTCATCTTTTTTGGTTTACCATTTTTCATGATTATCCTCCTCTTTACTTAACCGTGCAACACAAAACAAACAAATAGAAGCCTCGCCATAAAATTCAATTTTCTCCCCTTTCGCTAAAATAATTAGGAACAAAAAAATTAACTTCTACCATTGGATTTTATAACCTTTATAATATTTTTGGAAATAATATGTTTTGAAAAAATGCACTTTTTTATTCAATATTATTTATTTTTTTAATATATAGTGACTTAAAAACGTCTTAAAACCTGATATAACGGATTATCCCGGCTTGTATATACTTTTTAATATCAAATTATTATCAACAAAAATATATTTAATGTATTATTCAATTTATATCCGATTCCTTGATTAACTATCGTTAGCGAGCAAAATAAAAACCTTTAGATTAAACTTAAATTACACGTTTAATCTAAAGGTTTTTCGTATACTTATTAGTTACAGATTCAAGAACTATGCAGCTTTTTTAATCTTTTGAACCCCTTTATCAATCAAAGGCTCACTCACGTTGTTATTCCAGAAATCAATCAACGGTCCTGTAAAGAAGGCGTTAATTACTGTACCAACACCAACAGGGCCGCCAAAAACAAAAGCTAGAACCACAAAAAAGATATCCTGAGCAATCCGGATGATCCTATACTGACTCTTCGTATAATCAACGATTATCGGAGCAATGGCATCATACGGAGCGTTCCCTAATTTTGCCGACATATAAAAGGAAGCACCGAACGTAAATATAATGATTCCTACAATCAAAAAGACGACCTGCAAAATGATAGTCATTTTCGTCGTAAAGAAAGCATCGAATAATCCTGTATAAAAATCAATAAAAAAGCCGGTAAGAACCATGTTAATAATTGTACCAATGCCGATATATTTCTTTTCAAAAATGAAAACTAGAATCAGTATGACAATGTTCACTATTAACTGATACACGCCCAAGGACAATCCAAGTGTCTCGCCAATGCCTATATTCGCTGCTGTGTAAGGATCTAAACCAACCTGTCCAACCCGCAGCAAAGCCGCGCCAAACGCTAAAATAGCGACCCCTGCCAAAGCATAAAAGGAACGCAATACTAATTCTTTGTTATTTCTTCCCACATAAATTCACCTCACTCACTTATAGCTTCTCAAAATTTGCTCAAAAAGGCAACCAATCCACTTATGTAATTAAAACAAGATTGCCTCTTGTTGGAAACAATCTTGTTTTGAAATATTTTATTTATTTGTTATATCTTTTAATGCTGCTTGTGCTAATAAATTCAAATAGTTCCATGGACGGTCGAAATGAGGCTGGAAGAAAAAGTCAGATATAGCTAGATCTTCTACAGTCATTTTATTCTGTACAGCTAATGACAACGTGTTAGCCGATTGCGTAATATCGTATTTAGACATCAATTGTCCGCCAACAATTCGGTTCGTTCCTTTTTCATAAACTAATTCCATATATACCTTTTCAGTTGTAGGCATGAACTCTGGACGATAATTATCTTCAAATACAGTTGCTTCAACATCCAATCCGTTCATCTTTGCACTCTCCAAAGTTACCCCGGTAGAGCCGATTTTCCAACCAAATAAATATAAGCCGGATGTTCCTTGCGTGCCACGATAAGCTAACGTGTTTTCAGCGATATTATATCCTACCAGCAGTCCTTGACGAACAGCGTTGGTTGCCAAAGGAATATAATTTGTTGTACTGCTCGGATTGTAGTGAACTACTGCACTATCACCTGCAGCCAAAATATCCGGGTTGCTGGTTTTCATGTATTCGTCAACAATAATCGCACCATTTGGTAGCATTTCTACTTTATCCTTAAGTAATGAAGTGCTTGGACTGAAACCAACACACATAATAACTAAATCTGCTTCAAATTCTTGACTTGGAGTAATCACTTTATTCACTTGTCCGTCAGCGTCAGCCTGAAATTCTTTGACGTTTTCACCGAGTGCTAAAGTGACGCCACGATCCACTAATTCTTTTTCTAAAATATCGGTAAAAGGTTTATCCAAATATTTATTCAAAATGCGATCCAGTCCGTCAATTAAGGTTACTTCTTTGCCTGATTCTACAAAGGCTTCCACTAGTTCAATACCAATATAACCGCCGCCTACAACGACCACTCTTTTAGCTTCTTTGGCACGTTCAATAATAACATTGGCTTGATTGTAGTTTTTACATAAAAGAATATTTTTTGCTTCAATTCCCGGAATTGGCGGAATAATCGGCCATGAACCTGTTGTCATTACTAATTTATCATAAGAAACTGTTTCTTCTGATCCGGATTTCAGATCTTTGGCTGTAACAGTTTTATTTTCAACGTCAATTGACTCAACCTCATGTTCCATTTTAACAGTTGCACCTAAAGAAGCAAGTTCCTCGGGATTAGAGTAAAACAAGCCGGCTGCATCTTTCACAACACCGCCTACGTATAGAGCGATTCCGCAAGAAAGAAACGAAACATTGTCATTTCTTTCAAAAACAGTAACCTCTGCCTCCGGGTGATTCGTTAAAATACTTTTGACAGCTGAAGTTCCAGCGTGTGTACATCCTACGACTATAACTTTCATATTGTGACTCCCCTCATTCTTGAAAAATTATTCACCAATAGTTTCCTAACGCTACTGGTCTATGGCAAATATAACAAAATAATAGCGTAGGTTCGAGTTCTTTGCTTGTGAATCCTAAGCCTATTTTTTCACAAACTCTTTGAATTTTAACGAAATTTTTATATTAATCAGATTAAAATTAGTCATAAATACTGCTAAAAAAGAAAAAAAGCTAAGAGATTCATCATCTCTTAGCTTGTGAAATTATCTGGATTACTGAATAACTTCAGCAATAATCTCGATTTCTACAAGAACGTCTTTCGGTAAACGAGCCACCTCTACTGCTGAACGTGCGGGTAACTGCTCCGTAAAAGCTTCTCCGTAGACTTGATTAAATTCTTGAAAGTCATTCATGTTTTTCAAAAAACAAGTGGTTTTTACAACATGATTGAAATCAGTTCCTGCTTCTTTTAAAATAGCAGCTATGTTTTCTAACACACGCTTGGTCTGTTCTGTAATCGTGGTTCCTACCACTTCACCGGTTGACGGATCCAGTGGTACTTGGCCAGAGGCAAATAATAAACCGTTCACAATATTGCCTTGAACATAAGGACCGATCGCTTTAGGTGCATTATCGGTATGTATCGATTTCATTACTCCAACTCGCTTTTTTCTAAATTTTGACATTCTGGACACAATCCGTACAGCTCTAATCGATGTTCGTTAATTTCAAAGCCGGTCAATTTACTGGCAGCCATTTCAACATCTTCAAGTCCTGGATAGTGAAAATCAACAATTTTGCCGCAGTTTTGACAAATCGCATGGTAATGTTTTTTTGAACTAAAGTCAAAACGGCTCGAAGCATCACCATAACTCATCTCTTGAACAAATCCAATTTCTGTAAATAAGCGTAAATTATTATAAACAGTCGCTACACTCATATTAGGGAAACGATCTTCCAAAGAACGATAAATTTCATCAGCGGTCGGATGGCTGTGATTCTCAATAAGATATTCTAAAATAGCGTATCTTTGAGGAGTAATACGAATATTGGCTTCTTTTAGTTTTTCAAGTGCATTCTTTACCAATATATTATCCATTTGGTTCTCCCTCCCATTCTTTCTCTTAAATAATACTATGTCTGGGCTGACTTGACAACAACATTTGCATAATAAAGCACAAAATATACGCATTCCTTTTGATTATTTTTTCTTTTTGACTTCTTTTTTGGAATAATTATTTATTAGAAGGAGAAAAACAGCTGTTCTTCTCCTCATAACTTGCTTAAACTTCCGGAAAGTCGTAAAGAACAGTAGAAAGATATCTTTCCCCATTATCAGGAACAATCGCCAACACTTTTTTACCGGGGCCTAAATCTGCTGCAACTTTAAGTGCAGCAGATACTGCTGCTCCCGCAGAAATACCAGCTAAAATACCTTCTTGCGTGCCTAATTTACGTGCCGTTTCAATGGCATCTTCGCTAGGAACGGCGATCACTTTTTCATAGATTGTCGTATCCAGTACTTTTGGTATGAAACCAGCACCAATTCCTTGAATTTTATGCGGACCAGGGTTTCCTCCTTCTAAAACAGGAGATTCTGTCGGCTCAACTGCTACAATAGAAATATTCGGATAGACACGTTTTAATTCTTTACCAACACCGGTAATGGTTCCGCCAGTTCCGACTCCGGCCACGAATGCATCTAAGCCAGATGCCGCAAAGACATCTTGAATTTCCTTTGCTGTCGTTTTCTCGTGAATTTGCGCGTTTGCCGGATTTTCAAATTGCATGGGCATAAAGTAGCCATCTTGTTCAGCTAATTCAGTCGCTTTAGCAATGGCCCCTTTCATTCCTTCGGCACCGGGTGTTAATAATAGCTCTGCACCATACGCCTGCATTAATTTTCTACGCTCAATACTCATTGTATCAGGCATGATAATCACAACACGGTACCCCTTCGCTGCACCGACCATCGCCAGCCCAATACCGGTGTTTCCGCTTGTCGGTTCAACAATGGTATCACCTGTTTTTAGTTTACCCGCTTTTTCCGCTGCTTCAACCATACTTAGAGCAATCCGATCTTTTACACTGCCGCCGGGATTAAAAAATTCAAGTTTAACATACACATCAGCAGCATTGTCAGGGGCCAAGTTTGCCAGCTTCACTATAGGTGTTCTTCCAATTAGTTCTGTTACTGAATTAAAAATTTGTGTCATGATCGTGCCCTCCGTCTGTTCTTTTTCTTAATAATAGCTTATATTTAATTGTACGGCTACCTTTTTGCTATTGTAAAGTAATTGATACGGACTTTTTAAACAAATTTAATAAAAGTGGTGTATAGTTAAGACGTTACTAAATTGAATTCACAGGAGTTATTTATAGATGAGGATTGTAAATATTAGCCCCCGAGGTTATTGCTATGGTGTCGTGGATGCAATGGTTATTGCCAGAAATGCTTCTCTCGACGAAACATTACCCAGACCGATCTATATTTTAGGAATGATCGTTCATAATAAGCATGTAACGGATGCCTTTGAGAGTATTGGTATTCATACCTTGGATGGTGCAAATCGAGAAGAAATTTTGGCTCAGATAAATCAAGGAACTGTTATTTTCACTGCACATGGAACTTCTCCCAAAGTAAAGGCTTTAGCAATCGAAAAGGGTTTAACGGTAATTGATGCTACCTGCCCGGATGTTACGATTACACATGAATTAATTAAAGAGAAAGTCAACGAAGGTTACAAAGTGATTTATATCGGCAAAAAAAATCATCCGGAGCCAGAAGGAGCTGTCGGTGTGGCACCTGAACATGTGTCTTTAGTTGCCACTGCTGAAGATGTCGAACAGCTTACATTGTCCGCTGAAAAGATCTTTGTAACGAATCAAACAACCATGAGTCAATGGGATGTCAGTGATTTGATGGCGCTTATTCAAAAAAAATATCCCCATGTTGTTATACATAAGGATATCTGCAAAGCGACTCAGATCCGTCAGGAAGCTGTTGTTGAGCAAGCACAAGGTTGTGACTTAACCATTGTAGTCGGTGACCCTAAAAGTAATAACAGCAATCGTTTAGCACAGGTTTCAATTGAGCAGGCGCACGTTCTGGCCTATCGCGTGGCGGATGTCTCACAAATAAACCCTGAGTGGCTCAAAGGCGTCAACCAAATAGCTGTCACTGCCGGAGCCTCAACTCCGACTCAAATTGTACGGGAAGTCATTGAATACCTGCAACAATTTGATGAAAAGGATCCAGCTACTTACACTAAGGAAACCAATGTTGCAGACGAAGCTATTTTACCACGGCCGCGTATTAAGGATTTAACAAAAAACAGAGAACGACGTTTAGCTGAATTACGATCAGGCAAACGTTAAAAAAAGGCAGAGGCAAAACTATATGTAAGTTTTGCCTCTGCTTTTTTAATAGATAACTACTTTTATCCTACTTGTAAAACCTGTCCTACAGTAATCAATTCAGCGGATAAACCATTCAATGCCATCAGTTGATCTACTGAAAGTCCATTACTTTCAGCAATAGACCATAAGCTATCTCCGGAAACGACTTTGTATGTTTGGCCAGTAGCTGATGCTGTACTTTGACCAATCGTTTGGTCTGAAGCTTCAACAGCTGCTGGTTCCCCGATTCCGCTGGTTCCCCAATCGTAAGCCGTTAAATTATAAGTTGCAATTAAAGAATTTAATTTTTCTGCGTAATTCGGATCTGTAGCGTAACGCCCTGCTAAAGCAGCAGTCGCTTCGGTATAACTAGTGGTATTGCTTTTCCAAACACCGGAATAATGGTAATCACCGCTGGAATTTAATGTGGTCCGAATCACGTTGGCGTGATCCTGAAATGATTCTGCGTAAGAAGAATAACTTCTAAATGGTTCGTTCAATGTCACCCATTCCCCATTTAAATATTCTGATGTGGGCATATAGACAGTTTGCCCCGCATAGCTTCCTTTAACACCAAATAAATTATAGTTGGGAGCGGCAGCCAGACCAGATGTTCCATAACTACTTTCAAGCAATGCTTGTGCAATCATTACAGAAGCATACAAATCATTTTCATTTGCCACGGAGGCAGCAGAATAACCAATTGAATCAATAAATGCTTGTTGCGCTTCTGCCCCGCTATTTGCTACTTCCGCTTGAGCATTCGTTGGTAGAACACTTCCAGCGATAGGTAGAAAAACAAAAGATGCGCCCATAAGTGCTGCCAATTTTTTATTACTGAAATGAACAGTTTTATTCACTGCATGCCTACTGCTTCTAGTCAATCTTTCTTCCATTTTTGTTCCTCCTCAATCAAACTCATAAGCAAATTTTACTGAGTTTAATCAAGAATCACAATTATTTAGACTTAAAAATTTATAATTTAAAGCCCTCGTAACTCCTATGAAATGTTTGTTTTATTTAATATAATCTAAAATGTATTATTAAAATTACTTATAGGTATTTATATATTTGTATTTTTTTACAAATTTGGCTTTAATTACTATTTATTCAATATTTTTATGATATACGATGAAATAGTCTCATTTGTTTCAATTATGTCAAAAGCGTTACACCGATTATTTACTATATAAAAAAGGAAATCCGCTAAAATTAGGGATCTCCTTTTCTATTTTTTATAAACTTGTATATTTGGCTACAACGTTTTCAACAGTAAAACCAAATTCTTTTAGAATTAAATCGCCTGGTGCTGATGCGCCAAAGTGGTCGATCGTAACAGTTGTTCCTTCGGTTCCGATATATCTTTCCCAACCAAATGGAGAAGCAGCTTCAATTGCTACACGTTTTGTTACAGCTTTTGGTAAAACTGATTCTTTATAATCAGCTGATTGTTTTTCAAATAAATCAAAGCTTGGCATTGATACAACAGATACATCTTTGCCTTGAGCAGCTAATTCTTTTTGAGCTTGAACTGCCAAATTAACTTCTGAGCCTGTAGCAATCAAAATTCCTTCCGGTTGTTCGCCTTTTTGAGGTGAAATTACGTAAGCACCTTTTTGAACTAGCTCACTCGCTTTTTCTTTGGTGCCTTCAATTACTGGCAGGTTTTGACGGCTTAATACTAAGACTGTCGGAGCATCTTTAGTTGTCATTGCAATCTTCCAAGCCGCTACGGTTTCATTACCGTCAGCTGGACGAATCACTTGTACACCCGGCATGCAGCGAATACTTGCCAATTGTTCAATTGGTTCATGCGTTGGACCATCTTCACCAACTGCAACCGAATCATGCGTTAGTACATAGGTTACGGGTGTATTTTGAATAGCTGCCAAGCGAACAGCTGGACGTAGGTAGTCTGTAAAGACGAAGAAAGTTCCGCCGTAAATCCGACTTCCGCCGTGAAGCTGAATACCGTTCATTGCTGCAGCCATGGCAAATTCACGAACGCCAAACCAAATATTGCGACCTGCATAATTGCCAGGTTCAAAATCCTGTTCAGCAGCTACCATTGTATTGTTCGATGCAGATAAGTCGGCAGAACCACCCCAGAAGCTTGGTACAGCCTTAGAAATAGCTTGAATGGTTTCTTTACTAGTGACACGACTTGCTGCACTTGAACCTACTTCATAGACTGGTAATTCTGCATCCCAGTTTTCAGGAAGTTCGTCTGCAAAAGCTTGCTTAAATTGTTTAGCCAATTCAGGATGTGCATGTTCGTAGTTTTTGAACATTTCGTTCCATTTATTTTCTGCTTGTTCGCCTTCTTCAATCATCGTTTCTTTAAAGCGAGCAGCAACTTCATCCGGCACAGTAAAATCTGGATATTCCCAGCCATAAACAGTTTTTGCCGCAGTAATACCATCTGCACCAATTGGAGCGCCATGAACAGAAGAAGTGCCTTCTTTTGGTGCACCATAACCGATCACTGTTTTCACTTCGATTAAAGTAGGTTTTTCAGTTTCTGCTTTTGCTGCTTCGATTGCTTGAGAGATTTCTTCTAAATCGTTGCCGTCTTTGACTAAAATGTGTTGCCAGCCGTAAGCTTCATAGCGCGCCCCAACATTTTCAGTAAATGCTTTTGACGTTGGTCCGTCCAAAGAGATATCATTTGAATCATATAACACGATCAGTTTACCAAGCTTCATATGTCCGGCCATAGAACTTGCTTCTTGTGAAACACCTTCCATCAAATCGCCGTCACCACATAAAGCGTAAGTAAAATGGTCGATAACAGGGAAGCTGTCGCGGTTATAGGTTGCAGCTGTATGGGCTTCAGCCATGGCCATACCTACAGCCATCGCGATTCCTTGTCCTAATGGACCCGTTGTTGCTTCCACACCATCTGTATGATGAACTTCAGGATGTCCAGGAGTTTTGCTGTCCCATTGACGGAAGCTCTTTAAATCATCGATCGTAACATTATAGCCCGATAAATGAAGTAAACTGTAAAGCATTGCTGAGCCATGACCTGCTGAAAGAATAAAACGATCCCGATCTACCCAGTTGGTAGAGGTTTTAGGATTTACCTTTAAATATTTTGTCCAAAGAGCATATGCCATTGGAGCAGCTCCCATTGGTAATCCGGGATGTCCAGAATTCGCCTTTTGAATCGCATCAATACTTAATGTACGAATGGTATTAACGCCTAACTGATCAGTGTTATCGAACAAAAAAATCATCTCCTATTTAGGTTTTTTTTACCTTTATTATCTTTATTTTAACGCATATCGTTTATGAAAGCAATTACTTTTAGTAAAAACAACTAAAATTATTTGCGGTTGTGTAAGCCTTTTTCTTTTTGAATTTTCTTTAATTTATCTGGTGTCACATCATTCCCTTTAGGATCAACTACTTTCATTCCTTCAATGTGGTGTCTCATGCCACCGCGAAAAGCAGCTAAATATTCTTGACGCAATCTCTGTTGTTCCGCTTTTTCTTGATCAGATAATCCTGATTCCTTGGCTTTTTTAGCCAGTTCATTGATACGACTCATTTTTTCTGATGATAACATATATCAGCGCTCCTTTAAAAGGTCCGTTTTTAAACGTCTTTTTTGTTTGCTTCCATGTCTATCTTATAAGATGAATAGGAAAAAGACAACTATATTCTTAATGGAATTTCAGTTCTCTTTTGTATACATCGCCCAAATTTGTTTCAAGACAAAAAAACACGAACGCTTGTTTGATTCCTGCTTAATTGTATGGTACACTGAATATATTAATTGAAAGAAGGTGCGAGCTTTGGTGAAGCGTACAGATACTAGACAAATCGAAGTATTAAGATATATATATGAACAAGTAGAGCTTAAGGGCTATCCTCCGACCGTTCGGGAAATTGGAAAAGCAGTGGATCTTTCCTCTACTTCCACCGTTCACGGACATTTAGCTCGTCTCGAGAAAAAAGGACTCATTCTACGTGACCCAACAAAACCTAGAGCCATTGAACTAACACCTGAAGGACTTGAAAAGATCGGCGTACGTCCGACTGTGATCCCTATGTTAGGGGTCGTTACAGCTGGTGAACCAATTTTAGCTGTTGAAGAAGCTTCGGATTTCTTCCCGTTGCCACCAGACTTGCAGTCTGAAGAAAACTCTTTGTTTATGCTGACGATTCGAGGCGAAAGTATGATTAATGCGGGGATTCTAGACGGTGATCAAGTGATTGTCCGCAAACAAAGTGCCGCTTCTAACGGCGATATAGTGATTGCTATGACGGACGAAGATGAAGCCACCTGCAAACGTTTCTTTAAAGAAAGCGACTATATCCGACTACAGCCTGAAAATGATGCTTTAGAACCTATTATTTTGAATAATGTAAGTATATTAGGCAAAGTTGTTGGCTTGTACCGCAATCATATTTAATTGTACTCATTCAGAAAAAAAGACCTTCCTTAAACTCATTTTAGCGAATGAATTTAAGGAAGGTCTTTTTATGATTAGATTTTTTTCAGCCATTCGATAAAGTTTTGTTGAAAAATTTCTGGTTGTTCTATTTGCAGATTATGCCCTGCACCATCAACAACGGCGAAGCTGGCTCGATGAAACTGCTTCATGAAACGAAAGGCATCCGCATAACCGACAATATCATCTTGTTTCCCTGTAATAATGCTGACTGGAACATCTAATGAGAAATTAAGCAGCTGCTTTTCATTAGAGAAAGAGTAACCCTTTGACTGATACGTAGATAAAAATTTTGGATCCACTGATTTTATACCGGGTAAAATAGCTTTTTGATAGTTCTCCCAGGTTTCCCTTGTTGCAAACACTGCAGTCTGAAGAAAATTCTGATAGTCAGCCCATTGAGAAGCTGATACTTGTAGTTTATCAGAGACAATGAGTTGTTCTTTGGGCGGAAGTGTTCTGTCAGCCTGTCTGCTAATCGTACAAGGACACAGCAGATAAAGTCCGGCTATACAATCAGTTTCTTGCATCGCTAAACCTAATGACAAATAGCCGCCATAAGATTCTCCAACTAAGGAATAGCTCGTAGTACCAATGACTTCTCTTAAAAAGGCTTGAAGAATTTCGATCATTTTATCTGCACAAAGATCCGTCCTACTTGTAGACTGACCCATTCCGGGTAAATCTACGTAAATTCGTTGGAAGCCGCTCTGTTCAAAAAAGCTGGGCTCCAGACAAGCGGACATCAAACGATGATCTACACCAAAGCCGTGCAAACACACTAGTGGTTTCCCCTGTCCAACAATTTCATAATTCAGTTTCAGCCCAGAAATATCCATTTTCATAAAAAGGCCTCCTGCTATTGTTCTTCTACAGTAATCTTTCGCTGGTAGGTTTCAAATTGATACGCATACGTATTTTTTTCATCTTGCTCCCCTTCACTGAGATTGATCAGTGTCCAGTTCTCCCAAGCCACTTTAGGGAATTTGGTATCTCCGGCAAACGTATGATGAATCAAAGTACGATACAGCACATCACAATAAGGAAGGAATTCCTCATAAATTAATGAACCTCCCGCAATAAAGGTAATGCCGGTAAACTCTTCGGCGTAGGCTAGAATCTCCTCCAGCGTATGCATGATTACGACACCTTCAGCCGTATAGTGTTGATCACGAGTTAAGACAATTGTTTTTCGATTAGGTAGCGGTCTGCCGCCCATTCCTTCAAAGGTCTTTCTGCCCATTACGATCGTATTATTTTCGGTCATTTGTTTGAAAAATTTTAAATCATTTGGTAAATACCAAGGCAACTGATTGTTATTCCCAATGGTTCCTTCTTCATCTTGCGCCCAAATAGCTGCTAACATAAGCGACTCCTTTCAATTTAAACGGCAATCGGTGCTTTTATAGCTGGATGCGGATCATAGCCTTCGATCACAATATCTTCCATCTCAAAATCAAAAACAGACTGCTTTTCCTGATTTAAAGTTAAAGTAGGAAATGAGCGGATATCACGTGATAGTTGCTCTTCCATTTGCTCTACATGATTCATATATAAATGTGCATCGCCTAAAGTATGAACAAATTCCCCAACCTGCAAGCCAGTTTCATGGGCAATTAAATGAGTCAATAAGGCATAGCTAGCAATGTTGAACGGCACGCCAAGAAAAACATCGCCGCTGCGCTGATACAGCTGACAACTCAATTTGCCGTCATTCACATAGAATTGGAACATCGTATGACAAGGAGGTAAAGCCATTGATGGCACATCTTCGGGATTCCAAGCTGATACGATTAAACGACGTGAATCCGGTGTTTTTTTGATCATCTCTATGACATTCTGCAGTTGATCAATAAAGCTGCCGTCCTTGGTTTCCCAATGGCGCCACTGCGCCCCGTAAATATTACCTAATTCGCCATATTTTGCTGCAAAAGCCTCGTCATTCAGAATCGCATCACAGAACTTTTTATGTTCATGCTCATAGCTTTCTTTAAATTCCTCATCCACCAGCACGCGGCGACCAAAATCAGTCATATCTGGTCCTTGATAATCAGCACTTTTAATATATCGTTCAAATGCCCATTCATCCCAAATATGATTATTATGCTGTAATAGATAGCGGATATTGGTATCTCCTTTTAAAAACCAAAGCAGCTCACTTTTAATTAAGCCGAACGGTACTCGCTTTGTCGTTAATAATGGAAATCCTTCCGCCAAATCAAACCGCATTTGGTAACCAAAAATACTTTTCGTACCTGTGCCTGTACGATCCTCTTTTAAATGACCTTCAGTCAAAATTTTACGGCCTAATTCTAAATATGCTTCTTCCATAAACATTGCCTCCTAATCGTCTGCGTATTCGCTTAAATATTCCCAGCGCTCTATTTTTTCTTCCAGCATTTCCTCAGTAAGTGTTAGTTGCTTTTGAAGCTCTTGAAGCTTGGTAAAGTCGTCACCCTGATGATTCATCTCTTCTGTTAACTGAGCACTCTTTTCTTCCAGCTCGCTGATTTCAGCTTCAATCGTTTCCCATTCCTTTTGTTCCATGTAAGTTAATTTAATTTTTACTTTTTTCTCAGGCTCTGGGGAGGTTTTTGGTTCGGATTTGCTGTCCTTTTTTTCTGTTTCAGGTTTTGAGCTGGTCAAATAATCACTCATTGATCCATAAAAAGCAGTAATCTTGCCTGCACCTTGAAAAACTAATAGCTTGTCCATCGTTTTATCAAGGAAATAGCGATCATGAGATACAGCGATCACTGCTCCTTGAAAGGTGCGAATATAGTCTTCTAAAATCGTTAATGTATCAATATCCAAATCATTTGTCGGCTCATCTAGCAGCAACACATTAGGCTGTTCAATTAATAGCTTTAACAGATACAAGCGCCGTTTTTCGCCGCCAGAGAGCTTGCCGATAAGAGTACCATGCATAAAACGAGGAAATAAAAAGCGTTCAAGCAATTCGGCCACGCCAATTGTGGTACCGTCTGTCCGTTTTACTTGTTCTGCTGCTTCCTGCAGATAAGCAATCATGCGTTTATTTGGATCCATTGCTTCATTTTGCTGTGTATAATAAGCTAAACGCACAGTTTCGCCAATAGTATATACACCACTATCCAAAGACAAACGTCCAGCTAAAATATTCAGTAAGGTTGATTTGCCGGCACCGTTTTTCCCAGTAATCCCTAAACGTTCCTGGGCTTGAATCAGTAAGTGAAAATCATTTAAAATAACTTTATCATCAATGCGAAAATTTGCATCTTTAAGCTCCAACACTTTTTTTCCTAAGCGCTTGGAAGCAATGTCAATTTCCAGCTGACTTTTTTGATTCACTTGATAAAGATTTTCCTTTAAATCATGAAAACGATCCTGGCGCGCCTGCTGCTTGGTTCCTCTAGCCTGAACACCTGCCCGCATCCATTCTAGTTCTTGCTTATATAATTGTTTGCGTTTCGTTTCCTGCTCTACTTCTACACGTTCACGCTCTGCCTTGGCTAAAACATACATCTCATAATTGCCTTTGTACTCGTGCAGCTTGCCAAAGGCTAATTCAAAAATGCGATTCGTTACCCGATCTAAAAAGTAACGGTCGTGGGTTACCATCAAAATAGCGCCACGATAACTATTTAAAAAGCTTTCCAACCAGCTGATTGCTTCATAATCCAGATGGTTGGTCGGTTCATCAAGCAGTAAAAGGTCCGGCGATTCAATCAAGACCTGCGCTAAGCTGACACGCTTTTTTTGTCCGCCAGAAAGATCACCAATTTTTTTATGCAGTGTGGCAATCCCTAATTTTTGTAAAATGATTTTAGCATCTGTGTCTGCAGTCCAGGCATCTTCTTTGTTCATGCGCTCTTCTGCTTGAGCGTAGCGCTTTTGATTTATTTCGTTACTGCCGTCAGCAGCTAAAGCCAGCAAAGCTAACTCATAGTTTTTCACCGCTTGTATAATTGGCGTATCTCCTTGAAAAACGGCTTCAACAACAGTTAATTCCGGATCGAATTCTTGATCTTGAGAAAGATAGCCAATCTGATAATCATTCGGCTGTGAAACCGCAGTGCCGTCCCCGTCTCCGCTGTCGCGACCAGCTAAAATATTTAGTAAGCTGGTTTTTCCGGTTCCATTGGTGCCGATTAAACCAATGCGATCTTTCTCATGGATATGAAAAGAAATTTGATCGAATAATGTTTTTTCACCATATGTTTTAGTCAGTTCGTTGACTTTTAATTCTTTCATTTATTCACGCCCTTTTCATCCTGCTTATTGTAACAAAAAATAGCAAAAAAAAGAAGCTCGTTTTCTTGCTTAGCTTCTTTTTTTCCATTCTTTTGTAAGTTTAGTCAATGGTACCGCATTCGAAATATCATTAATTGAGTATGATTCTAAAAGATTCACGTTTTTACGATATTCGTTTGCTTCTAAGGAAGTAATTATTTCCGATAATTCAAATTCGTCAATCATTTCACGCTCGACCTGATAGCCAATCAGCAGCTCCTTTGTATAATTCGATTGCGAACGAACAATGAAAGAGTCAATAAATGTGCCGTCTTCCAAACGCTGCGCCAGCTGTAAGCGTGAATCAATGAAGAAACGAATGATTGCTTCATCATAAACCCCCGTTAAATTATCCAAACTTTTTAAAACAACTTCTGTATTTTGGATGAATACCTGCCGCACATTTTCAAATTCTTCCTTACGATACTCGCGTAAGCCTTCTTCATCTTTTTCACCAAAAAAGCTTTTAAAATGCACAAAAAAGGCAATGATACGCCGAGCAAAAAGCAACCAAAAACCGATAATGGAAAGCAATTGTCTCGCAATAGAGCGTTCCATTCTGGATATCAGCCGCTCATACAGACGATACCCTTCAATACCGATTTCCTTTTGACGAAAGCTTTCTTCCAGTCCATCTCGTTCAATGGAAACAATCAACGCTCTCAACTCTTGAACTTCTTGTTTTTGATCGGAAGGTAACTGATCGGTATACAGCTCTTTCACACGATCCTGATAGTTTTCAATCACCACGTTCATTTCGACTTGCGGATCTTCTTCATTAATTCTTTTTAACTTTTCAATCACTTCATTTAACAAAGAAATTACAGTAGAATTATCGATTTCAACTTCATCCGTTTCCGTCAAAAATGGTAAGACGACGATGCCACCCAGCAAGGTGACTAAAATCACACAGGCTGTAATAAATAACAAAAGAGAGCGCTCTGGAAACGGCTCGCCGTTGACTGTCAAAGGCAAAATAAAAATCGTAGCCAAACTGACAGTTCCTTTTACTCCACCGAAGGTCAAAATCAGCATTTCATTCATAGAGTTCCAGACATTTTTTATCCCGTTTTTCACACTATAAATGACTAAAATAGAGAAAAAGCGTGCAATAAACAGCGTCGCACTAAGCAACAAAATGACTAAAAGTAAAAAACTATTTGAATAGGTTTGACTATTCCAGACAGATGAAAAAACCTGCGATAATTCTATTCCTAAAAACAGAAAAACCAAAGCATTTAGCATGAATGTCACCGTACTCCAGGTGCTTTCTGAAACACTGGATAATTCTGCTTCAAACAAAGAGATCTTTTTAAAACCAGCTGCCTGCATAACACCTGCTACAACAGCCGCAATAATGCCGGAAACATGAAATAGCTCTGCCAGCATATAAGCTAAAAACGGCAACAACAATTCTAATAACAGATAGCCTGTCACATCACGTGCAGACGCCTTTTCTAAAATCATAACCACCTGGCGTTTGATCATTACTAAGACTGCACCAACGATGGCACCGCCAATACTTGAAAAGATCAAGGAAATGCCGGCATCAGTAGCCGAAAATTTTCCCGTTAACAAAGCGGCTAAAGCAAATTGGAAGGCGGTAACGCCGGAAGCATCATTAATCAAACCTTCCCCTTCTAAAATATGCATGGCTTTTGCCGGAATTCGAATTTTACCGGACAAAGAACCCACTGCTACCGCATCGGTGGGTCCCAGTGCGGAGCCTAAGGCAAAGCAAGCTGCAATCGGCAATGCCGGAATAATCATATGTAAAGTCCAACCAACAGTAACGAGAGTAATCAACACCCCGATAAAGGCTAAAAATAAAATAACGGAAAAGTTTTTCATTGTAGACGCTGTATCATTGCGTTCGCCTTCACGAAACAGCAACGGCGCAATAATCATTACTAAAAATATTTCTGGTTCAAACGATATTTCCTGCCCCATCTCCGTAATACCTATTAATACACCGACAATGATTTGAACAATCGGCAGCGGGATAATGGGGAAGATACGATTAAACACATTAGAAAATGTGATTGCCAGTGTAAAGACAATAATTAAATGAACAAATTCCACCTCGTATCCCCCTTTTAAGTTACAGGTTTATTTGTTTCCCTAGATAACGCAGTAATTTTTCTTTTTTGCAGTTGATCTTTTTCTCGATCAGCTTTAAATCTTTATTCTTATCACATAGCTCCAATTGGGCTCTCCGAGCTTCCAAACGTAATAAATCAGATTTAATTAGTTCAATTTTTTTATAATCTAAGAAGCTTCTTCTTTTGATGTGTCGTTCCCAAGCAGCTTTCTTTTCAGGCGGCAATGTTTTGTACTTTTCTTTTAACTCCGCAATCCGCTGATCTATCTCTTTATTCACAACAATACTTCCTTTCAGAATTTCTCTGACACATTATAGCAAATACTCTTGGATATACCTACTATCTTTCACGCGAACCTTCAATTCTTAATAATTTATAAGCAAAAAATGAGCCATTTGACTTTCCATCAAATCTGCTCATTTCTAAAAAGTAAGTGTGGGTAGATTTAACTATTCTTCATCAACTAAAATCTCGATTTTTGCCTCTTCATTTAAACGCGGTGCCAAAAACGCCAGTAGTTCCTCTAAAGGAATGGTAAACGTCAAGAGTTTGCCGCGCCGATCGTTTTTGAAATAATTTAAGCGGAGCTCATCTTTTTTTAATAGGACCGCAATTTTATCAATATCCTGATACAGAATCCCTTTATTATCAAAGGGTCCGAGAATTAATCGATCTTCTGAAAAGCCTTTGGCGTCCAAAAGAAAACTTAATAAAACGAGGACTGCAAGCAAGCTACGTACTCTTTGAATTATATCCTGCACTGATAGTACCACAAACAAAAGTAAAAATAAACTCCATAAGAAGATCACCACAAAGGTAACAGGTCTTCGTTTACTTTTAATGATAATGCTTTTCCGTACCAGGAACAAATACACGTACAAAAGAACCACAAAAACCATAAGTAACAGTGTAAAAAAATCAATTATCAAATTGGATAGCGTCTCCTTTATGAAAAATCTTCAGTAAAAGTAATGGATCGGTTTAGTCTTGTTTATTTAATGCTGTTAATTGTTGATTAATTTTTTTTATTTTATCCTTACAAGCTAAGATATCACGTATCATCTGGTCCCTTCTATCACCTAAAGGCAAGCGATTAACGACTTGATAATATGCTGCGAGTAGTTGAACTTGCTTCATCTTTTCCTGCTGCAGTCGACCTTCAGCTAATTTC
Organism: Enterococcus sp. UD-01; assembly: GCF_044909655.1. NCBI lineage: Bacteria > Bacillati > Bacillota > Bacilli > Lactobacillales > Enterococcaceae > Enterococcus > Enterococcus sp. UD-01. The sequence continues at coordinate 229,569 of NZ_JBIYEU010000001.1, read as the reverse complement.
ATCCACTCGTCCTCCTTTTTATTAAGTATACTCTACTTTCAAAAAGAAATAATAATTGAATGCCTATTTTCGAGAAATAAGAGTGGTTTAGTTGATATTGTATCATATAATTTCATTTACGCTAGTTCATTTTTGGCTATTATAACAGAAATTTATTTAAAAGAACATCAGCCTAAAGAATGAATTAAAAAAAGGAGGAGTCTTTAAGATCAACTCCTTCCTTACTGAAATTATTGAGCAGAAATTGCAATACCAATCGCCTTTTCGCCTAAATGAGTGCCAATAACTGGGCCAAAATGACCTATTTCAATAATTGCATTTGGATATTGTGCTTGTAATTTCGCTTTTTCTTCTTCAGCTACAGCTAGATTATTTGCATGAATCACATAAAATTTAACGGGACGACCTATTTCTTTGTCGCGTTTTCCAATGATTTCTTCTGCGCGGGCAAAGGCCTTTTTATTGGAACGGATCTTTTCAAATAAAACAATTTTACCGTCTTCAAAAGTTAAGATTGGTTTGATTTTTAGTAAACCACCAATCAGTGCAGCTCCATTGGTTAAGCGGCCTCCACGAACCAAATTATTCAAATCATCAACAATTAAATAGGCATACGTATTATCACGAATAATATCTAATTTTGCAAAAATTTCTTCTAAACTGGCATTTTGCTGAGTTAAATCCAAAGCGGCCTCTACCATATGCCCCATCGGCACACTCGTAATCTTAGAATCATAAGGATAGATCGTTACTCCATTGACAGAATCGGTGAGTGAAAATAATGTATTAACAAAACCGGAGATACCGGAAGAAAGATGAATGGAAATGATCGTATCATAGCCTTTAGCGGCAATTGATTTATATAATTCAAGCACTTCTCCTGGTGCCGGCTGAGAAGTAGTCGGGAACTCATTGCTTTGATTTAATAAACTATAATATTCATCTGCTTCGATATCGATGCCTTCATTATATATTTTTCCATCCAGAATCACCGGAATGGGAATAACGAACAAATTGGGCGAACCTTTGATTCGTTCGGGTAAATATGCTGTACTATCTGTCACAATAGCGATCTTCATTTTGTAACCTCGTTTCACTAATTTTACACGGCACTATAAATATAGCATAAAACATTGGAGAATTAAATACGTTCTTATTGATCAAGGAAACTTTGGATCGCTGCTTTGTTTGTTTCCGTATCAATTTCCAACACACTACCAGCATAATCATAGCTAGCATTGGTCCAAGAATCTTTCACTGGGACGGTTAAACTATCAATTCCGCTACCGGCTTTAAAAACAAGTGACGGGCCATTTTTTACCATAAAACTCGTCGGAACATCTGTTGACATATAGCCGACTAAGCGTCCTAAAGATTCAGGCGTACGCAACAAAGTAAACGGATTTTTCAATTGCCCCATAACAGCTTTCATTACTTGTTGCTGACGACGTACGCGGCCAAAATCGCCTTCTTCGTCCATTCTGAAGCGTGCGTACTGCAGTAAGGTATGACCGTCCATCGTTTGTTTTCCCTGAGCGATATCTACACCGTCTAAGTTGATATCTTTTTCAGCATCGATTTTGATCCCTTTTGGAAACATGGCATCTGCAATCTTTTCAAATGACTGAAAATCAACTTTTGCGTAATACTTACACTGAATATTGAAGTTTTCAGCTAAGGTTTGGCGTACAAGATCAGCGCCGCCTAATGCATAGGAAGCATTGATTTTATTGGCATCATAGCCTGGAATATCAACAAACGTATCCCGCATAAATGAAATTAATTTAGGCTTTTTCGATGGTCCATCTAATTGTAAGACCATAATTGTGTCTGCGCGCCCAGCATCTTCTCCCCTTGTATCGCTTCCTAAAATGAGAATATTGTTGGCGCCATTATCGCTTTTCACACCATTAAATGTTTCTACCTCTTCTTTTGGTAAGGATTTATCATTTTCTGCGTATGATTTTCCTTTAAAAAAGAAGCCTACGGCCACAACAATTAATAAAAGAAGCAAAATGAATAGTCTCTTCAGCCATTTGAATCTTTTTTTCTTTTTCGGTTTTTTCGCTTTTTTTACTTTTTTATTCTGGGACTGGTTGGAATCCGGGACAGGCCCCTGATACCTGTGTTCAGATTTCTGTGAATCGTCCATTTGTTGCTGCTCATTATAATAGCTCTGTCTTTGATTCGTATTTTTTTCTTTTCTGGGATTGAATCCTCTTTTTTCTTTATCAGCTGCATCTGCATTTTCATGAATATGCTTATAGCGGTCTACTCGGCTCATTACGCCACCTCATTTCAATTAACATCAATTATAAGGATACCCTATTTTATATAAAAAGCCCAACACAAATAAGAAAAATTTAACAAAAAATAAAAAGACCTTTTCAGATCTTTATATTCCATTAATTGGATAAACGGTATAATTACCAAATATTTTGACTGAGCCGCCCATTAAATGTAGCTCTTCAATCGCATTTTCTATTAATTCCTGCGGTTTTTCAGCGTTCAAATCGACCAAGAAAAAGTATTCCCCTAAGGTAGTCTTCAATGGCCGAGATTCAATCTTACTTAAATCGATTTCCCGCCAGCTAAACACAGACAACGCCTTATGCAGTGCACCAGGCATATTATTCGGCATAGTAATCGCAATCGTCATTTTGTGCTCCTCAGCTGGTAATGCTAAAGGCACATTTTCAGCACCGATGACCCAAAAGCGGGTTTGATTGATTGTCAAATCCTGAATATTTTGACTCACGATTTCTAGCTGATAACGCTGTGCAGATAATCTTGGCGCAATCGCGGCAATACACATTTCGGGATGCTCCGCAACAAAATTCGCTGCATAAGCGGTTGAAGGGGTTGCTTCTAACTCAACATGCGGGAAATTTGTACGAATAAATTCCTGTGATTGAGCCAATGCCTGCGGATGAGATAATATTTTTGTTATTGCTTGCCAATTCGCTTGATTTTCCTTTGCCACCATTAATTGTTGAAAAATAGGTAAGACGACTTCCGCGCCAACGGGAATTGTGGTTTGATGAAACAAGTAATCAACAGTGGTATTTACCGACCCTTCAATCGTATTTTCAATTGGGACAACCCCTAAATCAACTTCGCCAAATTCTACTGCTTTGATACAGGCTGGAATCGAATGATACGGCACTAAATCTTCTCCGGGAAAGGCTGTTCTGGTGGCAGTATGGGTAAAAGATGCTTCTGGTCCTAAAAAACCGACTTTCATTTGCTCACCTACCTAAATATTCTTTAAAATTTCGCGCACAATCTCTTCTGGTGTACGTTCATCTGTTTCAACAACTAAACTAGCACTTTCTTCATAAAAGGGAATGCGCGGTTCAAATACCTGTTTTATTTCTTCCGGCGACTTAGAAACAACCAGTGGTCTAACGGTTACGTGGTCGTGCTTCAGGCGAGGAATAAAAACTTCCGGTTTGGTTTTAAGATAAATCACCGGCGCCATTTGCTTTAATAATTCTCGGTTTTCAGACCGCATAACAATCCCACCGCCAGTTGAAACGACTTGATTATGGTTTAAGTAGCGTTTTAAAACATTTGTTTCTCTTTCTCTAAACGCTTCTTCGCCGTAACGATCAAAATATTCCTGAATCGTCATTCCGATTTCTTCGACAATTTTGTCATCAAAGTCAATATGTTCCATGCCTGTTTCTTTAGATAGAAGCTTTCCTACCGTGGTTTTCCCCGCTCCCATAAAGCCAATCAAAATAATTCCCTTCATACTTACTTCCTCCATTTATTGATATAATTTGTTTAAATCAGTGAAAAAACTTGGATAAGATACTGAAATAGCTTCGGCTTTTTCTAATTCAACTGTACCTTCTTTAACTAATAGTGCGGCAATTTGCAGCATCATACCGATACGGTGATCACCATAGCTGGTCACTTTAGCACCATGTAAAGGTGTTTTACCATGAATGATTAAACCATCCTCAGTTGGTTCGATGTTGGCGCCCATTTTATTTAGTTCTTTCGCTACCGCGTCAATTCGATTTGTTTCTTTGACTTTTAATTCTTCGGCATCGCGAATAATTGTCGTACCTTCGGCTTGTGTCGCCAATAGCGCGATGATTGGCAGTTCATCAATTAATCTTGGAATAATCTCGCCACCGATTTCAATTCCATTTAACTGACTGGTCGTTACAGTGAGCGTTCCGGCCTTGTTGTCGGCATGCGCTGTTTCTTCCACGGTAATCGTGCCGCCCATTTGTTCAATTACATCAATAATGCCTGTTCTGGTTGGATTCAACCCAACGTTCTTTAATTGAATATTGCTATTGGGAGTAATCAATCCGGCTACAAGGAAAAACGCAGCAGAGGAAATGTCTCCGGGAACAGTGATTTCTTGACCAATAAAGGTTTGTGGGCCTTGAATGCGGATTTCTTTTCCAAAAACGTCAATGGTTCCGCCAAATTGACGAATCATATCTTCTGTATGGTCGCGGGTTTTTTCTTTTTCAATAATGACTGATTCGCCGTGAGCTTGCATCGCCGCAAACAAAATCGCTGACTTCACTTGGGCACTAGCCACAGGCATTTCATAGGCGATCGGCTGTAGCTTCTCCGTACCAGTTATCGTTAAAGGCGGAAATTCCGTGTGATCATGGCCTTGACAAACAGCCCCCATACTGTTTAAGGGTAGCATTACCCGATTCATCGGACGCTTAGCGATAGAATGGTCGCCAAATAATTTTGTTGTAAACGGACGTCCTGCTAGAATACCCATAATCAAACGAATCGTAGTACCGGAATTACCTACATTTAATGCTTCATTGGCTGGCTGTAAGCCTGAAAAGCCATTGCCGTATACGGTAATAACCGTACCGTCATCTTCAATTTTCACGCCTAAGTCCTGAAAAGCTTTTAATGTGCTTAAACAATCGTCGCCGCGCAAAAAATTCTTAATCGTGGTCGTTCCTTCAGCAATTGCACCAAACATGATACTGCGATGTGAAATTGATTTGTCACTCGGTACATTGATGATTCCATTCAACGCCGTTTTATTGCTCACTAACTCCAAAAGATCACTCCTCTTTTTATCTCTTTATTTTTCGTAACAAACGTAGCTGGTCTGCTCTTCAATTTGTTGCTTGGCTTTTTCCATGTCGCGTTGACGTTTAAAGCTCAATTGTAAAATCCCTTGAATATCTTCCCGCGTTTCTAAAATTTTAACGTTCGTCAATGAAACCTCCGCCTTGCCCAAAAGTCCGGTTACTTCAGCGATTACACCTGGTTGGTCCGGTACATCGATAAAGAGATCATAAAAGGCCGGGATTGCGCCTTCCTTGTGAACAGGCATTTGGTTTCTCGTTTCTTTCGCTGCATAAAAAAATTGGTGAATTGCTGCTTGATCTTCAGTTTTCAACCATTCAGCAACTTGCTGCATTTCTGCTTGCCACGAATGAAGCAATGCTAAAAGGACTTCTTTATTGCTTAACAGAATATCCGTCCACATTTGCGGATCAGAAGAAGCGATTCGCGTAATATCGCGAAACCCGCCGGCTGCCAGCTGTCTGGATCTTGGATAGTTCTCATTGAATACCTTACTTTGATTAACCAAGCCAGCTGCAATAATATGAGGCAAATGACTAAGCATTCCTGTAATTTGATCATGCTCTTCAGCAGATAAGACAACAAATTTTGCTCGAGTCCCTTTCAGCAGTTCCTTCATTGCTGCCACCAGCTCTTGTTTAACCTGATTTGGCGTCAAGATGTAATATGCATTTTCAAACAAATTCTCATCTGCAGCAGTAACACCAGATTTGTGAGACCCTGCCATTGGATGTCCGCCGATAAAATTCGTTAAACCTAGCTGAGCAGCCGTAGTCACAACTTCCAGTTTGGTGCTGCCCACATCTGAAATTACCACCGTTTCTTTTAAAGACAATCGACTCAATGTATGTAGCTGTTGAATCAGACTTTTCACTGGAGAAGACAGCAAAATCACATCAGCTTTTACGGCCGCCTGCTCCAAGCTTTCTGCTTTTTCATCAATAAGATTTCGTTTCAAAGCGAAATCTTCTGAGGATTTTTGCTGATCCAATCCAATAATTTTAACCTGCGGATGCGCTCGCTTGATACATAAAGCTAACGAACTTCCAATCAACCCTAAACCGACAATCAATATTGTTTTCTTCATTTTCGTCACTCTCCATTATTTTTTAGTTAAAAGGTTTGAGTATAGTGACGATAGTTTTTAACCTCGGTTTTCATTTGTTCGAAAGCATCACTGCCGAATTTCTCCAGCATGGCTTGCGCAACTTCTGTGGCCACCACTGCTTCACAGACCACACTTGCGGCTGGCACTGCCGTACTGTCAGAGCGTTCGACACTCGCTTTGTAAGGTTCTTTTGTATCAATATTGACACTCTGCAGGGGCTTGTATAATGTCGGAATGGGCTTCATCACGCCTCTGACGACAATTGGCATACCGTTTGTCATTCCGCCTTCAAAACCGCCTAAATTATTAGAAGTACGTGTATAACCTGTTTGTTCATTCCATACGATTTCATCCATGACTTGGCTTCCTGGTTTGGAGCCCATTTCAAAGCCAATCCCGAATTCTACTCCTTTAAACGCATTAATGCTTGTTACTGCTTGAGCGATTTTTGCATCAAGCTTGCGGTCCCATTGTACATAACTGCCAAGCCCAATCGGTACACCGCCGACAACGACTTCGACAACCCCGCCAATTGTATCGCCGTTTTTCTTAGTTTGGTCGATAAGCTGACGCATTGCTTCTTCAACAGTAGGATCCAGTACACGAACATCCGAATTTTCAGAGCGTTCCTGAATTTCCTGAACGGTTAAATTTTCGGGAATCGTTGCTTTAATGCCGCCCAAAACAGCGACATGACCGGCTACTTCAATGTCCAGCTCTTTCAATAATTTTTTTGCAACAGCGCCAATAGCCACGCGCATCGTCGTTTCTCTGGCAGAGGAGCGTTCCAGTACATTTCTAAGGTCATCATGCTGGTATTTAATGCCACCAACCAAATCCGCGTGTCCCGGACGTGGTTTGTTTAAGCGCCGAATTTTTTTCTCTTTTTCCGGCACTTCTGCAATGGACATAACAGATGTCCAATTTTTCCAGTCTTTATTTTCCACGATCAAAGTGACTGGTGAACCAAGCGTTTTACCGTGACGAATCCCGGAAGTAATTTTCACTTGATCCTTTTCAATCAGCATGCGCCCGCCACGACCATAGCCGCCTTGACGTCTGGCTAATTCCTTGTTAATGTCTTCAGGTGATAACGGTAGCCCAGCCGGTAGTCCTTCGATAATGGTTGTAAGCTCCGGTCCATGTGATTCTCCTGCAGTAATAAAACGCATCATATCTCCTCCTAGTCTAAATAACTCTTCATTTCTTCAATTGGTATTTGTACAATTTTTGCTTGGCCGATAGCTTCCAGCAAAATAATCTTAATGGTCGTGCCGCGTGTCTTTTTGTCGTGGGTTAAAGCGGTATATAACTGTTCCTTATCCCATTTATCTGTTGTAATGGGTAAATGAAATTTCTCAAGCATTTGATTTAACTGTTTTGTCGTTCCGCTTGGTGTCAGCTGCTTTGCTTCTGCCGCCTTGGTTATCCGGCTCATCCCGATCGCCACACCTTCACCATGAGTTAAGATACCATAGCCAGCAGTATTTTCTAAAGCATGGCCAATTGTATGGCCAAAGTTAAGCAATAACCGTACCCCATGATCCAGTTCATCCTCTTCCACTACTGATCGTTTGATCCTGCAGCAGGCACTAATAATTTCAACAGCATGAGCAACCAAATCCTGTTCGTCTTTTAACTGAGCTAATCGCTGCCATAATTCCTTATCGGCGATCGCAGCTGATTTGACGATTTCAGCGATACCTTCTCTTACCCGTCTAAGTTCCAAGGTATTCAAGGTGTTCGGATCAATTAAAACGCCGTCTGGTTGAGCAAAAGTACCAATAAGATTTTTAGCTTTTGCTGAATTGACAGCAGTTTTTCCGCCGATGCTGCTATCTACTTGAGCTAATAAGGTTGTCGGTACTTGGAGAAAATGCAGCCCGCGCATATAAGTAGATGCTACAAAACCAGCTAAATCACCAATTACGCCGCCACCTAATGCGACAATACCGTCACTTCTGGTCAGCCCCTCGTCTGCTAAGAAATCATAAATTTCTGCTGCAACCGTTAAGCTTTTGGTTTTTTCACCAGCTGGAACAACTATTTTAGAGGTTGTAAAGCCTGCTGATTGTAAACTGGCAAAAACTAAATCTGCATATAACTTGTCGACATTCGCATCAGTAATAATTGCCACCTTTTGTGGCGACCACAGCTGACGAGCCCAAGTACCAATCTCGGCTAAACATCCTTTTTCAATAGTGAGATCATACGAATGTTCTGGTAAGGTTACGGTAAGTTTCATTTGCTTAAACTCCTTTTGTTAAGTCTTCTTTGGCTCCTATCGTTTATCCTAAGGCTTTAATTTCCTGCATCGCCTTTTCAATAATATGCACTTCCTGCATCATTTTTAAGTACGTTTTTTCATTCAGAGACTGCGGGCCGTCTGACCATGCATTGGCCGGATCAGGATGAATTTCAACAATCAACCCATCCGCACCAGCAGCAACTCCTGCACGTGCCATTGGCGGAACAAGATCCCAGATACCTACGCCATGACTAGGATCAACAATAATTGGGAAATGACTTAATTTTTTAATTAAAGGAACTGCACTCAAATCAAGCGTATTACGTGTTGCTGTTTCGTAAGTACGAATTCCGCGTTCAATGAAAATCACATTAAAGTTTCCTTGAGCAGCAATGTATTCCGCTGCATTGAGCCACTCATCAATTGTACCAGAAATACCACGCTTTAAGCCGATCGGTTTTCCGGTTTTTCCGACAGCCTGCAATAATTTGAAATTCTGCATATTTCTCGCGCCGATTTGTAAAATATCACTGTATTTTGCCACTAATTCAAGATTTGCTTCATCCATAACTTCTGTAATGACCTTCATGTCAAATTCGTCCGCTGCTTGGCGAATATATTTTAGCCCTTCTTCTTCCAAACCTTGAAAAGCATATGGGGAAGTTCGAGGCTTGAAGGCACCACCACGTAAAATAGTAGCACCGCCTGCTTTAGCGATGCGGGCACACTCACGAATCTGCTCTAAGCCTTCAATGGAGCAAGGTCCAGCCATCATGGTCATACTGCCGTCACCAATTTTAACCCCGTCTACATCAACAATTGTATTTTCCGGATGAAACTCTCGACTGGTTAGCTTGTACGTTAATGAAATACGGACTGCATTTTCTACTCCGTCATAGCTGTTAAAAGCCACGTCCTGCATTTTTCGAGTATCACCAACTAAGCCAATGATCGTTTGCTCTTTACCTTCACTTAAATGAACTTCCAAGCCCTCTTTTTCTACACGTTCAATAACTGATTTAATTTGTTCCTTGGTTGCTTCTGATTTCATAATAACGATCATAATTCGTTCGCTCCTTCGACTACTTCTATTTTTTAATTGTTTTCCATAATTGGTTTAACGACTGCAATCGGCATTTCTTGCCCTGTCCAAAGCTCAAAAGCTGCAGCTCCCTGATACAATAACATGCCTAAACCATTTGCGGTTTTGGCTCCGCGTAAGCGTGCTTGTTTCAAAAATTCTGTTTCTCTTGGCGTATAGATCACATCATACACTGCTAAATCGGGACGGATAATGGAGAAATCCTGAATCGGTGTTTGCTGCTCCATTGGTTTCATACCAACGCCTGTGGCATTTAGTAACAAGGTACTTTCAGATACATCAAGCGTTAATTCCACTTCATTGGCTAAATCATGTAAGGTGATGGTACAAGCTGTATGTTCAGAAATATAGGCCAGTTTTGCTTTGATGTTTTCATAAAATTCATCTTTACGGTTATAAACGGCGATTTCTTTCACACCGTCTAAAGCCGCCTGTACGATAATAGCCGTCGCAGCTCCGCCAGCACCAATCACGGTCATCTTTTTCCCGATAATTGAAACCTCCAGATCCTGGAGACTTCTCATAAACCCGGTTCCGTCTGTATTGTGACCAGTCAGTTTGCCATTATCATTTGTGATCGTATTAACCGCTCTGATCAGTTGTGCTGCTTCACTTAGCTCATCCATATAGTCAACAGCTAAGATTTTATTTGGCATGGATAAATTGGCTCCCACCATATCCAAGCGCCGAATAGACGAAATGGCCTCTTTTAATCCATCTGTTCCCACTTCAAAAGCTAAATAAACAATGTCTAGCCCTAATTCTTGAAATGCGGTGTTTTGAATCATTGGTGAAACACTGTGACGAATGGGTGTGGCAAAAAGTGCGGCTAATCTGGTATGACCTGTAATCTGATTTTCCATCTTAACATCCTCCTCGAAGCTATTTTTATCGAACAAAAAAGGTGTACACTGTAAATGATCATAAATCTACAGTGTACACCCTAACCTTAAAAAAACAGGTAATATAAAAGCCACTATAGATTTTTCATCTACGTGGCTGTAAGTCATCTCAAAATCCCCTAGCCATCATAGATACAAACTTGCTAGTCTGTACCCATAATGTTTATGAATACAAACTCATCTAAAATAGCTAAAGTAATAGTTATTCAGTTGTAAGTGGTTATTTTTCATGTTAGACATAAGAATCACTCCGTCACTGATATTTAAGAATTGTTCTCAGTATATACCTAACAAATCTGAGTGTCAAGATTTTTCTATAACATTTACTTCATTGAATTACTTTACACTTCTTAAATCAAAAAAAACAGCCACAAAGGCTGCTTTTTTGATTTCTAAAATTCTTCCGGATATACATCGTCTACTGTTTGATTAGGATCAATCACAATATATAAGCTTTTTGTTTTTTCGCTGATTTTTGTTGATTGGTATACATTATCCAAACCTTCGTCTGTTTTATCTTTATATGGAAAATATACAAGATCCGGTGTACCGTTTTTGTATAAAATTTCCATCCGTTCGATATCCTCGTATTTTAAGGCGCGGGCAAACATTCCCAATTCCAGTCCGCCAAGGTTAATGTCATGGGTTTGAACATGATCTCCTTCTTGGAAGATTTCGATTTTGAAGCCTGCACAAGGGTGAATCTCCATAAATTCGCTGCCGTGTATACGACCGAAGCTAGTGGTAATTTGTTTAATCCACAAATCGCCGATATAACGACGCCCGATTGTCCAAGTTTCACCGTTTCTAAAATAGAATTTCAAGCCAGTCATTTCTCTACTCATCGTAAAATTCTCCTTACTAAAATAAATTCATTTTTATAATAATAAGTTTAACATAACTTCACGCTAAGGTCACTTCATTCATCTTTTGATTTAGCAAGCGACAATTTATTTAGAAAAACATCTGTTAAGATAACAGCTCTTTGATGCGTTCCAGTTGCAACAACTTGATCTTGATCTACCGCAGTGAAGGAAAAATTTATTTTTGTTTTTTCCTGTGATTCAATTCTTACGGTAATTGTAATTCTAGCGCCTACTTTAGAAGGACGCAGATGTTTGGCTTCGACCACTGTGCCAACGCTAGATTCCTCTGGCGCCAGCTCTTTATGCAGATATTCCTTCGCCGTATTTTCAACCATTGCAATCATTGCCGGTGTTGCTAAAACTTCAAGGTCTCCAGAACCAACTGCTTTCGCTGTTTCTTTATAATCAACCACAAACTCCTTTGAATATTCTTTCATTATTGTTCACTCCTTATTGATCTTCTCGTGTGCCATGTCGAGCAATGCTTCTTTTTCATTTGAAACTTGTCCATTAATTACTGCAGCGAGCAACTCCTCGATGAGATCTCCCAACCATCTACCTGGTTTTTTTTGAATCGAGCGTAGTAAGTCATTTCCTGAAACTGCCAGCTCTGACTTATCATGAATCGGCAAAGCGGCATACTGTTTCTGTACATCTTCAAGTTTACTATTTCCACCAAAATAAAACAATAGTTTTTCCACAGACAAAGCAACATCCAAGCCAAGCTGAAACATTACTTCAGCTTGCCACTGATTGTTCAAGCGATGCTGTAATCCGACGACTAATTTTTGTACCGTTTGAATCAGCTGATTGGAGAGCTTCCATTTTTTCAAAAAAGAACGCACCGAGTCTCCCTCAATCTCTAAAATATAGACTAGCAACGCCCACGCTTCACTTTCATGTTCAATCTGGCGATCGGGCAGATCCGCCAAACGCAGTAACGCTGTACCATAAGTCTGCAAACCGGGACAATACAAGTAGCATTCTGTTTCGACAAAGGGCAGTAAACCGGCTTTTCTATTTTTACCCAATAATAATTTGCTAAACTCAATTGCGATGCGTTCCACGGATATTTTTCCTAACAATGAATGAAAATCTTGAATGGCCGTTAATGTTTTTTCCTCGATGGTGAAATCCAGCTGACTGGCAAAACGCAATCCCCGCATCATTCTTAATGCATCCTCATGAAAACGTTCCTTCGCATTGCCTACCGCACAAATCACGTTCATTTTTAAATCATTCATGCCGTCAAAAAGATCAATCACTTCACCGTCACAAGTCATCGCTAAAGCATTGATCGTAAAATCCCGCCGCTTTAAATCTTCTTTTAAAGAACGAACAAAAGTTACTTCATCGGGACGCCTAAAATCCTGATACGTTGATTCTGTACGAAAAGTGGTCACTTCATATTGCTCGTCGCCAATTAAAATCAGTACCGTCCCATGTTCAATCCCCACATCAATCGTTCGCGAAAAAATCTTTTTAATCTCTTCCGGATAGGCGCTTGTAGCAATATCTACATCATGGATTGGCTTTTCCAGCAAAGCATCTCTCACACTGCCGCCCACAAAATATGCTTCAAAGCCATGCGCTTGAATTTCTTTTAAAACTACTTCAGCACGAATAAATTCTTCTGGTATTGACTCTAATTTCATAGTAAATTTTCCAACCCGTAAACTAAATGATCCAATTCTACCACTTTTTCACAGCCCAGAGCTACGCCGGACATAAATGAGCTGCGATCATAAGAATCATGTCTAATCGTTAGTCCTTCACCCGGAGCGCCAAATTGTACCTGTTGATGTGCAACTAAGCCTGGCAAACGCACACTATGAATCTTCATTCCCGCAAAATCAGCACCACGCGCGCCTGCGATTAGTTCTTTTTCTTCTGGATGGCCTTGGCTTTTCTCCTTACGAACTTCATGCATCATTTCTGCTGTCTTTAAAGCCGTTCCGCTTGGCGCATCCAATTTATTATCATGATGCAGCTCGATAATTTCGACATCCGGAAAATAGGCAGCCGCTTTTTGGGCAAACTGCATCATTAGCACAGCACCAATCGCGAAATTTGGCGCAATTAAGCCGCCAATTTTTAATTCCTTGGAACGAACGGTCAGTTCAGTTAGCTGCTCTTCTGTAAAGCCTGTTGTCCCAACCACTGGTGCAATAGCATGCTCTACAGCGAAACGAGTATTTTCATAGGCAACTTCAGGAATCGTGAAATCAATCCAAACATCCGGCTTAACGGTCAATACCGCTTCTTTTTCTTTAAAAATCGGCACATCAATTTGAGAATATTCGGCTAATTCGTTTAGATTTGTTTTTTCTTCAAAGGGATCTAACACACCTACTAGTTCAAAATTTTCCTGTGCCAACACCATTTTTGTAGCGGTCGCACCCATCTTCCCTTTAAAACCGGCAACTATAATTTTAATCATTCGTCTGTCCATCCTTTCGTTCAAAGCGATACTTATCACGCTGATTGAATTTTCCCATATTTTTTTGGAACGCCTCTGTTAAATCAATATCGAGTGAATTTGCCATAATTAATGTTACAAAAAGAACATCTCCCAGCTCCTCTGTCACTGTTTTTGGCTTTTCATCTGCCTTTTTTGGTTTTTCACCATAGTAATGATTGATTTCTCTAGCCAGCTCGCCGACTTCTTCCGTCAGACGTGCCATTTGACTCAGCGGTGAAAAATAACCTGTTTTAAATTGTTGAATATATGTATCCACTTCCTGCTGCATCTCAAAAAGTGATTGATGTTTCTCTTTCATTTTACCTCAACCTTTCTTCACTTACTACACATCTTATCAAAAACTCGCGGTTCTGAAAAGATTCTGCTTGTTGTTTGTTTAGGAGAGTGATAAAGTGATTAGTGATGAAAACGTGGACCTGCTAACTTGTCCAATTAAATTGCAACAACCGAGGTGCTGTTATGGAAGAAAAAAAGTTTTATGTTACAGATGTCTTGTTTATTTTGGCTGGAACCTGTCTTTATGCCTTTGGACTTGTCACGTTTAACATTGCCAACGATTTAGCAGAAGGCGGAGTGACAGGGATTACATTGATTTTAAGAGCGCTATTTCAAATAGATCCAGCTTATTCAACCCTGCTGATTAATATTCCTTTGATTTTAATTGGCGGAAAGGTGTTAGGCAAGCACTCCTTTTATTATACAATTTTAGGTACTGTTTCTCTGTCTGTATTTTTGTGGTTGTGGCAACGATTTCCGATTGTGGTGAATTTGGATCACGATTTATTAATTGCTTCTTTATTAGCCGGTTTAGCGGCAGGTACAGGCAGTGGACTCGTTTATCGTGTGGGCGGAACAACCGGCGGGACAGATGTGGTCGCCCGAATCCTTGAAAAAAAATCCGGCGTCAGCATGGGGCGTTCGTTATTAATCTTCGATATTTTTGTTTTATTATTATCCTTGAGCTATATTGACGTAAAACGTATGATGTACACACTGATTGTTTCCTTTGTCTTCAGCAAGGTGGTTGACTCCGTTCTTGATGGTGCTTATGCTGCAAAAGGCATGCTGATTATTTCAGACCACACGGAAGATATCGGGGAAGTGATTATGGCTTTACTTGAACGCGGCGTCACTTATTTAAATGGTCAGGGCGGTTATTCTCAAATGGATCGAAAAGTCCTGTATGTGGTTGTCAGTCCTAGTGAGCTGATGGAAATCAAACGAATCGTTCATGAATTGGACAGCAAAGCCTTTATTTCCGTCATTAATGTTCATGAAGCGATCGGTGAAGGCTTTACCTATGCAAGACCGCCAAAAAACTTTCTAAAAAAGAAACGACAATTTTAAGCATCCAAAAAAGTACCTGTTTTGGCAGGTACTTTTTTTAATTGTTTTTCAAATGATTTAATTCATCCGTCAATTCTAAAAAGGCTTCATAGTTATTGTCTTCCAAGGCAGAGTCGATTTGTTGATAGAGAAAGTTCATCTTTGCCTTTTTTTCTTCTTCAGCAAAAAAACGATCAATGCGGGCAACGACTTCTTCACTAACCTGCTCATTCCAGCGAGCATATGGATTATCCTCTAAAATAGATAAATAATGGCCATTTTGCCAAGCATTTTCAAATATACATTCTACATACAAGGCTTCTTTCCAATTCATACGAATCTCATGAAAGATTTGATCTGTGTCGGTAAATTCTTTTCCTGAAAGGAATAGCTTTATCGGTTCATCGTCCATTTCGCTGGAGGTCACTTTAATGCCGCGCGACGCTTTATTGGCCTGTTCTACAAAATGAACATTGTTTAAAATCGCCTCATGATTGATTAGATAGTTCAATATCCATAAGACTTCCCGCTGTGCAAACGAAATATTATTTACAAGCCAAACTAAAAAATCTTTTTTATCCGCTACATTGACAAACATAGAATCACCTATCTTTCTTCGATATCTTCTAACAAAGACTGGGCTTCATTATCACCGGGCTCGTGTTGTAGGTAATGCTGCAGTAATTCTTTCGCTTTGTCAAACTGCCCTTCCTCACGTAGAAACACAGCATACTCCTTTAAAAATTCTGGTTCATGGGAAAGCTCTTGATACGCTTGTTCATAATGGACCTTTGCTAGATCAAATTCTTCCGTTTCATTGTATGCATGGGCCAAATTCCATTCAGCGTAAGGATGCCCTTGTTCTTCCATTTGTTTTACCGTTTCAATAACCTCTTCGTAGCGTTCTTCATTCAAATATAAATTGCTAAGAGTCAACAGAGTTTCATCCGTTTTTTCGCCTAATTCTAAGGCTTGCTTCAATAATTGCTCTGCTTGCTCAGTATCATGAAGACGATAAGCATTTTCTGAAGCCAAATGGTAAAGATCTACTTGGAAAGGATTTTCTTTGATTCCCTCGGTCAGTACTTCCCTTGCTTCTTCTAACTGTTCTTCTTCCTGCAAGGCTTCTCCTAACGATAAATACAACGATTGATAATGCGGATTTAACGCACGTAGCTGCTGTAACAACGCAATAGCTTTTTGATGCTCGTGAAGCTGTAAATACGTAAAAGCCAACTGGAACAAGCGGTCATCTGTCTGCTCTTGATTTAGCGCTTCTTCAAGAAAGGGAATGGCCGCTTCAAAATCTCCCAGCATGCTATAGCTTGCTCCTATGCGTTCGTGAATAGAAACCGTCGCTATTTCCGTGACCTGTTGATTTAATAACTCTTCGTAAGCATTGACTGCTTCGCCGAACTGCCCATTGGTAAAATACAATTCTCCCAATGCAAAAGTAACTAGCGGCTCATCCGGTAAAAGCGCCTGCGCTTCTTTTAATTTTGCTTCGCTTACTTCAGGAATTCCCAACACTTGATAAAGATCAGCCGTTACCAACAAGCTTTGGACATAGCTGTCACTTTCCTTGCTAATTTTTTCCAAGTACATAAACGCATCATCAATTAAATTATTTTCAATTGCCATTTCAGCTAATGGCAAATTTAACCCCTCTGCTTCTGGGTGCGCTTGTACAAGATGTTCAAAAACTGCTTGCGCTTCCTCTAAAAAGCCTAAAGACAATAACTCATCACCTAAGTCAGCCAGAGTATCGTCATCATCATGCTGCAGCGCCTCTTGCAGCATTAATTGCGCTTGCGCTAAATCTTCTTCGTGTAATGCCTGTAGCATTTTTTCACTATAGGTTGTCATATGTTTATCCTCGAATCTCTTTTAAAATAGTTTTATAATTCTCCACTGTAGCCAAAAGCTCAGCTGCCGTGGGTGTTCTTGTTCCTTCTGTTTTACCGATTTCCTTTAAAATAACGGCGGTTTCTCCTTGCCGAATACATTGCAAAATTCCTTCTACATAATCACTTACCAATACTTGTTCGGGAAAATCCACTGGAAAACCCAGTCGCATCAACCAGATCATAAAGTTTTTAAAATGAAAAGGAAACTGATGCACTTCTTGAGACCAACGTAATTGTAACAAACAGCCTAAGAAGCTTTTCATCGGTCCGGAAAGTAAGTGCCCACTGACATGTTCATGGAAGCCGCATTCAAACAATCGACCGAATTGATCAATCTCTGTGCCCTGTTCTGCGTAATAGCGGATCATCTCATCCAGCAAACCTGTGAATGAAGGCTGCTTCAAGCGCGCCGCATCCGTATAATTCCTAAACAACAGCCGTAAAAAGTCATAATTAGCAACTAAGCCGCAGCGAATGAACACAAGAAAATCAATTAACTTGCCGTCTCCTTGATTTAAAATCAAGGTATGATCGTAAACAATTTTTTCCGCTAACACTTCCGTTTTTAAAACGGAACGATGATGCAGCTCAATCTGCGAGCTGCTTAAAAGACTTTTGCTGAAGGAACGAATAGACAACGGCAGTAGCCAACAGCTGGAGCTCACCATAGATGTCTGATGTAAAAAAGTAGTTAATTGAATAACACCTTCATTGCCAATACCTAAAAAAAGAAAACGCTGCTGCAGGTCAAATTCCGATAAAAAAGACAACACATTTTCTAATTCACGAAAATTATTGCAGTGGGGATCATTCTTACAAATATACCAGTCTAATTCCTGATGATTACCGAAAAGCTGAATGAGTTTGTCAGCAAATAAATCATAGTAGCGCTGATTAGTAATCAAAAAGATATGTTTGTTATCTAATGACAGGCCTTTAAGTTGTGAAGCAAAGGTTTCGCCGTAATAAACAGTTGTTTTTAATGAACCTTGACGATAGGAAATCTCCACGCTATTCACCTCTTTTACCTATTTTACCATTATTTACAGCAAAACCAAAAGAAGGAAGAACTTTTTTATTTGGTTTTGCATGTTTTGTTTTCCGTTCATGATGATTGTCAAATAACTAGATTAAAAACATTTGTTCTTAAATTTTATTAAATAATAAACACAATTCTTTCATTATTCAGTACAATTCTTCATGATTATTTTTCAAAAATCACATAATTAATCGTTATAATGGTTATGTTTCAAGCAGGCGTCTTTTGGGAACTAGCGCACTCTCGAAATGCTCTGACATGAAACACAGTGATTCGGTCAAACGTTGACAGTAGGTTTTATTAGTGAAATACAGCAAGGTTATCCATTTTTAAAAGAAGACAGAGAAGAGGTTCGTGTCTTGAGAGCCAAGGCTTATTAGCGTAAGCCAAGGAATTGACAGAGCGCTTCTTCTGTCTTCTTTTGCTTTTATGTACGTTAAGACAAAGAAAGAACCCTTGAAATATCAAGGGTTCAATGACTGTTTTTATTTAACAGCATCTTTCAAGGCTTTACCTGGTTTGAATGCAGGTACTTTACTTGCAGCGATTTGAATTTCTTTACCAGTTTGTGGGTTACGTCCTTTACGAGCCGCACGTTCGCGAACTTCAAAGTTACCAAAACCGATTAATTGAACTTTTTCACCTTTAGCAAGAGATTCTTGGATTGTTGAAAATACAGCATCCACTGCTGCAGTTGCGTCTTTTTTAGTTAAACCAGTTGAAGATGCAACGTTTTCGATTAATTCTGCTTTATTTGCCATGGATTATTTCACCTCCTCCACAAGGGATAGGATATCTAATTAGATACCAATTTTACGTCTATTTTTGAGTGGTCCAAAAATGACACAGAAATATTGATTTGGATCAATATTCTGTTATCACGATATCATAGGAAGCCAGTAATAGCAAGGCTTTTGATACTTTTTATCCAGTTTTTTCCGAAATTATCATTTTTTTGTATAAGTTACGGAATTTATTTGTGCATTTGAAAAAAGTGTGGTAAAATGCGCTATTTGCGGCGTCTTGGGATGATTTTGATCGGTGTCCCTTCAAAAGTAAAGGCCTTCCGAATTTGGTTTTCTAAAAATCTGGCATAAGAAAAGTGCATCAATTCTTCTTCATTAACAAAAATAACAAAGGTCGGCGGTTTTACAGCCACTTGAGTCGCATAAAATACTTTCAAACGCTTGCCTTTATCTGTTGGCGTCGGATTAATCGCAATCGCATCCATTACCACGTCATTCAATAACGCGGATGGAATTCTTAGGTTTTGATTCATGCTGACTGTTTCAATTAATTCAGGCAGCTTATTCAAACGCTGTTTGGTCACGGCTGAAACGAAAATGATCGGCGCATAATCAAGATACTGAAATTCATCCCGAATTTCCTCTTCAAAATCACGCATAGTATTGGTTTCTTTTTTGACAGTATCCCATTTATTCACAACGATAATAATGCCCCGACCTGCTTCGTGAGCATAGCCAGCCACTTTTTTATCTTGTTCACGAATGCCTTCTTCTGCATTTAGAACCATTAAAACAATATCTGAGCGTTCAATTGCCCGCATTGCCCGCATAACGCTGTATTTCTCAGTGTTTTCATATACTTTTCCGCGTTTGCGCATTCCTGCTGTATCGATCATCAGGAATTTTTGGCCATTTTCCGATTCGAAATACGTATCGATTGCATCGCGGGTTGTTCCTTCAATGTCGGAAACGATTACTCGTTCTTCGCCAAGAATCGCATTAATCAATGAAGATTTCCCGACATTGGGACGGCCAATTAAACTAAATTTAATGGTATCTTCGTCTTCTTCTGCAGCTTCGGTTGAGAAATGCTTCACTGCTTCATCAAGAACATCACCGATCCCTAAGCCATGACTTCCTGATATAGGAAACGGATCACCTAAGCCTAATGAATAAAATTCATAAATATCATTTCTCATTTCAGGATTATCCACTTTGTTAACGGCTAATATTACCGGTTTTTTACTGCGGTATAGGATTTTTGCTACAAGTTCATCTGCATCTGTCACGCCTCCTCTCGCACTTGCGATAAAGATGATCACATCTGCTTCTTCAATAGCGATTTCAGCTTGGTGCTTAATTTGATCCATGAAAGGTTCATCGCTTAAGTCAATCCCTCCAGTATCGATAATACTAAACTCCCGGCCTAGCCACTCTCCCGTGGCATAAATGCGATCTCTAGTAACACCGGGTGTATCTTCGACAATTGAAATTCTTTCCCCAGCTATACGGTTAAAAATCGTCGATTTTCCGACATTCGGACGACCGACAATTGCAATTGTTGGATTTGCCATTCAAACTACCTCCTTGACAGTTTTCAATCCTTACTAGTTTACCTAAAGCCGGCCTAAGATGCAAGGAAAACCGGAAAAAAATCACGTTAACATCCTATGAAATCAACCATTGTCAGCACATTCAAAACAAAAAAGCGCGCTCCAAAAAAAAGAACTGCCGTTTTCGCCATTAGATTAAAATATTCTAACGGAGAAAGGCAGTTTCTTCTCATATACGATTATTCTGAATCAGACGTTTGGTCCTTTAAAGCATCTCCAAGGATATCGCCCATGGTAAAGCCTGTGTTTTCTTCTGGAAGCTCGTATTCTTCTACATCTTTAGGCTCTTCCTTAGATTCAGGTTTTGCCTCTAAAGCTTTGATGCTAAGTGCAATACGGTGCTCGTCCGGATTGACTTCCAGTACTTTTACCTGAACTGTTTGTCCTTCTTGTAACACTTCATGAGGTGTTGCAATATGCTTATGGGAAATTTGTGAAATGTGCACTAAGCCTTCTGCTCCAGGGAAAATCTCAACAAATGCGCCAAAGCTTGTTAGACGTTTGACTGTTCCTTCAAGAACAGAGCCGACCGGTGCTTTTTCTTCAATGCCTTCCCAAGGACCAGCTAAGGTTTCTTTAATTGATAAAGATACACGTTCCGTTTCTGGATTCACTGAAAGAATCTTCACTTTCACATCATCACCTACTGATAATACATCGCTAGGCTTGCCGACATGCTGATGCGCTATTTCAGAAACATGCACTAAACCGTCAATACCACCTAAATCAATAAAGGCACCAAAATCAGTTAAGCGTGCTACTTTTCCTTCAATAACATCACCATCATGCAATGAGTCCAGAATATCCTTTTTCTTTGCATCTTTTTCAGCTTCAACTACTGCTTTATGAGATAAAATCAAGCGGTTTTCGGAAGGTTCGATCTCGATAATCTTGAATGCAAGTGTTTGTCCTTTGTATTCAGAAAAATCATCCACAAAATGATCTTCTACCATTGACGCCGGTACAAATCCTCTAACACCTACATCAACCACTAAGCCACCTTTAACCACATTTGTGACAGGTGCTTCAATGATTTTACCGTCTTGAAAATCTTGTTCGATTTCTTCCCAGACTTTTTTCGCGTCCAAACGGCGTTTTGATAGCAAATAGCTGCCGTTTTCTTTGTCTTTACCGATTGAAGTGATAACTACTAAATCTAAGATATCTCCTACTTTAACTAGTTCGTTGATATCTTCTACTTGAGTAGTAGATAATTCTTTGGCAGGTACGACGCCTTCTACCCCAGCGCCTTCAATACCAACAATTACTTGCTTGTCTTCAACAGCAAGCACCTCACCCTTAACGATATCGCCAACGTTTACTTCTTGAACGCTGTTCATCACATCTTCCATTGTTTCATTGCTGTTTTCAACTTGTTTGTCTTCTGTCATGAATACTTATCCTCCTATGCCACCAAAAAATTCGTAAAAACTGACCTACTCCCTTAATTTTAAGGGATTTCACTGAAAAAATAAAGCGATTTCTCTCATTTTTCCGTATTTCTTTTAAATATAAAGTCATTTTGTGCTTAATTTGGGTAAAAGCTGGTTCTATTTGAAGGTTTTCCTTGATTTCTCATAAGCTTTTTGTTGAGATTACTGCTTCAATGGCTTGAACAACTTCTTCGATCGACATTCCACTAGTATCGATTTTCACCGCATCAAGCGCCTGCTTCAACGGCGATACTTCACGCGTAGAATCCAGATAATCCCGTTGTTCAATTTCTTTTTTTAAAGTTTCGAAATCTGTAGGAATCCCTTTTTCCTGATTTTCCTTGAAGCGGCGTTGTGCTCGTTCTTCCACACTAGCAACCAAAAATATCTTTACTTCCGCATCAGGTAAAACCGCCGTACCAATATCACGACCGTCCATCACCACTCCTCCAGCTTGGCCAATGGCTTGCTGCATGCCGACTAGCTTCGCACGGACTTGTGCATGCTTTGCTACAATCGAAACAGCATTCGTTACGTCAGGCTGTCTAATGGCCTCGGTTACTTCTTGGTCATCAACAAAAACTTTTTGCTGCTCCGCAGCTTGTTCAAAGGAAATAGTATGTTCCGTACATAATTCAGCCAGCTTTGCCTCATCTTCAAAATCAACGCCTTGCTGCATGGCTAAATAAGTCAACGCGCGGTACATAGCTCCTGTGTCACAATAAATATAATGTAGCTTCTTTGCTAAAATTTTGGCTACGGTACTCTTTCCTGACGAAGCAGGCCCATCAATGGCAATACTAATCTTTTTCATAATGCACTCCCCTAAAGTAATAAAGAAAAATGGAACCAAACAAAAAGAGTTTAGCTCCAGCTTCTCAAAGAAACAGGAAAAAGAGCCAACATCTTACTGTCGGCTACAATTTTTCACCTATTTTATTTCACACGTAAAGATTGACCCGGCTGTAATACGCTATCAGCCGTCAATCCATTTAATTCAAATAATTCTTCCGTAGTTATACCATTTCTGGTCGCTACTTGGTTTGGCCCTTCACCATTTTGAACCTCTGTATATACTGGTTCTTCAGAAGCTGGAGTTTCACTTGATGGTGTAGTTTCTGAAGAGCTTGATACTGGTTCTTCTGTCGCTGAGCTTGATGAGTCAGGCACAGAAGAAGAGGTTGATGAGCTGTTTTTTGTTGATGATTGAACGACTACTGATGAAGCCTTCGTCGCCGGCTTATTGTTGCCGTGATTATCTCTCATCATATACAGATAAGTTCCTACCGGTAATGAGATAATTAACAGTAGCAAGATAACTAAAATGGTCAAGAATACTGTATTTCCTTTTTTTTGTTGGCGTTTTTCTAAGCGGGAACTACTGTTGCCTTTATCTGTTTCGTAGATTGATTGTTCCCAAGGTTCACGCGGGCTTGATGGTTTTCTCTTATCTTTTTTACTCACGTATTGTTCCTCCTAAAATTCTCTCGTGTGCTATTATACCACAGCTCTTTCAGATCTGCAGTCTAAAAAAAGATTATTCTAAATCTTTAAATAATCTTATTAAAATATCTTCCCAGTGCACAGGCATTTCATAATCTCCTGGTGATTGTACTATTTGAGCTTGATAGTTGTCAAAAGATAAGCCGCATCGATCACAGCAGTTCTCCTGACTTTCAACAGTGTCTTCTTCAGAAAAATAGGCTTGAATAAAGCTTCTTCGACATTGCCTTGTATGAATGTAGTTTAACATATTCTTTAGCTGTTGTTGTCGTTCTTTCTCTTTTCTTAATAATCTTTGTTTTAATTCACTCAGTGAATATTCTTCTTGTAAATAGCCGGCCAACCACTTTTGTTGAATTTCATTTAATTGCGGCGCTGCCTCTGTTACTTGTTCGGTTTGAATCAGCTGCTGTAAAACTTCCCGGTCTAACTGGCTTTGTGCTTGAAAAAAATAATGAATTTTCTCGTCGCCCTTTTGGTAAAGAAGAATCGCAATACTATTTTCACCGTCACGGCCTGCTCTGCCAATTTCCTGTACATAATTTTCCAGACTATCCGGACAATCATAATGAATGACAAAACGAACATCTGGCTTGTCAATTCCCATGCCAAAAGCATTCGTTGCACACAAGACATCCAATTGATTAGCTACAAATTGTTGCTGCAGCAAACTACGTTCATTAGGTGTTAAACCACCGTGATAAAAAGCTGTTTTTAATTGTGTGTGCGAATGTATTAACTCCGCAAGCTGTTCTGTTGTTTTTCTCGTCGCACAATAAATGATGCCACGCTGCTGCAGCTGTTGTAAATAAGTAATAAGCTGTGTTTCTTTGTCAGTAGTTTCTTCTACTACTAAACCAATATTCGGACGATTAACCGAAAAAATGACTTGAGCACATGCCCTTTTTTGTGGAAAGATCAGCTCAATGATTTCCTGACGGACTTGCAAAGTAGCTGTTGCTGTTAATGCCAATGTTAACGGATAGCCGCATTCCGCTTGTACTTTAGCTAGCTCTGTATACTCAGGTCGAAAATCTACGCCCCACTGAGAAACACAATGGGCTTCATCAACTACAAACAAGGCCAGTTTCAACTTAGCAATTCGCTGTCTAACTGCGGATTGCATCAAGGTTTCCGGACTGACAAAAATAAATTTATACTGCTCTAAATGTTCCAGAACATATTGTTTTTCCGTAAATGTCAAGCTGCTATTCAAAGCAACAATCCCCAGCGTTGTTTTTCTTTGAAGTTGAACAACCTGATCTTCCATTAATGATAATAATGGCGAAACGATAATTACGGCTCCGTCCAGCAGCTGTCCTACCATTTGATAGCATAATGATTTTCCCGTACCCGTTGGTAAAACAGCAAAAGTATCTTCATGATGCAGTAAATGCTCAATAACTTCCTGTTGTCCCGGCTTAAATGACTCAAAACCAAACATTTCTTTTAACTGTTCATTTAAATTTAGTGTCATTTTTCTTTTTCTCTTTCTTCTTTAATTTTGCTGATCTGATATAAACGAAATTCAAAATAATCTAAAGCAGGAGCTTGCTCTTTCAAAGAACGATACTGCCAGTTCTGATATGGAGCAGATAAATGGCCTAACAATCGGCAGGTTTCCGCCGAAATAAATTGCTGAAAGGGAAAATCAGTTGTCAATGCCAGTTCAATCAGATGATCTTGAACCGTACTCTTTTTGATCTTTCTTTGCTCAGCAATTTGGGCAACGGAAAACTGCTGATTTAAATAGCGTTTGGTTTCATTCATACTTTGATTTTCATTTTGCTTTAGCAAAGGTGCAATAATACATTTTAGCACTTTTATATCCTCACGCTCTGCAATTAAATAGAGTAAATGATGCAAAATGGCTTTTCTATGAAGAAATGCCTGAAATTTATCCTCTTGATAGGACTGCACTTGGAAAGAGGTTCTGCCGATGAACTGATAGCCTGAAAATTGCCGAGCTAAAAAATCCGCTTCTTCAGCAGAAAGCAAGGAAAAAAGAGTGAACCATTCATAGCGGCAGGCGGAAATTAATTCTTTTTTTGAAAACGCACGAATCGCTTGTTTTAATTGCTGCTGATAAAAAGGAGAAAGCTCCAACGGACTATAATTTTTATCTGCGTATGAAAGATGTGAAACTACCTGTACAGAAAACTGTAATAAACGCCAGCAATTCTCATCTGTTTTGCCATAGAGATAATTATTTAACCATGGATAAAACGTCATTTGTTGACGAAATTTTTTTTGCCCTTTGTCAGTAATGACCGCGTGCCCTTGTGTGTCTTGTTCCAATAAATGTTCGCGACATAATTCTTCAATACAGGCATCAAATTGCCTTTGCGCTAAATCCGGACATAGTTGAAAAAAATTTAAATTATTATATAAAAAACCATAAAGTAAAACAGAGCTTGTCCGCTTACCCTTCAAAAGATGATATAACGTCGAGATTCTTGCCTTGTATCCATGCTGAAATAACGCTAAAATGTAATAGGGTTTCATCTTAACACCTCTTTACCCTTAGAATAGGATGTGCTTATATGTTATGTAAAGTGATTCCGGAAAAATGTATTGCATGTGGACTTTGCCAAGTCTATGCACCGAATTTTTTCGATTATGATGATAATGGTATTGTTATTTTAAAAAATGATCCTGAGGTTTGTCAAGAATTCGTGCCGGCTTCAGAATCAGAGAATGTCTTAACAGCGTACCGCAAATGTCCAGTTCGTGCAATAGAACTCGAAGAAAAATAAAAAAGAAAATGTAAGGCTCGCTCAGCATGAGACCTTACATTTTTCTTTTTAGTCAAGCTGTTGCAGCCAGTGAACCAGCTGATCAGCAATAGCAGCTTGCTGTTCTTCATTGGATATCTCAGCCGGATTGTCACCTTTTTGTTCGCCATAGCTGCCAAAGCCAGCATGATTTCCGCCATTAATTTCTGTATAAATAGTCTGTTCTGGTAAAAATGCTTTTCCTTTGTCATAAGATTTACGGTTAAGCACGCCATCTTGGCTACCTGTTAACGACAGCACACCACCTTTAAAGGCAGATAGATCGCCTTTTGCTTCGGGATAGCTGGCCAAAAAAAAGACACCGTCTAAACTTTGATCAGTCAGGTGCTCGGCCGCAAAACGACTAGCCATGACTCCCCCTAGAGAATGACCACCAATCACATATTTTTTGATATGATTTTCCTTGATGATTTTTTCAGCATTGTTTTCACCCAAAATAGCTAAATTAAACGGCGCTTTCGGTAAATAAACTGTATAGCCTTTTTCAGCGATTTTCTCAGCCCAAAGACTGTAACTAGCATTATCCACTAAAGCACCCTGATAAAATATTACTGCCGGTTGCTCAGATTTTCCTTTAAAAACAAGCGTTCCATCAAGCGACTTGGCTTGCTCCGCGCTCGCTTGTGCCTGGGTAGTGGGCTGATATGTTTGGGTACGAATATAAAAGATGCCAATTGCTGCTAAACCAATTATGATACCCAGTACAATGAGCAGAATGCGTCTTAGCTTTTGCTTCATAGAATAAGACTCCTCTCTTTTATCCATTCCTTACAAATAATACCATTTAACGACAAGAAAAAAGGTTGAGCCAAAAGTCGTTTAGGTTCGAGCAATTGGAGTAAAAGACGACCAATATGCTTTTTATATTGATCGTCTTTTATGAAATTGCCGAAGAACCTGACTTTCGGCCACCGTTTATTCGTAAGTAGTGGCGGGACAAAACTGTTTTTTAGTTTTGTCCCGTCCTCTTTGTTTCTATTTATTTTAAAAGTGTTTCTTTATGATTTAAGTGGTACTGTTTTTTAGACAGCCATGGTAAAAGCTTCGCATGCAACACAAGAAAGACTGCACTGACAATAGCTCCTTTAATCAAATTAAATGGTAAAATACCAATTGTTACATATTTAGCTAAGGACATGCCTAAAAATTGATCCGCCGTTACGCCAAATAATTTTAGATAAAGTGGTGTAATCACAAAATAATTACCGACACTCATAAAAATAGTTAAGGCTGCAATTCCGGTAATAATGCCTAACGCTTTGTTTGAAAATTTTTGACTTCCGCGTTTAAAGAAATAGTACATCGGTAGTGTAAACACTGTAGAAGCTAAAAAGCTGGTAATATCTCCTACAAAATTTTGTGGGGTAGCTCCAGTCGTAAACAAATGAATAATGGAACGAATAAAAGCTGTAGTTACTCCTGCCAGCGGACCAAACAAAAACATGCTGATCATAACTGGAATATCACTAAAATCAATTTTTAAAAAGCTTAGTGATGGAATAATCGGAAAAGCCACGAATTGTAAAACTGCACCGATTGCTGCCAGCATGGCAATGCTGACCATTTTTTGTACCTTGGTGTTTCTCATATGAAATCCTCCTGTTAAGGACCCATCTTCAAACGAACTTTTCTAAATCAACCTATTCAGTTTGCCACAAAACAAAAACTCTATTTTTCGCAGGGAAAAATAGAGTAGAGTTATCTTATCTGAAATAGATCCATTCAAATAAGCCCTATCTTCTTTATCCAGACTATACTGTCGGTATTGGAATTACACCAATTCAACTACTTAAAAAGTAGGTCGTGGACTATACCACCGGTCGGGAATTACACCCTGCCCCTGAAGACGAACCTTTATTAAATTTTTGTACATGTACAGTATACAACTTTTTACGGAAAATGCAATAGTTACGTCTTTCACATTTTTACTTACAAAAGAAGTGGGCAAGATAAAACTAAAAAACAGTCTTGTCCCGCCCACTACTTACGAATAAACGGTGGCCCAAAGTCAGGTTCTTCGGCAATTTCATAAAATTTGATCAATATAAAAAACATATTGGTCGTCTTTTACTCCAATTGCTCGAACCTAACCGACTTTTGGTTCAACCTCTTTCTTGCGCTTATTTGGCTTGATTTAATAATGTGCTGATTTCTTTTTTATTTAAGTTGCGATATTCTCCGGGTCTTAATCCTTTTAAAGTTAAGTCACCGTATCTTTCGCGTTTTAATTTCTGCACCGGATAACCTACGGACTGTAGCATTTTTTTCACTTGATGATTACGTCCTTCATGAATGGTCAGCTCTACGATACTTGTATTGGTTTTAAGATCAACTGAAATAATTTGAACGCCGGCCGGAGCAGTTTTATATCCGTCAATTTTAATTCCTTTCGTCAGCGGCTGTAAGTCATGCTTTTTGGCTAAACCTTTGACCTTTGCGACATATACTTTGTCGATTTCATGGCTGGGATGGGTAAGCTTTTGTGAAAATTCACCATCATTTGTCAGTAACAATAAGCCTGAAGTGTCATAGTCCAGACGCCCGACAGGATAAATCCGTTCTTTAATGTGGGTAAAATAATCCGTGACTACTTTGCGGCCCTTGTCATCAGAGACAGCTGAAATAACGCCTTTTGGTTTGTAAAATAAATAGTAGCCGTATTCTTCCTGATAAATCGGTACATCATCGACTTCAACCTGATCATTTTTTCCCACCTGTGTACCCAACTCTTTGACAATTTTGCCGTTAACTTTTACACGACCTTTTAGAATATATTCTTCCGCTTTTCTGCGCGAGGTAATTCCTGCATGAGCAATTACTTTTTGAAGTCTTTCCATTACTCTGTTTCCTCCGTTTCTTCGGCTGCCGGTTCTTCGTTTAATTCCTTGTAGCGATCGAAAAACAGATCTAAAGGAAGCTCTTCAGCAATTTCTTCTTCCATTTGATGAATGTCAGGCAGTTCATCTAAGGAACGCAACCCGAAATAATCCATGAAATAAGCCGTTGTTCCATATAAAATGGCTCTTCCCGGGCCATCCACTCGTCCTTTTTCTTCAATCAACTGACGAGCAACCAGCTTTTGCATCGAGCCAGCAGACTGAACGCCTCTGATTTCATCGACTTCTACTCTAGATATTGGCTGCTTATAAGCCACAATAGATAAAGTTTCAAGAGCCGCTTGAGATAAGGAATTGGATAATGGTGATTGGGCATATTTTTTTAAAAGTGGGGCAAATTTTTTCTTAGTTGATAAGACAAAATGATTGCCGACTTCTAAAATATTCATGGCACAATCCTGATCAGCTTGATATTTTTCTTTTAAAATTGTTAATGCTTCATATGTTTTTGCTGTTGATAATTCAAGTAAGCTGGATAATTCCTCCAGTCCGATGCCTTCATCACCAACGACAAATAGAATAGCTTCAATTTGACTTACTGTGGTCACGCTGTTTCCTCCGTACTTGATTCAATCTCTTCTGACCTATTATACAATAAAATAGTTGTATAATTTTCTTCCTGTTCTACATGGATTACGCCTTTTTTCATCAGCTCTAAGAGCGCCATGAAGGTTGTCACTACTTCTTGCTTGGTATAAGAAATGAAAAAGTCTTCAAAATGAACAGGAGTATGCTTATCCAGTCGACACATTCTTTCTGAAATTGTGGCAATTTTTTCTTCAATTGATACATCATCACCGGCAACTGTCGTTTCCACTGGACGACGATTTTTCTTTTTTTCCAGCATAGCATGAAAAGCCAAGAATAGATCAATCGTATTCAGCTGATTTGGTTTAAGCGCTGGATTGTCCTCTTTGTATTCATCAATATCCATTGGTTCCTTTGTGTAATAAAGACTTCTCTCTGCTTCTTTTTCATGTAAGAGTCCGGCCGCATATTTAAATTTGCGATATTCCAATAATTGGTTTACCAGCGCATCCCGCGGATCTTCTCCTTCAAGCAGCTCGTCTTCAGCTGAAAGCTCCAGCTCTTGTTTTGGCAGCAGCATTTTGCTTTTAATGGCCATCAAGGTAGCGGCCATCACCAAATATTCTCCGGCAACCTCCAACTCCAGCGTTTTCATTGTATGTATATAATTCATATACTGTACCGTTACTTCTGCAATCGGAATATCGTAGATATCAATTTCCAGTTTTTTAATTAAGTGTAAAAGAAGATCCAACGGACCTTCAAATACATCTAATTTTACATTAATTTCTTGCAAGTTTATCCAACTTTCTTTATTTGACTCTCTAGTTTAGCATAAAATTTATTGATTGTCCTTCCACTTTGATAAAAAAGCGGCGGTTGCTTGCGTGCCATATAGCTGTCTGTCCGCGTACTTGTCCGCGACTTCCTGCAGCAAGTTGAACCCCAGCTTTTCACCGCGATAAGAAGGATTAATGGTTATATCGTGCAGGATCATCGTTTCGGGCGTATCGAACTCCAAGCCGACGATTCCTTGGATGTTATTTTCTCCTTCTGGTATCCAAAACAAGAGCTTTAAGTTTTCTTCGGTTTCATACATGTCGATTTCCTTTAATAACGATTGATATTCAGCTAATTTTTGGTGGAAGCTTAATAAGCCCATAGCAATTTTTCGTTGTTCTTTGCGGTAATGCTTTAACATGATTTCACCTTCTTTATTTTTAGTCTTAAGCTCTTGGAAAATGCTGTTTGTAAACGTCAGCCATTCTTTGCTTGGTAATATGTGTATAAATCTGCGTCGTTGAGATATCGGCATGTCCTAAAAGCTCCTGAACAATGCGCAAATCTGCACCGTTTTCTAATAAATGAGTTGCAAAGCTATGCCGTAGGGTATGCGGAGTGATCGTTTTATTGATTCCTGCTTCCCGCACAATTTGTTTGAGGTTTTTCCACACGCCTTGACGTGACAGGGAATGACCATGGTGATTGACGAAAAGATGCTGCTCTGAGGGATTACTTTTCAGCAAAAAGGGTCTAGCATCTTCCAAGTAGGTTTCAATCCATTGAATGGCGTAATCACCTAATGGAATAATCCGCTCTTTGTCACCTTTCCCAATTGTCTGCAACAGCCCCATGGACAAATGTAAATCGCCAAGCTTCAAGTCCACCAGCTCACTTACACGCAGTCCTGTCGCATACATTACTTCTAAGATAGTTCGATTTCTAATGCCCAAAGGTTTCGTTGTGTCAGGTGTTTCAATCAACGTCGTGACCTCTTCTACAGATAATGTACTTGGCAGCTTTTGGGCTTTTTTGGGTGAATCAATATGCTGCATCGGATCATGATCTGTTTTTTGCTCCTGTCTAAGAAATTGATGAAAGCCGCGTAAGCTTGAAATCATACGAATAACAGTAGCAGAGGAATTATTCTCATTATGCAGGGTCTGTAGATATTCCATAATTATGTAACGGTCAATTTCCTGCCATGACGTAATCTTTTGTTCTTGTAAAAAAGTAAAATACTTATGTAAATCACGTTCATAGCTTTTTCTGGTATTCAAGGAAAGCCCGCGCTCAATTTGCAAATAGTGCAAATAATCAGTGATTTGCTCTTCCATCTATTTTACCCCATTTCCTCTTATTATCATATCAAAGAATATTAAACGTTGTATAGTTAATTCGAAGGAATCATTTATTTTTTCGAAAATTCGCGCCGTCTTTTAATAGAATGGCAAACAGAAAGGTTGGGACAAGCGTTTAACTACCAGAACTAAAAAAAGAACATTCATCATCGAATCGTTGCGCTCTTCACGGATATCAACACCAAGTAGGGACTGTCAAGCATCGCATCGTTTCTCTCTTCGTGTTTGACAGCAATTTCGGATTATTTACAAAAACCTTCAATTCTTAATGCTTTAGCACACAAAGTTTGATGGAATCGACACGCGGCTAGTATTACTCTCTTTACGATTACTCGAGTCAAAGTACTGTAACTTTTTTTCGCTTTCGCCGTTGATTTGCATTTAGAGCGTAAGGTAAAAGCGTTCTTTACTTTTATCTTACGCTCCCTTTTTTCATAACCTTACTTAACATATTTTGCCAAAAATGCGGCCACCTTTTCTTTATAGGCTTTCGGATTCACTGAATAGGCTTTAGCATGTTTCGCTTTAGCAACGATAAATTTTTCTTTGGGCGCATCCGTAGCCGCATATACTTCATCCAGCATTTCAAACGGTACAAATTTATCAGCAGCTCCATGAATAAACAGCATTGGTGTTTGATTTTTCTTTAGTTGAGCGACGGCATCAGCTTCACCAAAGAAGTAACCGGCACGAATTTTAGTAATTAGACTAGTCACCGGTATCAGCGGAAAGGCCGGCAAATTAAATAGTTCCTTCAATTGTCCCGCCAATTCCTCATTCACTGTAGCATAGCCGCAGTCCTCAACAATTGCTTTGACATTTTTAGGCAATTTTTCGCCACTGGTCATCATTACCGTAGCCCCGCCCATGCTGATGCCGTAAAGGGTGATTTGAGCTGATTGACCATTTTTAGTCAATACTTGGTCAATCCATTGAAGATAATCCTTTCGTTCCGGCCAGCCAAAGCCAATATAATCACCTTCGCTTTTTCCATGTCCACGCGCATCCGGCACTAATACATTGTAGCCTAAGTCGTGATACATTTTTGCGTAGCTGGCCATGGTTTCGGCATTCCCCATATAGCCATGAGCCATAATAACATTTTTATCTGTTTGCTTATCCGCCGGAAGGTAAATAGCTTTTAATTTTAAACCATCAGTCGCGGTTAATTCCCAATAGCTACGATTTTTTTCATCCTTAAACCAGGTTTCCTCTGGATTTTTCGCTGTTGTATCCGTTCCCGGCGTACCCTTTGATAAAAAATCCTTCTCTGAAGGCACGACTGCATAATTGTAAAAATACAAGCCAGCTCCTGTTAAACCAATAATAAGTAAAACCATTAATGCGACAACTATTTTTATTGCTCGTTTCATCTATTCTACATACTCCTTGTTCAACACATGTCTTGTTTCTAGCATAAATAATGCGCTACTCATTTTCTAAATTCTTAAATAGTATAATAGTTACACTAGCAATAAGCAATACTAATCGCAAATTGAACCCGCTAGCTCGTGCGCATAATCCTCAAAAATCATCTGAAAATTCGCGGCAATATTTCTTTCCAAGGACAGTGGTAAAGTCAAAATCTCGTCAAGTGTAAAATAGCCTGTATCCATCGTTTCCAATCCTACAGAGGTTGTCTCTCCAAGGGGCTGACAGCGAATAAAGAATTTATAAACGTAGGTCAAAGCAGGCGGATACGGATGCTTGGCTTTATCCAAGACAGCGATTAACCGTTCAGCTTTCACCTTCAGACCAGCCTCCTCCAAGGTTTCCTTTTCCGCTACTTCTTTCGGCGAATACCCGATATCTCCCCAGCCGCCAGGTAAGGCCCAACGCTCATCGCTTTTTTCTTTTACTAATAGCAGCTTACCCGCTTGATTAAAAACTACAGCCCGAACATCGACTTTAGGCGTAGCATAGCCCTCATCCTGCTCCAACAGTATCGAAAGCTGCTCAGTGGCAAGCGTTGGATAAAGCGTAGTCAACAAAGCATTGGTTACTTGCATCAATTCTTCATACCGTTCTAAATCATAGGGATCTTTGCCATAACGTTTACCAGTCTGTGCAATCCCCTGCAGTTTAGCCAATAAAATGCCTAGTTCTTTTTCAGCAGCCATCACGTTTGCTCCTCTCTCTTATCACCGATTGAAAAAACCTAAAACAAAAATGCTGCATTTGTCTTAGGTTTTCTGATT
Organism: Enterococcus sp. UD-01; assembly: GCF_044909655.1. NCBI lineage: Bacteria > Bacillati > Bacillota > Bacilli > Lactobacillales > Enterococcaceae > Enterococcus > Enterococcus sp. UD-01. Next base: position 195,647 of record NZ_JBIYEU010000001.1, on the reverse strand, counting down.
ATTTATTTTCAATTAATTTAAAGCTTGACCAAGGTTTTAAAAAGTCCAGTAAAAACAGCTCGTCAGCAGCTATTTTACCAACGACGTTTACGCGTCCGTCATTCTTCATTTCTTTTAAAGCAATCTGTGTTTCGCCTTTATATTGATCGTAACCAACGTTGTCGATCAGAACATCTCCTTTAACCATGTCTCTCGTGTTATGAGCTGGAAAGGCACGATCTTTAAAATGAATCCGCGTCATTGTTGAGCGTAAAATGTATTCGGAACGATCGCCGCGATAGCTGTGAAGACTTGTAAACAAGACTTCTTTTTCATCTTCTGAAATATCATCTGCTACGTCCACTTTAATCGACGGGTATTCTGCATTGAAGGCATCCGCCATTGCTTTTAGTTCTGCTTCGGAAGCATAGGCATTTCCAACTAAGATATCATCAATTAAACCGGTTAAGACAAGATGCTTCACCTGCGTAGCAATTTCCAAATCACGATGATCCTCTAAAGAGCACAAGCCGTCTTGGGTAGGCCAAGGACCGAATGTCGCATCATGTGAATTAACAAATGCCATCGTATTTAAATTGTATTTTCTAAATTTTTCAGAGCAAAACACAAAGTGTTCATAGCCTAGGCCAGAATAACGATGAGGATAAAAATTATGCGAGCCCAACAAATTGTCAGTGTTCGGTGAGTAGCTCATAATATTGTCCACGTAGCTAGTGCCTGTACTCATGTTGATTTCAATTTTTATGCCATATGGATTGCGCGTCATTTTTGCTTCCTCTGCGCCGGTAAAACCAACATCCAGTCTTACTCCGTAAGCACCCATTTCATTAAAAAAAGATAAGTCATCATAGGAAATAGCTAATTGCTCAAATAAAGCAGGATTGATATCCACCATGACCTCCATGCCAAGACTATTTGCATAATCTACAACATTTTTAAATTCTGCCAGTACTTTTTCTTTGTCATCTTCGATCTGTAATAGACTTGTAAACACACGTTTAAAGCCGTATTTGTGTGCCAAATCGAGATAAGCTTTGTCCTTTTCAAAAGTGGAACGCTCCGGATAAATAGAAATGCCTAATTTGCCCATTGTACTGCCTCCTAAAGTTTGTATTCATCATAATGTATCCATTTTCATTATAGCAGAATCGCTAAAAGTGGTCTACACCTTTCCTGAATCTTAAAATTTCGCCGATTAAACTAGCTCTGGGATAAATCATTTGTTATGATAAAATAGATACTATTTTGAAAGGAAGATTTATAATTTATGAAAGCAAAAAAATTCATCGCTGCAACAGCGTTAATCGCCTCTTTAGCTTTATTTTCAGCCTGCGGCGCTAAAACGGAAAAGAAAACAGCAGCCTCTTCAACTGACAGCTCAGAAACAAAAGCCTCTGAATCTGTCGATTTGAATGCGCTAGATTTGCCCCAGCTATCCGATAAGGTTAGCGAAGATGAAGATTTAGTAGAGCTAGTTACTACTGAAGGAACGATTGAGATCAAGCTCTTCCCGAAACAAGCTCCGAAAACAGTTGAAAATTTCATCACTCATGCAAAAGACGGCTATTACAACAATGTAACTTTCCATCGAGTAATTGAAAACTTTATGATTCAAGGCGGCGATCCTAAAGGAGATGGAACCGGTGGCGAAAGTATCTGGAACGGTACGTTTGATGATGAAATCTCTAATCAGCTTTATAATATTCGCGGCGCTTTATCCATGGCCAACGCCGGTACGGATGAAAATGGCAAAGGAACCAATGGCAGCCAGTTCTTTATCGTCCAAAATCAAGACGACGTTTCTGACGGTTTGTTGAAAGATGACTATCCGCAAAAAATTATTGATGCCTATAAAAACGGCGGTACTCCTTATTTGGACAAAAAGCATACAGTGTTCGGTCAAGTAACAAAAGGCATGGACGTAGTTGATAAAATCGCCGCTGTTGATACAGACGATAATGATAAACCGAAAAAAGACATCAAGATTGAAAAAATCAATATTCTGCAAGAAGCAAAAGAATAGCATAAAAAAGACGGCCTTAAAAAAGCTGTCTTTTTTTATGTTATCAATCATTTTCTTAAGTTTTCCTTGAGCTGGTTCTCTAAAAAATTCGTCATTTTAGCCAAAAAGTGTTAAGGTAAAACAAAGAGGTGAAACAAATGACTTTTAATCCACAAATTGAAACACTTATTTTAAACGCTGCTAATCGCAAACTGTCCCCTCTGGTCGCTAATGTCATTAATTTTCAGCAATTCGATCAACAAGATGTAAAAGATACGGCTCAAAAGCTGATTGAAGAAGGTCGTATCCATGCTGCTTTGCATTATCACTATAATGATTTATGTACAATCACTTTTATGCCACATGCTAGTTAAAATAGATGATCCTAAAAACAACAGGCAGACTCTTACAACATGAGTTTGCCTGTTGTTTTTAGTTATCCAAATGGATTAATGCTTTTTCAGGTACTTCTTCTTTGTCTACCTCTTCGTAGGTTTCAATATGCGCACCTTTATTATAGACTTTTAAATAGCGCTCTTTTTGCAATTCATGATCCGCAGTAAATAAGATTTCTCTTTTTTTCCCGTTGTCGTCACTGGCAATTTGCTGATAAGTAGCGATGCCATATTCATTAATAGCGTCTGCTTCTTTAGTCTTCACATAAACGGTTCCTTTGGCAATTAACGGATTTAGTTGATCGATGATACCGGACAACTCATCTGATTGATTGTTCGTATAAAATTTCGCTCCTAAAAGTACAGCACCAGCGATTAAAAAGCTGCTCAATAGTAATTTGATTCCTTTCATGTTACTTCCTCCAATCATTCGTTACTGAAATGATTTTAACAAGTAACTGCCCGATCAACCTCCATCCGGCATCCGATTTTCCGCTCATTCTTTAGGCCTATTGCTTTCTCCGTCTCATTCTCCCGATACTCAGGCTTCTAATCTAGCGAAAAGCTCTACAAGCTGCTCTTCTGTTAATTCTACGATGGATGAAATCGTCAAGGAAGCAATACCCGTTGCGACGATTAACAACTTTTCATGAAGCTTTTTTAGACTTTCTTCAGTAGCTGAAGCATAGCTGCTCTCTTCGCTGATGGTTCTTTGAAATGTTTCAAAAGATAGCTGATGCAGTTCTTTGCCAAAAGAATGCTTATCTGTAAACAAAGATATGTATAATTGATTATTTGTTTGAGCTAAATTAATGTAATTTAAGCCGAAATCCACTACTGGGTCTCCCGTATGTTTAACTGAAAAATAGTCTTTCTCTAACGAATCATGAACCGTTTTTAATAGCGTTAGCTTTAAATCCTCCATATTATCAAATTCCAAATAGATCGGCTGTGTAGATATGCCCATATGATTAGCAATATTTCTAGCAGTAATCATAGAAAAACCATTGTTTTTTAATAAATCAAACGCAGCCGACAAGATATGGGCTTGAGTATAGACTTTTTTCCTAACCACAGTAATCCCTCCTTTGTTTTTTGTTTGTTCATTTTTTATTTTTACAAGCATCAACATTTGTTTTTTTTATTGATTTGTTCTTTTATTTTACACCTTTTAATGTTTTTATTTTCTCAAAAATTGCAATATTCATGAAAAATTGTGATAATAATGTTATTTTTTAATGTGCTTTCGTCCAAAATTAATTCATCTCTACTATGCGCCTATTGTTTTTTTGAGTGGGGACATTAGTAATTTTATCATTAATCGTAAAGGGCCCGTGAACCGCCGATCAGCTTGGGTCTTGACTTCAAGTAAGTTGTATGAGCTTGACCAATTTCTTTGATGGTCGTTCTTACCGGAACTTGAACATGTTTCACATGCATGCCTATTGCTGTATCTCCGATGTCCATCCCGCCTTCTCCTGTAATTTTTTCAACCATCACTGGTTCTGTAAAGCGCTCGTAAGCCGCTAATGCAGCTGCACCTCCTGCATGAAGTGTTGGCACTACTGAAACAATTTCTAAGTTCCGCAGCTGTGCTACCCGTTTTTCAACTACCAGCGCACGATTCAAATGTTCACAGGCTTGAACAGCCAAATATATTCCTTTGCTTTTCATTAAGGTATGAACGGTCGAAACAATTAACTGTCCTATCTCTTTGCTTGATTGTTTGCCGATTTTGCCTCCAAGTACTTCACTGCTGCTGCAACCCAATACAAAAATACTTTCCTTAGCTAAATCTGATTGTTCAAAGTATTCAGTTAAGCCTGTGATGATTTGCTGCTCAATTTTTTTCTCATCCATTTTACTTACCTCCTTTAACTTCTTTCATTATGACAAATACAATAAAAGTTTGTCAAAAAAACACTGATTTAAAACAAATTCATGTTTTAAATCAGTGTTTTTTATTTGCCGTCCAAGATATTTAAGCGTACCTTTTTAGGGCCGTTGATCCGCACGCTGTAAACAATCGTTCGAATAGCTTTCGCTACTCGACCTTGCTTACCAATAATGCGGCCAATATCTTCAGGCGATACCGTCAAATTATACTCTAAAAAATCATCAGATTCTTCTATCTCTAATTTAACTAATTCAGGTTGACTGACCAACGGACGAACGATAGTTAAGACTAACTCTTTCACATCTGTCATAGGTGGTCACCTTATTTCTTTGAAAATTTAGCTTCGTGGTGTTTTTTCATAACGCCTTCTTTTGAAAGAATGTTACGAACTGTATCTGAAGGCTGCGCACCTTTAGACAACCAGTCTAATACTAAATCTTCTTTTAAAACTACTTCTGCAGGATCTTTTAAAGGATTGTAAGTTCCAACAGTTTCGATGAAACGTCCATCACGAGGAGAACGAGAATCTGCTACTACAATACGGTAAAAAGGACTCTTTTTAGAACCCATGCGTTTTAAACGAATTTTTACTGCCATTTTATCTATTACACCTCCATTAACTTAATCACAAATGCTAGTTTACCAGATTTCCAACAAGCTGTAAAGAGTTTTTTCTTGACACCTTGAAAAATATTTCTCCAAGTGATATCGCTTTGTTTTCATCTGTGTTATACTGATATTCCTTGGCAGGGGCACTATCTTAGCTGCAAATCTGAACTGAAACGGGTTCTATTTGCAGCTTTTTTCGTCTATTTCCACAAACATATAATAGTCAAAGGCTGTTTTTTTCACAAAACCAAGCGACTGGTATAAATGATAGGCTGCCGCATTGGTTGACTCAACTTCTAAATAAATTTCCTGTGCCTGCTCCTTCATTAATTGTTGAAGAATTTGAGTGAGTATTTTTCTGCCTAGTCCTTGTCCCCGATAGTCCGCTCTAATCACAAAACCGTAAAGGGCATAATTTTGCCGTTCTTTTTCAATCCTAATACTAGCAATAATCTCATTATTTTCCTTTAAAACAAGCGTCTTTTCCAAATCCGTATTCGTTAATTCAGGACTAGCTTCCTTCCCGTGCAAACCAACAATGGCCGCAACATCTGCTTCAACAGCTTTTTCCAGTCTACATTTAGAAACGAATGGTAATTTTTTTCCTGAAAAAGCCATGCCATATTCAGTAAAGCTATAAACATATTGTTTTGTTGCCTCTAAATAATCCATTAAAAACGTGTCTCTTTGATCAACGATTAAAAGTACGGATCTTTTATAAGACACCGCCAAAGTCAGCCATTTTTTCTCCATTTCTGAAAGAATTGCTGCTTGGGGGCTGGCAATAACCGTGATTTCCATGATTTCCGGATCAAAAGTATTCAACGCTGCATACCCTATTAACTGGTCTTGATCCCAGCAAAGTAGATGCTGTACCCTGCCGTCATTATCTTTAAAAAAGCTGGGATCCAGCTTAAAATCAAGAGCTGAATCCTTGCGCAATTCTTCCTGTAAGTTTTGAAGTTCTCCTTGTTCCTTTGAATCTAGTTGTGTTTGAAGCAATAATTGAACAGTCATGTAGGCTCCTTTTGTTTTATTAGTTACTGCTAGTATAAACGAGAAAAAGTACTAGGAAAAGTCATATTTCTTGCAAAATAGCAGAATCAGATTTAAGATAATACGTGTTATTTATGAATTGGAGGAATTACCATGACTAAAAAAATTGGATTTTTTGTAGGAAGTTTACGTAAAGGCTCGTATAATCGTGCAGTTGCAGAAGCAATGGCAAAATTATTCCCTGCAGATTTAGTAACCGAATTTGTTGATTTAAGCAAACTAGAAATGTATAACCAAGATTTAGATGATAAAGGCAAACCAACTGTGGCCTGGACTGCCTTTCGTACCCAAGTACAGGACTTGGACGGTGTTGTTTTCGTTACGCCAGAATACAACCGTTCTGTTCCCGCCGTTTTAAAAAATGCTTTGGACGTCGGCTCCCGCCCTTATGGTGAAAGTGTTTGGGACGGCAAGCCTGGTCTAGTCGTCAGCGTATCACCTGGTGCTGTAGGCGGCTTTGGCGCCAACCATCACTTGCGTCAATCGTTAGTATTTTTAAATGTTCCTACCTTACAACAACCGGAAGCCTATATCGGCAATATTACCAATTTATTAAACGAAGACGGCACAATTGTTGAAGGTACTGTTTCATTTTTACAATCTATCGTAGATGCTTACGTTGCTTTCTTCAAGAAAAACAGTCAATAAAATAAAAGCTTCATCGCTTTACTTTGCGCAGTATAACGGCACGAAATGTGTTTGTTATACTGTTTTTTTTTTTGCGATATTTCTCTCTAATTATTTTTGTAAAAAGGTATTTACAACAACAACTGTACTATGTATACTAGTACACAACGAACAATCAGGAAGGAAGTTTCTCATGATTTCTATCAATAAAACTAGCAGTAAGCCCTATTACGAGCAGCTAATGTTGAGTATAAAAGAAGATATTTTGAGTGGGTTGCTGCAGCCGGGAGACAGATTGCCTTCTGTTCGTGAAATGGCCAAGCAGTTAACCATGAACCCGAATACGATCAGCAAAGCGTACAAGCTATTAGAAGTGCAGGATGTCATTATCACTGTTAAGGGCAAAGGAACATATATAAAAAAATTGGATCCTAAGCTACGTGATGAACAACAAATCCAAGCGATTAAGAAACAATTTACTGATTTAGTCATTGAAGCAAATTATCTAAATGTATCGCAACAGGAAATGAACGAATGGTTAACTGATAGCTATCAGCATTTAAAAGGAGAGTAAGAAATGAGAATAGAAAAGTTGGGAAAAGAAATTAATAATCGGAGTATTCTACAGGATATTACATTAACCATTAAAAAAGGAGAAATCACTGGTTTAATCGGCCAAAACGGTTCTGGCAAAACCACCTTCTTCCGTTCAATCGCGGGGCACTATGAACCGGATGAAGGACAGATATTTATTGAAAAGCAGGACATCAAAAAGCACGTTCACTTGAAGCAGCAACTTTTTTATATCGATGAGCAGTATAATTTTTTAGCCGGCTATTCCCTGCACAAGCTGCAGCAATTTTATCAATGCGCCTACCAAAATTTTGATAGTAAGAAATACTCAATTCTTTTAAAAAAACATAAGCTGCATGCCAAAATGAACTATCATTCCTTATCCAAAGGAATGCAGGGTCTTTACAAAATGATTTTAGCGGTCTGCTCCAATGCAGAATATCTCTTACTGGATGAACCGTTTGATGGCTTAGATGTCATTGTTAAAAAGAAAGTAATTAGAATGCTTTTAGATGACGTTAGTGAACAAAAACGAGCAATTATTATTTCTTCACATAACTTAACAGAGTTGGAAAGTCTTATAGATCGGGCGCTGATTTTAAAAGATAATCAAATCCAGTATGATTACCATTTAGAACAGCTGCGGGAAAAAGCCCGGAAGCTGCAAATGGTCTTTAAAACAAAAAAAGTGCCGCAGGTCGTTAAAAAGAATAGCCGTCCCCTTCACTACCAAGGGCGCGTCATTACAGCGATTTTTGAAAATTATACTGACGAGATCGAAAGAATGATCTTAGCAGAACGACCACTTCTATTTGAAGAAGTACCACTAACTTTAGAGGATGTTTTTGAAGTACATGTCACCAAAGAAGAGCAGCATTCTTTACGAGGAGGAGTATTATGAAGAAAGAGTTATGGACAATTTTAAAAAAACGCTATGGACGCTTCTTGATTTTCATTTGCTTGGCAATCATTGCAAGCTACATTTACATTGGTATATCGAATGTAGCCACTTGGAAAGAACAAGAAAGAATGTATGATGAAATTATCTTAATTCAGAAAAGTCAAAATAAGAGTCCGCTTTCAAAAAAAGAAGGGCTATCCTTGTTTAATCAAGGAACAGAATATGAGGAAGGCGAGCCAACTGTTTATTACACTACGTATTTCAATGAAATTCCTCATTTGTTGCTTGCTGCGATCGTTTTAGTTGGTTTTAGTATGTTCTTTGTCGACTTAAAAACTGGGTTTAATGAATTTCTCTTTTCTTTAGGTGTTTCGAAAAAGAGAATATATGTTTATAAGTATTTACTCGTCGCTCTTCCATTTTTAAGCAGTGTATTGTTCGCAAAAATTTTGTATATTGGGATTGTTGTAACTGGGATTCCTAGTGAATATGTCAATATTAGTTTTATACAGATGGGAGCTTATCTGCTTGGCAATATGGTCACCAACTTCTTGTACTTTTCCTGTGCGGCTTTTATCGGATCTGTCACAGGTCATATTCTTTGGGGACCATTTACAGCCTTTAGTTTTTGGTTTAGTCTGACTTATTTCATTTCAGGTTGCGTGAATGCTTGGTATTACTTCACTGGAAATGATCTAGCAACTCTGACGACCAGCGAAAATAAATTTTTAGTTTATACCGTCACTAAAGAATCCGTAAATATGATTGCGCTAATCAGTGCATTCCTTTTTTCAATGGGCGTGATTTTTTTAGGCTATCTGTTATTTTCTAAGCTTTCATTGGAAACGAAGGGACGATTTTTATTGTTTAAGCAATTAAACTGGCCGCTATTGCTAGTTTTAATCATGTATGTTCCGCTTACTTTAGTTTTTGGAATGAACGCCATTTACAATACGGACGATGGTAAGTCTCCTATTCTCAAATTAGTGATGTATGCCGTAATTACTGCTTTCATTGCCAGTTTTTTGATTTATCAAAAAAATCTTCAGCTCTGGTGGCAACAAAAACGGTTGAAACGATCAGAAAAAGTCGGGATTTAGAGAAAAAATCGAGGCTGGGAAAGAAACGTTTAACTCCGAGAACCAAGAGTAGGTACGTTCATCATCGAATCACTACGATCTTCGTAGACAACCGCACCAAGCACTTAGAGATTGATGTGATCGACGCGCAGCTAGAGTTGCTTCTGCTTCCGCCGGTTATTCGTAAATAGAGAGCGAGACAAAACTATTTTTTTAGTTTTGTCTCGCTCTCTATTATTTTTTATTTTTTCTTCTTTTTCTTCTTCTTTTTGTTTTTCTTAACCATTCGGTTCATCGCCATTTTGCCAAGCTTGCCTTTAATGCCTCCGCCAAACATTTGATCCATTCCTGGAATGTCCATATTGCCTTTCGACATTTGCTGCATCATTTTTTTCGATTCTTTGAATTGTTTAATCATGCGGTTAACTTCCACCACACTATTACCGGAACCGGCAGCAATTCGACGTCTGCGACTCGGATTCAGTAGGTCGGGATTTTCTCTTTCAGCCGGTGTCATTGAAAGCACCATGGCTTTTTTGCGCGCCATATCTTTTGGATCGACCTTCACATTTTCAAGACCAGGCATTTGACTCATCCCCGGAATCATTTTGAGCAGATCTTCAATTGGCCCCATACCCATCACTTGATCCATTTGTTCGATGAAGTCGTTAAAATCAAAGCTGTTTTCCTTCATCTTCGTTGCAAGCTCTTCTGCTTTTTTCTCATCATAATCCTGCTGCGCTTTTTCAATCAGCGTCAGCATGTCACCCATACCTAAAATACGACTAGACATCCGATCTGGATGGAAAATTTCTAAATCTGTCAGCTTTTCACCGGAACCAATGAATTTAATTGGCGCGCCGGTCACTGCACGAATGGACAAGGCTGCCCCGCCACGGGTGTCGCCATCTAATTTAGTAATCACCACGCCGGTAATTCCCAGCTGTTGGTTAAAGCTGTCAGCCACATTAACGGCATCCTGCCCCGTCATGGCATCAACAACCAGCATAATTTCATCCGGCTGAGCTACTTCTTTGATTTGCTTTAATTCATCCATTAAGGTTTCGTCAATGTGTAAACGACCCGCCGTATCAATCAGCACATAATCATTTTTCTTTTCCTTGGCTAATGCCATTCCCTGACGGACAATTTCAACTGGATCGGTATCGGTTCCCATATCAAAAACAGGAACTTCCAGCTGCTGACCTAAGACCTTCAACTGATCGATCGCCGCTGGACGATAGACATCGGCTGCGATCATTAAGGGACGTGCATTTTCCGTTTTCATTAAATGATTGGCTAGTTTACCGCCAAAAGTTGTTTTACCGGCTCCTTGAAGTCCAACCATCATGATAACCGTCGGAATCCGTTCGGACTTGTTTAAGCCAACAGTTTCAGAACCAAGCGTAGCAGTTAATTCCTCGTCTACAATTTTTACGATCTGTTGCGCCGGTGAGAGACTTTCGAGAACTTCCACACCGACAGCGCGTTCACGCACACGTTTGGTAAAATCTTTGACTACTTGTAAATTAACATCGGCTTCCAATAAAGCAAGTCGAATTTCTCTCATCATTTCTTTTACGTCTGCTTCAGATACTTTTCCTTTACGACGTAATTTTCCCATCGCCTGCTGTAGGCGTTCTGTTAAACTTTCAAAAGCCATAATCTCATTCCTCTACTTCTTGTATTTGTTCGATATAATTAATAATAGTCGTATCTTTAGGGTATGTTTCAAGGACATACTTGCGCAATTTATCCAATAATTCGCCGCGCACGATATAATCAGAAAACATGTGCAGCTTCTTCTCATAATCTTCTAAAATCTTTTCAGTACGCTTGATATTATCATAGACAGCTTGGCGACTTACTTCGTATTCTTCTGCAATTTCACCCAATGAAAAGTCATCTGCATAGTACATTTCCATATAATTCATCTGCTTTTCAGTTAATAAGGATGAATAGCATTCGAATAAGGCATTCATTCGATTCGTTTTTTCAATTTCCATAGTCGCTGCCTCCAATTTCAATCCCTTTTAGGTTACCGATTTCGAGCGGATTAGTCAATAGTTGACTGCGGATTTCTCTGCTTTTTTTCCTATTTGTACCATAAGCGGCAATTACTCATTTCATTTTCTGATAACCACCTATTTCAAAGAGAATGATCAAAAGCTCTTTGCCAATCAGATTCTGGAATAACATTGATGCCCTGCTTCATAAAATAAGCAGCGGCTACTCCCACTCCCGCTTTTGTAATACCGGAAAAGGAACCATCATAGATCCGCTGGCTGCCACAGGAAGGACTGCCTTCTTTTAGAATAATTGTTGTAATTCCTTGGTTTTTTAACTCCTCATAGGCTGCTATGGCACCTTGTCTAAACTGCTGGGTCACATCCATCCCTGAAACTGTCAGAACTTGCGCTTGTTTTTGCCAAACGTCAAAGCCATCGCCATTAACGATTTCCGCTGGCTCTCTTGGTGTAGGCAGACCGCCGATTACCTCTGGGCAAATTACTACTGCCTGCTTAGCGGCAACTAATTCTTTTAAAGCTTTAATTTCTTTTGCTTTTCCATCATAACGACAGCAAACGCCGCCTAAACACGCGCTGATTCCGATCATTTTCATCCCTCTTTTCAATCCTTTTCATTATACCATTATTTTTGTTGCGAATATAGTTTAGAATGCTTTCATAAAGTTTTGGCTCTAACTAAATGTATGATAAAATAACGATGTATTGATTCTTAGTTTAAAGGAGTTCCGTGCATGAAAAAAGTACTAGTTGTCGATGATGAACCATCCATTGTGACTTTATTGACGTTTAATTTAGAAAAAGAAGGCTATGATGTTACGACCGCTTTCGATGGTGAAGCCGGCTATGAACTTGCCCTTTCTAATCACTATGATTTTATTATTTTGGATGTGATGCTGCCGCACATGGATGGACTGGAAATGACAAAATCCTTGCGCAGAGAAAAAATTGATACGCCAATTTTAATTTTAACGGCCAGAGATGATCAGGTAGACAAAATTATCGGTCTGGAAATTGGAGCAGATGATTATTTAACTAAGCCTTTCAGCCCTAGAGAAGTTTTAGCTAGAATGAAAGCCATTTTTAGACGATTGAAACCAGTTGAAGTAACGGAAGAAAAAGAAGCAACAAAAGCGCCGTTGATTTTAGGTGATATCGTCGTTGATGAACAGAATTATGAAGTCACTGTGCGCGGTCGTAAAATTGAACTAACACCTAAAGAGTTTGAGCTCTTGGTATATTTTATGAAGCGTAAGGATCGTGTGATTGATCGTGATACTTTGTTGGATCGTATTTGGAACTATGATTTTGCCGGTCAAAGCCGGATTGTGGATGTGCATGTCAGCCATTTAAGGGACAAAATCGAAATTGATCCCAAGCGTCCGGCTTATTTAGTCACAGTACGCGGCTTTGGCTATCGCTTTCAGGAGCCTAAACAATGAAAAAACGGCAAAGAATCGAATATTTTTTGGTAGGCTTGTTAATGCTTGCTTTGTTTGCTGGAAGCATTTTTTTAACAAATGTTTTTTTTAAAAAGGAATTGTATTTACAGCAGGAAGAATTTTTGCAGAAAAAAAGTACCTTACTGGTTGACCAGCTTAATCCCGAAATTTTTGTTCAACAGACGCTTTCGCCGGCGGAAAAAACATTTTTGCAGCATTATACTACTGACGAAAATGAACGCTTAACGTTGATGGATAAAAATGGCGAGATCTTTTTTGATAGTTCTACTATAGATTTTGGTAGCAGAAATACGCGTCCTGAGATTAAAGCCGTTTTGTCGGGTGCTGATTTTGGCTCCGCCCTTAGAAAAAGTGCTACTTTAAACAAAGAACTGCTCTATTTGGCAATTCCGGTGCGGCAAAATGATAAACTGGTCGGCATTATTCGACTTTCCGAAGAAACCACACAGTTTTCTTCCAGTATCCAATCCTTTCGCCGCTATCTTTTAATTACATTAGGACTGCTGTTTTTGATTATTACTGTGTTTGTTTTTATTTTGCTTCATCAAAAAAACGAGCCTTTAATTACTGTTTTACCTGTTTTGAAAAAAATGGTCAAATATCCGGATGAATCGCGATCCATTATTCAAAATTCGCCGGAATGGAATGAGTTATATGAAACAGTCAATCTATTAAGCCAGCAAATGAGTCAAACTTATTTAGCTTATACCTCAACAGAAGAACAATTTCATGCGCTGCTGGATGAGTTGATGATTGGCGTCTTTCTGATTGATGTTGAAGGAAAGCTACGTTTGATGAATCCTAAAATGCGTGAGATTTTAGCCATTCCGGAGCATGACACAGAGAAAAATTATTTTGATGTCATTGAAGAACCCGCTATGATTCATTTGATTCATCAAGTGGTCACTGAAAAAAGCACGGTTCATCAGGTAATCAAGTTGGCGAATACACCAAATGAACGGATTTTAGATATGACCTTGCGCTTTATCGAAGAAAATGGCAACAATTATCAGGTCTTAGGAATCGCCTATGATTTAACCAGAGTGAGACAACTGGAAAAAATGCAGAAGGATTTTGTCGGTAATGTCTCTCATGAATTAAAAACGCCGGTTACCTCTCTACTCGGCTTTACTGAAACTCTGCTGGATGGTGCCAAGGATGATCCGGAAACTTTAGAGCAGTTTTTGACCATTATGCAAAAAGATGCCTTGCGCCTGCAGCAGCTGATTCAGGAAATTTTACAATTATCTCGTGACGGGAAAAATATTTCCTATGAAAATCAGGAAATTGCCTTACGTCCCTTTATTGAAGAGATCGTGCGCTCCTATCACCAATGGATCAATGAAAAAGAACTAAGCATTGAGATTCAGGGAGAAACAGACGCAACTTATTTTACAAAGTATGAACTGCTGTATCCGATTATTAAAAACTTAATTGAAAATGCCATTCAATATTCTAAAGTCGGCGGCAAAATCGTTATTACTTATGGCTTTGCTAAGAACTTCTTTATTCAAGTAACGGATGATGGCATCGGAATTAGTTTAAAAGATCAGGAACGGATTTTCGAACGGTTCTATCGCGTTGATAAAGCACGCAGCAGACATTCCGGCGGTACTGGCTTAGGCTTGTCCATTGTGCAGCATTATGCCGAACTGTTAGGTGGTTCTGTCACCCTTGATAGTCATTTGGGGCTTGGATCAACTTTTACAGTCAAGCTACCTTTGGAAAAGAAATCATAATGAAAGCAGCCCGACTTTTTTGAAGGGCTGCTTTTTCCTGTTTACTATTTTAGGGAAGTGTTTATTTATTGGTAATGTGACCGGTAGCATCTCGTTCAACTGACATGTCAGTTATCGGCAAATAGCCTAATTCTTTTACTACACCTTCTTGGACATCTTTTTCTAGCATGTAATCAAGAAAGGCCTTCACATTTTTGTCCGGCTCACCTTTTGTATACATATGCTCGTAAGACCAGATTTTCCATGAATTATCAGCGACATTTTCTTCTGTCGGTTTCACACCGTCAATACTTAAAGCCACCGTTGAATCATCCATATAAGAAAAAGCAAGATAGCTAATTGCTCCTGGTGTTTGTGCTACGATTTGGCGAACAGTTCCTGATGAGTCCTGTTCTTGAGATTGCACGGCTGTAGCGCCATCCAAGCCCCATTTTTCAAACGTTGCCCGCGTTCCGCTGCCACTTGGCCGATTGATAACAGCAATTTCCTGATCTTTTCCGCCAACATCTTTCCAGTTTTTAGTTTTACCGGTAAAAATATCGATTAATTGTTGTTTCGTTACTTCTTTCACGCCGACGTCCTTATTTACGACTGGCCCCATCCCGACAACCGCTACGCGATGATCCACTAATTTATCGGCAGCAATCCCTGATTTTTCTTCTGCAAAAACATCTGAGTTACCGATGGTTACGGCTCCATCTGCGACTTGCGAAAGACCGGTGCCACTACCGCCGCCTTGAACCGAAATCGTATAATTACTATGTTCGGCTGTAAACTGATCCTTGGCTGCATCAACCAGCGGCTGCAAAGCAGTAGAACCAACTGCAACAATTTTAACCGGCTGGTTATCTGAGCCTGCTTTTGCTGTATCACTGCTGTTTGTTGCTGTTCCTTGACTGCCACAGCCGGCAAGTAATAGTCCCATGCTTAATACGATCGTCGATAATACACGTTTTTTCATTTTGACACGTCCTTTTCAATTAGTTACAAGCCTAGTTTAGCAACGCGATGTTAATTCTTCGGCAAAAAAATGTAAATAACAGGTAAAGGTATGTAAAGATTTCAGCAAAAAAACTGCCGACAACAAATGTTGTCAGCAGTTAATAATAAAGATTACTGGTGTTTTTTCATATAACGCTGGATTCTAGTCATTGCTTCTTTTAAAACATCCATGTCGGCAGCATAGCTGATTCTTACATAACCTTCTGCTTCTTGTCCAAAAGCGATGCCCGGAATAATCGCCACCGCTTCTTCCTGAGCTAAAGCCACACAAAACTTCATTGAATCTTGTTCATAGCCCGTCGGAATTTTAGCGAATAGATAAAATGCGCCGCTTGGCTTTGCCACTGTAAAACCGCATTCTATCATTTGCTGATAAACAAAATCACGGCGCCGGCGATACTCTTCTTTCATGATCGCAGCATCATTGATTCCTTCAATCAGAGCACGAACAGCCGCTTTTTGCGAAATCGTTGATGCTGCAGTTACCAAATATTGATGGACTTTAATGATTTGGGCAATTAAATTCGCTGGTCCAAAGATAAAACCAATACGCCAGCCGGTCATTGCATGTGATTTGGATAATCCGTTAATCATAATTGTTTGCTCAGGAATAAATTCAGCAATTGAAACATGCGGCTCATCATAAGTCAGCTCACTGTAAATCTCGTCACTGATAACAAAAACCGGATAGTTTTTCAAGACCTCTGCAATCGCTTGTACCTCCTGACGATTGTAGGTAACGCCTGTCGGATTGCTTGGATAGTTTAGAATAATTGCTTTTACTGCACTCCCATGCTCTGCCATTGCTGCTTCAATCATTTCCGGCGTTAAAATAAAATCATTCACGCTTGTATCAATATATACAGGTTGAGCTTGTGCTAAAGTAATCACTGGTTCATAGCCCGGATAGATCGGTGCCGGCATTAAAACCTTGTCCCCAGGTTCCAAAATAGAAAGCAGACTAGCAGAAATTGCTTCCGTCGCACCAATCGTTACTAATACTTCTGAAGCCGGTTGATAGCTGATTCCGTATTTTTCTTTTACAAAAAAGGTCGCTGCTTCTCTTACGTCGGTTAAGCCGGACATACCTGTATAGTGAGAAAAATTATTGGTAATCGCTTCATGGGCGGCATCTTTCACATGCTCAGGGGTGTTAAAATCCGGTTCCCCCAATGTTAATTTCAAAATCCCTTCAATATCAGAAACCTGTTCGTCAAAGCGGCGAATGGTCGATACAGCAATCTTGTACACCTGTTTGTTAAATCTGCTTGTTACATCCATAGCTTCTCCTCCACATCAATCATAAGGACAATCCTCACGTTTTTCTGTTTTATCATAGCATAATCAGCTTTAAAATGAAAATAGGATTTAAAAAAACTCGCTTTTTCTTTCTGAAATCACATTTATAACTTGCCATTTTACCATCCCTTCTTTATAGTAAAAGAAAAAGAAAGAGGTTGAGGCTATGAAAGGTATTCGCAAAATTACACCGTATGTTCCGGGAGAGCAGCCCGATAATCCCAAAATAATTAAATTAAATACAAACGAAAATCCCTATCCGCCCACGCCATTAGCTGAACAGCAGCTGAAAAACTTCGACATTCGTCAGCTAAAACGCTATAACTCTGTTGATAATTCTCAATTGAAAGCTGCACTGGCCGAAAAATTCGGTTTAACACCTGAAAATTTTGTCATCGGCAATGGCTCCGACGAAGTATTGGCTTTTTGTTTTTTGGCGTTTTTTAATAGTAAAGATCCCATTTTATTTCCCGATATTACTTATGGTTTCTATAAAGTTTGGGCAGAGTTATTCAATGTTCCTTTTAAAGAAATCCCGTTAAATGATCGTTTCGAAATCGATATCAAGGATTACCAGCAGGAAAACGGCGGGATCCTTCTGACAAACCCCAACGCGCCGACAGGTATTTTTAAATCTTTATCTGAAATAGAAGCCTTATTAGCCGTAAATCAAGAAGTGATGGTCATTATCGATGAAGCTTACATTGATTTTGCGGCCAGCTCGGCGGTGACGTTACTGGACAAGTATCCTAACATGGTCATCGTACGAACTTTTTCAAAATCCAGCTCATTGGCAGGGCTGCGTGTTGGTTATGCCATTGGTCAACCGGAATATATTCAAATTATTGAAAGTATCAAATCTTCTTTTAATCCCTATTCAGTGGATTCTCTCGCAGAAGACTTGGCCACAGCTGCTGTTAAAGACGCTGCTTATTATGAGGAGATTAATACAACTATTTGTCAGACAAGAGAATGGTTTACCGAAAAAATCGCCGAATTAGGCTTTCAAACCTGCCCTTCTCAAACGAATTTTGTACTGACTACGCACCCGCAGCACGCCATTGAAGATTTATTTTATTTTCTAGAACGTCATGAGGTTTATGTGCGCTATTTTCCAAAAGTGGAACGTTTGAAGAATTATCTACGAATTTCAATCGGCACACCTAAAGAGATGGAAATCGTTTATCAACTTTTAAAAGAATATACCGAACAATAAAAAGACACGTTAAGATCAGCGGACTTCACTGCTCTTAACGTGTTTTATAGTTGTTCACTAGCTAAAAAAGCTCTTTTACTGCTTCAATAAAATAAGTACCAATTGTACTGATGGGTTTATTTTTTTGATATAAGACACAAATCTTATTCATGGTTCGATCCGCAAGCGGAATCAGTCGAATTTCTTTTTTCGTAAACCCGGTCACCACTCCAGAACCAGACGCATAAGCATTCGTTTCAACCAACAAATTCATCAAAGTTCCACGGTCATTCGTATAAATCACCGTTTCTTGCTCCTGATTTTCAATCAAATCTTCAGAGAAATAAGCAAAATTGCTGCCTTCCTGCGTAAAACGAACCTGAGGATAGCAGGACAGTTCCTCCAAATAGATCTCTTTTCGATTCGCTAAAGGATGGTCGTTTCCTAAAAATATATGCGTATTGAAGCTGCCCACAACCTCATAGGTTAAATTTGCCTGCTCAAGATACCGTTCAATGCTGGCTTTGTTCTGATTATTAAGGTAAATAATCCCTAACTCACTATGAAAACTTTTGACGTCTTCAATCACCTTTAGCGTGGTCGTTTCAAAAACACGAAAATTTTTATATTGACCATTAAACTGGCGAATCACCTTGCCCATGACCTCGCCTAGAAAATCATAGTGTTGAGAAGATATAGAAAACCGCTCACTTTTCACAACCTCTTGGTAACGATTTTTAATCAAGGCCATTTGGGTTAAGATTTTTTCCGCATGCTCTAAAAAAATCCGACCTTCTTCTGTAATTAAGGCACCTTTATTTGTTCTCGTAAATAAGGTGACGCCAATTTCTTCTTCCAGCTCGCGAATACCGTTGGATAAGCTGGGCTGAGTGATATATAATTTTTTGGCCGCTTCCCGAAAGCTACCGTTATTAGCTACCGCGACCACATATTTCATTTGTTGAATATTCATCCTCATCCCTCACTCATTCAGAAAAATAAACTTTTCGACCATTCAATGCTTGAACTGGACGGTTGTTAAACGGCAACATTCCTTCATGTATCCGCTGGAAAAACGCCTGATCCATTTTTTGAACTGTTTCGAAAACAAACCAATGAACCGGTCCTTTGGTCGGCGGCGTGGTTAATGAACCTAAATAATGAAAGTGTCCCTTTTCTTCTGGAATAAAGATACTTGGATCAAACCATTGCTGATGAGTTTCCGGCTGCCAAATCAAGGTATCCGCCTCTTTCGAGAATTGATTTTTTTCAGTTGACAGCTCAAATAAGCAGCCGACAACCAGATTTTCACCGGAGTTATTCATATGAACTAAGTGAAATTCAACCGGAAAATGTGTATCGTCAATGGTATGCTCACTCGGCGTGTGAAAATGAATATCTGTTAAATAATAATTTTCCTCTTCGTAAATGACATAGCTTTCTGTATTTGGCGGAACAAAATGAAAGGTATTTTTAAATTCTTTTTCAGTAAATTCTTCCCGCTTATAACAAAAGGTGATTTCTCTTTCTTTCGAAATACCTTGAATAAGCTCCTTGGATAAATTAATCGGTGACTGATACGGATATTTTGCGCCAAGTGAAAACCAGTCGCAAAGCGTATGCCAATGCTCAGGTCCTCTTTCACCAGTATAGCCCCATTCTACATCCATGTTGCGAATCTTTTTCATCAAACCCCACCTTCAATTGAATCAATTCATTTTTTGTGTCTGACTCTTTGAATGCTTCACCTGCTGTGAACTATTGGCGAAGCTACTCAATAATGAAAGTATAGCATAACCTATTCTCAAATGAAGAAAAAATGGTCTTACCTTTAGAAAATGCTATTCTTTCAGGTTATATAAAAGACGAGCAAGGTAACAAGCCCTGTTCGTCTTTCTTGTTCGCGTTTTGCTGACACTGTCTTGTATGGGATCCTTA
This sequence comes from Enterococcus sp. UD-01, assembly GCF_044909655.1. NCBI lineage: Bacteria > Bacillati > Bacillota > Bacilli > Lactobacillales > Enterococcaceae > Enterococcus > Enterococcus sp. UD-01. The sequence goes on along the minus strand of NZ_JBIYEU010000001.1, from coordinate 175,845 downwards.
TAAGCTGAAAATTATTTAGTAGTTAGCCAGTTTTCCGGATCTTTTTTCCATTCCTTTAAAAGCGCTACATCTTTAGCTTCGATATACTTTGATTCCAAAGCAGCGTCAATCAAGGTTGAATAATTGGTCAAAGTCACTAATTCTACTTTTTGATCAGCAAAATTCTGTGTGCCTTTTGGTAATTCATAGGTAAAGATTGCGGCAACTCCCAAAACATTCGCACCTTCACGTTCAGCTGCTGCTTGTGCTTCTAATACGCTGCCGCCGGTAGAAATTAAATCTTCAATAATAACCATTTTTTGACCTTCGCTGATGCGGCCTTCAATTTGATTCCCTTTGCCATGATCTTTTGCTTTGCTACGGATATAAACCATCGGTAAATCTAAGATTTCTGCCACCCAAGCAGCATGTGGAATACCGGCTGTTGCTGTTCCCGCGATTACTTCAACCTCAGGATACGCTTCTTTAATTTTAGCTGCAAGTCCCTTGGCGATTTCTTTGCGGACCTTTGGATAGCTCATTGTGATGCGGTTATCACAGTAAATCGGGCTTTTAATCCCACTTGCCCATGTAAAAGGCTCATTCGGACTTAAAAATACAGCTTCAATCTCAAGTAAATCTTTGGCAATTGCTTTTGCTAATTCTGTCATTCGTTTTCTCCATTCCACTCTTTTTTGATTATTTGATAAGCCTCAAAAGGATCGGCCGCTTGTGTAATTGGTCGGCCAACTACAATATATGTAGAACCGATTTCTCTTGCTTCTTTCGGTGTAACAACACGCTGCTGATCGCCTACAGCACTGCCGCTTGGGCGAATTCCCGGCGTTAGGCAAATAAAGTTTTCACTCGTTGCTTGATGAATTGCCTGTGCTTCCAAAGCAGAGCACACTACGCCATCTAAGCCTGCAGTTTGTGTACATTGCGCATAATGCAGAACACTTTCTTGCAGCGGCACTTTGATTAATTGATCATGCTGCATTTGTTCTTCACTGGTTGAGGTTAGTTGCGTCACAGCGATCAGTAAAGGTGTTTTTTGGCCGTTTACTGTACCTTTTTCTAGGCCGCGCTTCGCTGCAGCCATCATTTTGATTCCGCCGGCGGCATGAACATTGGTGATATCCACATCCAAACGCGCCAAACCAGTCATCGCTTTTTCTACCGTATTTGGGATATCATGTAATTTTAAATCCAAAAACACGGAATGATTCAATGCTTTCAGCCAGCGAATAATTTCTGGTCCTTCTTGATAAAATAATTCCATGCCCACCTTTACAAATAGAGATTCTTCTTTAGGAAATTTTTCTAAAAATGCAGCAACTTCAGACCTTGAAGCAAAGTCTAAAGCAATAATTGGACGATGACTCATCGGACTTTCGCCTCCTTTACGTCTTTTCTTAGCTGTTCAAGTGATTCAATGCCTAGTTCAGCCATTCTTGCTGGCAAAGCATCAATCAATCTGGGACAGATGTACGGATCAGTAAAATTAGCGGTTCCTACACCGACTGCACTAGCACCAGCCATGAACATTTCCAAAACATCATCCACGGTCTGCACTCCACCCATACCGATAATCGGCAAATCCGATATTTGCGCTACTTGGTGAATCAAGCGAATTGCCACTGGTTTAATTGCTGGACCAGATAAGCCCCCCGTTTGATTTGCCAAAATCGGTCGTCTAGTTTTTAAATCAATCCGCATGCCCAACAGTGTATTAATCATTGAAAAACCATCAGCGCCACCTGCTTCAATTGCTTGGGCAATGGGTACAATATCGGTGACATTTGGCGACAATTTCACATAAATAGGTACAGAAGAAACTTTTTTAACGGCTTGCGTTAATTGAAAAGCCACATCTGGATCTGTTCCAAAAGCAATTCCGCCATGCTTCACGTTAGGACAGGAAATATTTAATTCAATTGCCTTAACATTTTCCGCTGCACCAATTTTACTACAAACTTCCACATAATCTTCTTCACAAGCGCCAGCCACATTGGCAATGATCGGCAAATCATAGTTGGCTAGCTTCGGCAGCTTGCTTTCCATAACCACCTCTAAACCTGGATTTTGCAGACCAATTGCATTCAGCATGCCGCTCGGCGTTTCAGCTACTCTGGGTGTTTCATTACCGTAACGAGCTTGAGGTGTTGTTGCTTTAATCATAATGGAGCCTAATTTTTCTAAGTTAAAATACTTTGCATACTCTTCACCAAAACCAAAGCAACCGCTGGCAGGAATGATCGGATTTTTCAACTCTAATCCCGGTAAACTAACAGCTAATTTATTCATAAAACCACCTCATTCGCTCTAAAAATCGGTCCTTCGTCACAAACCTTGACACTTTTTGTTTCATCCTCCGGCACATGACAAACACAGGCATAACAAGCCCCCATACCGCAGGCCATGCGCTGTTCGAGAGATAAAAAGACATTTGAATTATCTGCAAAAACCTCTGCAACCATTTTTAGCATACCGTTAGCGCCACAAGCATACACAGCATCCGGCACCTCTACATCCGCTGCAGTTAACAAATGACCCACATGCCCTTTCACGCCAAACGAACCGTCATCCGTGGCAAAACGTGTTTCCGCCAACGCCGCAAATTCGTCCTCAAAATAAGCGACCTCTTTTGAAGCATATCCTAGAAAATGGATGACTTTGATGCCTTTTTGCTTTAATTGTTTAGAAAGCTCATACATCGGCGGAATGCCAATACCGCCGCCAATCACAAAAGCCGTTTGTCCTTCCTCTAAACAATCAAGATCAAAGCCGTTGCCTAAAGGTCCCATCACATCTAACTGATCACCGGCCGTTAATTCAGAAAACACCTTGGTTCCTTCACCTTCTGTGCGATAGATAATCGTACAGGTTTTCGCTTTTTTATCGATTTGATTTAAGCTGATTGGTCTCCTTAACAACATATCTGCACGCGGCACTTTGATATGAATAAATTGTCCCGGTTTGCCCATTTCCTTTACAAGCTCTCCTTGTAAAGTCATTTGAAAAATTCTAGGAGCAAGCTGTTTTTGCGAGATAATCGTCATTAGTTCCTGTTTCATGTCTTTTTACTCCTTTATACTCCAACAAGCGCCCGGCTGTCTAAGACAGACAACCACGACACTTTATTTAGATTGATTCTGTTGAAAATGCTCTCGATTCCAATACCTTAAGAATAGCGTTAGCCGTATCCAATGAGGTAAACAACGGCACCCCATGTTCAACCGCTTCACGACGAATCAAGAAGCCGTCTTTATTACTATCGGAGCGGTTTTTGTCCATCGTGTTCACAACGACCTGTGCCTGTCCAGTGCGGATTAAATCAAGAACTGTAGCGCCGCCATCATGATTAATTTTATACACAGATTCAACAGTAAGTCCATACCTTTTAAAATAAGCCGCAGTTCCTTCTGTCGCCAACAAACTATAGCCGATCTTATTAAAACGTTTAGCCAAGGCTAACGCCTCTTCCTTTGTTTCATCCGCAATGGTAAATAAAACAGCACCATAGCTCGGCAGATGTAGTCCGGAAGCTTCAAAGGCTTTATATAAGGCTTTTTCCAAACTATAATCAGTACCCATGACTTCACCGGTAGATTTCATTTCAGGACCTAAATATGTGTCCACCTTTTGCAGCTTGGTAAACGAAAAGACAGGGGCTTTTACGTGTACTTGCTTGCCTTCTGGATAAAGACCCGATTGATAGCCCAAATCCTGCAGTTTCTGTCCCAAGATTGCCTTAGTAGCGATCTGAGCCATAGGAATGCCGGTAATTTTACTTAAAAACGGAACGGTTCTGCTAGCTCTAGGATTAACTTCGATCACATACACTTTTTCATCATGGATAACAAACTGAATATTCATCATCCCAACACAATTAAGTCCTAGCGCCAATTTTTCCGTATAGGCAGCAATCGTCTGCTGCAGCTCCGCTGATAAGGTTTGGGGCGGATAGACAGCCATTGAATCGCCGGAATGAACCCCTGCGCGCTCAATATGTTCCATAATACCCGGGATTAACACGGTTTCCCCATCACAAATCGCATCTACTTCACATTCTCTACCTAATAAATAGCTGTCAACCAATACTGGGTGCTCAGGAGAAGCCTTGACTGCATGGCGCATATAATCTTCTAAATCCGTTTGATTTTCTACAATTTCCATCGCTCGTCCGCCTAAAACATAGCTTGGTCGAACCAAAACCGGATAACCGATTTTGTTGGCAACTGCTACTGCTTCTTGCGCACTGGTCGCTGTTGCTCCCGGTGGCTGAGGAATTTCAAGCTCCTGCAAGGCCTGTTCAAACAGATCACGATTTTCAGCTCGATCTAAATCCTCGATCGTTGTACCTAAAATCTTAACCCCTTGCTTGACTAAAGGCTCGGCTAAATTGATTGCCGTCTGACCGCCAAATTGCACGATCACTCCAATTGGTTTTTCCAAGTGAATCACGTTCATAACATCCTCTAACGTCAATGGTTCAAAATAGAGCTTATCGGAGATGGAAAAATCCGTCGAAACAGTTTCCGGATTGCTGTTCATGATAATTGCTTCATAACCAGCTGCTTGAATCGCTTTGACTGAGTGAACAGTAGCATAATCAAATTCTACTCCCTGACCAATGCGGATCGGTCCGGATCCTAATACCAGTACAGAAGGTTTTTCGGAAACAATACTCTCGTTTTCTAACTCGTACGTACTGTAAAAATAAGGTGTTTTTGACTCAAATTCTGCCGCACAAGTATCGACCATTTTGTAAACTGGCTGCAGTTTGTTCGTTAAGCGGAATTCCGTTACGGCAGCTTCTGTCATTTGCCATAATTCTGCAATTTTGCGATCGGTAAAGCCGTTTTGTTTCGCTTCTGTCAAGCAATCAAGATCTTGTATATGATTTTGCAACTGTGCTTCAATTTCCACAATATGCAGGAGCTTGTCTAAAAAGAACAGGTCAATCTTGGTTAGTCCATGTAATTCTTCAATTGAATAACCGCGCCGCAGCGCTTCTGAAAGGTAGAATAAGCGGTTGTCCTGCGCTTTCACGATATTTTCCGTCAATAAGTCATCACTACTATCATTTAATTCCTTTAATTCATTATGAAAGGCACCGATTTCCAAAGAGCGTACGGCCTTTAATAAGGATTCTTCAATATTACGACCAATTGCCATGACTTCGCCGGTCGCCTTCATTTGTGTGCCTAAACGCCGGTCACCTTTTTCGAACTTATCAAAGGGCCAGCGGGGAATTTTAGCTACCACATAATCCAGTGCCGGTTCGAATTCGGCATAGGTTGTGCCGGTAACAGGATTTTTCATTTCATCTAGGGTCAAACCGACTGCAATTTTTGCCGCTAGTTTTGCAATCGGATAACCGGTTGCTTTACTGGCAAGCGCAGAAGATCGGGAAACACGAGGATTTACCTCGATGACATAATAATTAAAGCTGTTCGGATCAAGAGCCAACTGTACATTACAGCCACCCTCAATTTTTAATGCTCGAATAATTTTTAAAGACGCATCGCGCAGCATTTGGTATTCATGATCGGACAATGTTTGACTGGGAGCAAAAACAATTGAATCCCCTGTATGCACACCCACTGGATCAAAGTTTTCCATGTTGCAAACGACAATAGCATTATCTGCGGAATCGCGCATGACTTCGTATTCAATTTCCTTGTAGCCGGCAATGCTTTTTTCAATCAAACACTGCGTAACCGGTGAAAGCTTCAATCCATTTTCAGCAATTGTACGCAGCTCCGCTTCATTATCGCACATACCGCCGCCGGTACCGCCTAATGTAAAGGCTGGTCGTACAATAATCGGATAACCGATTTTATTCGCAAAAGCAATCGCTTGATCGACAGTATTGACAATCTCGCTTTCAGGAATCGGCTGGTTTAATTCTTCCATTAATTGTTTAAATAAATCCCGATCCTCCGCCTGATCAATAGCCGTTAATTTAGTGCCCAGTAATTCTACCTGCAACTCCGCCAGAATGCCTGACTCGGCCAGCTCCATTGCCATGTTCAAGCCTGTTTGACCACCTAAGGTCGGCAGCAAAGCATCCGGACGTTCTTTACGCAAAATGCGGGAAACAAATTCCAAAGTTAATGGTTCAATATAGACTTGGTCGGCAATTTCTTTATCTGTCATGATTGTGGCTGGGTTAGAGTTAACCAAAACCACCTCATAGCCTTCTTCTTTCAAAGCAAGACAGGCTTGCGTACCGGCATAATCAAATTCTGCAGCCTGTCCGATAATAATCGGTCCTGATCCGATAACCATAATCTTTTTTATGTCTGTTCGTTTTGGCATTAGCCCTGCTCCTTCCATGCATCCATCATTTCCATAAATTCATCGAACAAATGCAAGCCGTCATGCGGACCTGGCGCTGCATCCGGATGATACTGCACTGTAAATGCGGGATAATGTCTATGTCTAACTCCTTCAACGGTGCCATCGTTTACTTCAACGTGCGTAACCAGCAGTTTTTCTGAATCAATGGTTGCTTCATCAACTGCATAGCCGTGATTTTGGGAAGTAAAATCAATTTTTCCGGTAGCAACCTCTCTTACTGGATGATTGAGTCCCCGATGACCGAATGTCATTTTGTACGTATCTGCTCCGTTGGCTAAAGAAAAGAGCTGGTGACCCAAGCAAATGCCGAATATAGGAACTTTTCCTTGAATTTGCTGGATCATCTCGATGGCTTCCGGTACATCCTTGGGATCACCCGGGCCATTTGTCAGCATCACGCCGTCAGGAGATAATTCTAAAATCGTTTTGGCTGTTGTGTTGTATGGTAAAACTGTTAAGTTACAATGACGCTTCGAAAGTTCTCTTAAAATACTGTGCTTTAAACCAAAGTCAATCACGACCACGTTGCGCCCGGTGCCAGGACTTGGATAAGGTTTAGTCGTGGAAACCTGTGCAACCTGATTCCGAGGTAAAACAGTGGCCTTCAGCTGATCAAACGCGTGGGTTAGATCATCGTCGGCGTCGATAAAACCAGCTTTCATCGTTCCGGCTGAACGCAGCTTTCTGGTCAATGCTCGTGTATCAATGCCGGAAATTCCCGGAATGCCTTTATTTTTCAAAAATTCATCCAGTGTTAGCTGATTGCGCCAATTAGATGCAAGGCGGGCATGTTCTTTCACGATCACCCCTTTACAGGTTGGCGAAATGGACTCGTAATCATCCCGATTGATGCCATAATTGCCCACCATTGGATAGGTAAAGGTAATAATTTGACCATTGAAACTTTGATCGGTGATCGTTTCTTGATAGCCCGTCATACTCGTTGTAAAAACCACTTCTCCTACAACGTCGATCTCAGCACCAAAGGCTTTTCCTTCAAATACTGTTCCGTCTTCCAGAATCAATAATCGTTTCACTTTTACGCCTCCTCTTTCGTCCAGACTGGTTTTCCGTCAACGAAAGTCATTAGAGTGTTGCCTTTGACTTTCCAGCCGACAAAAGGTGTGTTCACCGCCTGTGATTCAAACTCCTGATCGTCAATCGCTGCTTCCTCCTCAAGATCAAAGACAGCGATATCCGCTGGAGCCCCGATGGTTAAGGTTCCAGCATCTAAGCCAAAGATTTCAGCCGGCTTAACCGCCATCCAGTCGATCACTTGTTCTAATGTGAATTTTCCTGTTTCAACAAAATGCGTATAAATCAATTGGAATGCCGTTTCGCTGCCGACAATGCCGAATGGTGCTTTTAAGAAGCTTTGGCTTTTTTCTTCCAAGCCATGTGGGGCGTGATCTGTCGCAATACAATCAATGGTTCCATCCATTAAGCCTTCAATCAGCGCAGCGCGGTCTTCTGTTCCACGCAGCGGCGGGTTCATTTTCCAAAAACCGTGATCCTCTGGAATATCTTCATCTACTAAAATTAAATGGTGGGGAGAAACTTCAGCCGTTACATGAATGCCGGCTTTTTTTGCGTCGCGAATAACTCGGACACTTTCTTTGGTAGAGACATGGCAAACATGATAATGAGCACCGGTTTCACCAGCCAGGACAACATCTCTGGCAATCTGTGAAGCTTCAGTTGAGTATAAAATCCCAGGCAATCCCAGTTTTTCAGCAACTGCACCTTGGTGCATAACTCCGCCGAATAATAAAGATTCATCTTCAGTATGAGCAACTAACGCCATTCCTAGAGAAGCAGCTTCTTTCATGGCCAGGTACATGGTTCCAGCTGTTTGTACGCCCACTCCGTCATTGGTAAAAGCAAAAGCGCCGACCTCTTTTAACGCTTTTTGGTCTGTTAAGGTTTCACTGCGCAGCTCTTCAGTAATGGGCGCATATTGCAAAACCTTCACGACCGCATCTTTTTCAATAATATCGTAAACAGCTTTTAGCTTTTCCGGTGTATCTGGTACTGGATTTAAGTTAGGCATTGCGCAAACGGTTGTAAAACCGCCTCTGGCTGCTGATTTGCTGCCAGTTTCAATGGTTTCCTTATAAGTAAAGCCTGGTTCTCTTAGATGTACGTGAACATCAACTAAGCCTGGTGTGATTAATTGTCCCTTGGCATCAAAGACTTTATCGAACAAGCTTTCATCGAAGGATGTTCCAATCGCTTTGATTTTGCCATCTTCGATCCAAACTGCTGCTGGAATCAATTGATTTGCCTTTTTAATGATTTTTCCATTTTTGATAAGTGTCTTCATTTTTCCACCTATGCCTTTCCATGTAATACTGCTTCTAAAATTGCCATTCTCATATAAACTCCATTGCTCATTTGCTGGATAATGCGTGACTGTATTCCTTCAACAAGAGAATCTGCCAGCTCTACATCCCGATTGACCGGTGCCGGATGCATAATAATCGCATGCTTTTGCAGCTTTTTCGCCCGTTCAATGGTTAAGCCGTATTCTTGATGATATTCTTCCTTTGAAAACAGTTCAGAACCATCATGGCGTTCATGCTGAACTCTTAACAGCATCATCACATCCACTGTTTCGACCACTTCGTCCAAAGACATATAATGTCCGTAAGCTTCAAATTGCTTATCGTACCATTCTTCTGGCCCTGAGAAAAAGATCGTTGCACCTAAGCGTTTTAGCATTTGCATATTGGATTTAGCTACACGTGAGTGCGTAATATCACCAACAATAGCAACTTTTAAGCCTTCAAAGTGCCCAAATTCTTCATAAATCGTCATCAGATCCAATAAGCACTGTGTCGGGTGTTGTCCACTGCCGTCTCCACCGTTAATAATGGAACATTGGATCGTTTTACTTTGAATCAGTTCATCATAATAGTTTTCTTTACTGTGACGAATGACTGCCACATCCACGCCAATGGCTGACATAGTCAGAACCGTATCATAAAGCGTTTCGCCTTTTTTTACTGAGCTCATGCTTTCTTCAAATTCAATCACTTCAATCCCAAGCTTTTTCTCAGCTACATCAAAGCTCTTGTGTGTCCGTGTGCTATTTTCAAAGAACAAATTGGTCGCGAAATACTGTTCCTTTTCCGGCTTCCAAGTAGCGCCGTGTTTAAATTCCTGCGCACGCTGGATCAAGCCCATGACCTCTTGATCGCTTAAAGCTTCTACGGTCAAAAGATGTTTTAAACTGATACGTTCAGATGTGATAATCATTCGTACATTCCTCCTACTTTTCTTCGCTGCGAGCCGTTTCAGGTAAAACTAAGTTTAAAATAATCCCTAGAACTGTTGCTAAAGCCATTGATGAAAGCTCAAATGTATTCAATTTGAAAACCAGTCCGCCAATCCCGATGACTAAAATAACTGATGCAATTAATAAATTTTTCTTTTTATCAAAGTTAATTTGATTATCGATCAAAATTTTCAAGCCGCTTGCTGCGATGACACCGAACAAGACAAAGCTGATTCCGGAAATAACCGGGCCGGGGATACTTAGAATAATTGCACTTAATTTGCCGACAAAGCCTAAGCAGACTGCCAAAACCGCTGCCCCGCCAATGACGAATACGCTGTGTACTCGAGTGATCGCTAACACACCAATGTTTTCTCCATAACTGGTAACTGGCGGTCCGCCGACAAAACCGGCAACAATTTGGGCAGCTCCGTCACCCATTAAAGTTTTAGACAAGCCCGGATCTTGGAAAAAGTCGCGTTTTGTTAATTTGTTTAAGACCATTAAATGACCAATGTGTTCTGTCATCGTTACAAAAGCGATAGGTGCCATTGTGGTGATCGCATTTAAATACAGCTTTGGTTGATACTGAACAAATGGAATTTCAAAGTTCGGCATAGCAAACCAGGCAGCCTGTTTAATCAACTCAACATCCACGATACCAAAAAGCAACGCTACCAGATAGCCGCTGACAATGCCTAAAAGAATCGGAATGAGTCCTAAGAAGCCTTTGAAAAACATGTTGTAAAAAATGGTTAAAGCTAATGTAATCAGTGCAACAGCGATAAATTTGAAATCATACTTGCCGTCATTAAACATGGCGTTATTTGCCGCGTTAGCCGCCAAGCCAAGTCCGATAACCATAATTACAGGACCGACAACAATCGGCGGTAAAATCTTATCCAACCAAGCCGAACCAATTTTCTTGATGATCAATGAAACAACTAGATACACCAGACCAGTCGTAACTGCCCCTTGAGCGATTGCCGGGTAACCGTCGCTTTTCATCAGCATTTGCATCGCTGCAATAAAGGCAAAGCTGCTGCCTAGATAAGCTGGTATTTTTCCCTTTGTAACGAATAAATACACTAAAGTTCCTAAGCCTGAGCTTACCAGCGCAATGCCGGGATCAATACCGACTAAAATCGGAACTAACACGGTAGCGCCAAACATGGTGAATAAATGCTGGAGACTTAAACCAATCCAGTGTCCTGCTTTTGGTCTGTCATGAATATCTAAAACTACTTCTTCATTACGGAACTTTTCTTCTGTCATCAAAATCTTTCCAATCTTATTAAATTTCTTTATACGTCAATACTTGCAATTAAAATACGATCCACACCGTCTTTTTCTTCTACTTCTACAATAATTTCTTCAGCCATGGATGTTGGAATATTTTTCCCTACATAGTCTGCTCGAATCGGCAACTCACGATGTCCGCGATCGACTAAAACTGCCAGAGAAATTTTTCTAGGTCGTCCTAGATCCATGACTGCATCCATCGCTGCTCGAATCGTTCTGCCTGTAAAGAGAACATCATCAATCAAAATCACTTCTTTTCCTTCAATTGAAACAGGTACATTAGAAGAATGTAACTCCGGCTCGTCCAACGACCGTTCCTTCATCGTCTGTCCTTTCATGTCATCGCGGTAAAGAGTAATGTCCAGTTCACCTACCGGCACTTCGATGCCCTCAAGCTGTTTTAAACGTTCAGCAATTCTTTGAGCGATATAAATGCCGCGTGTTTTAATACCGACTAGTACAATGTCAGAAATGCCTTTGTTTCTTTCGATAATCTCATACGTGATTCTGGTTAATGCACGTTTCATTGTCACGCCATCAACGACCTCTTTTCCTTGCATGCTGTTCCCTCCTAAATGAATTTATGATTCGTTTGTCAGCCTACTCGTACGAATTCCGCTTCTTCAGCGGTCCTTTTTACAACAAAAAAATCCTCCTGCCCGTAATTAGGTAGGAGGATAGACAATGACATATATACAAAGATACCATGTATCTCACACAAAGCAGGGACTAAGCGCACTTAGTTTGTTTGTGTGTTTCCTTCTTAGCCTCACGGGACTAATCTTAAAGGATCATATTCAATTTTCAGCTCTAAAACAGTGTACCGTTTCTTAAGAAATAAATCAACCTTTATTTCTTAATTGATCCAAAGTTTTTTCAAAAATATCCGGCAACGGTGCATCAAAAATCATCATCTGACCAGTCGTAGGATGCTTAAAGCCTAAAACCTCCGCATGGAGAAACTGCCCCTGCCCTTTTAGCGTTTTTCTTGGTCCGTATAAAGGATCTCCAGCCACCGGATAGCCGATGTACTTCATGTGCACGCGAATCTGATGAGTGCGTCCTGTTTCCAACTGCAGCTGAACCAAGGTATAGCCTGCAAAACGCTCCAGTACTTCAAAATGAGTTACTGCTTCTTTGCCGCCTTCAATAACAGCCTGCATTTTACGATCATTTTTTGAACGACCGATAGGTGCATTAATTTCTCCCTTGTCATGCGCAATTTCGCCATGAACTAAGGCGACATATTTTCTAAGCGAGGTTTTATTTTTTAGCTGATCCGCCAAAATCCCATGCGCCCGATCGTTTTTTGCTACCATTAATAATCCTGATGTATCTTTATCGATCCGATGAACAATTCCCGGACGAATGACACCATTAATGGAGGAAAGGTCTTTAATATGATATAACAACGCATTGACCAAGGTGCCTGTCATATGTCCGGCGGAAGGATGCACGACCATTCCCTGCGGCTTATTCACTACTAGCAGATCGTCATCTTCATAGACAATATCAAGCGGAATATTTTCAGCTTGGATAGATAGTTCAACCGGTTCAGGAATGCTGATCACAATTTCATCCTGCGCCTTTACTTTATAATTTGAACGAATTACTTCGCCGTTGACGGTAATATTTTGCTCTTTCAGCCATTGCTGAATTTGTGAGCGGGAGTGCTCTTTCAATAGGTCGCTTAATACTTTATCAATCCGACCGCTTTCTTGATTTATTACTACATTAATTTGTGCCATTTTTTCCATCCTTCGCTGCTTTTTCGTCCAAAATTAAATAAATAAAAATACATGCCACACCAATGACTAACGTCATATCAGCAACGTTGAAAATAGGAAAACGAATAAATTCCGTTTGAAACATATCCACTACGTATCCTAAACGAATCCGATCAATGAAATTACCGACTGCTCCAGCCAAAACCAATGTTAGACCAATGGTAAACCATTTGCTTGCGCGCAGATTTTTAACTAAAATATAGATCACTACGACGACAACAATGACTGTAATAATGTAGAAAAACCACATTTTGCCTTCTAAAAGGCTCCAAGCTGCTCCGGTATTGCGTATATTGGTAAAGGATAAAAAACCTGGAATAAACTCTTTCGTTTCCCCAAGCTGAATATTGGAGACCGTTAAATACTTCACCCACTGATCCAAACCGATCAAAAAGGCGCTAACCACAAGATAAACTGCTAACAACACCATCATTCCTTCTCTAAAATATTATATAAATCACGCGGACGAATGATTCCCAGTAAATTTCCATTGGGATTGCCGTTTTTTGTAATTAAAACAGCTTCCAGTCTAATTTGCGAACGGAACATTTCCTCCACTTGATAAATCGTCGTTTCTTGGCTCACAAAGTGATAATTGCTTTCTTTGTAATTCCTTTCAATCAGTTCAGCGGCCTTTCTGCCTTCTAAATGAATATCGCCTTTTAAGCTTTCAACTGACAGCCAGACTGCTAATCCCCGTGTCGTAATCAAGCCTTTAAAAACACCGCGATCATAGATTGGAAACTGAGAATATTGCTTGCGCGCCACAATGGCTAAAATATCCTTGATCGGAATAGTTAAATCAAACCCTGTTACCTTTTTAGCAAACCGCGGCAATACTTTTTCCGGACGAATTAAGCTTTTTTCAATCTCCAGCAAGCGATTAACCGCCCATTCATTTGGTTCTGCAATCACGAAATCAGTCGAAATTCGTTCATGAACAATGGCATTGCGTAGTTGCGCCATTTGTAATAAATCATCCTGATAAAAAGCCACCTGCAGCTCTTTTTTGCGCGCCAACTTCCGAACCATTTCACTAAAGCCCATATTGGTTGGATTATTCAATTGTTCCCGCAGCCATTTTTCAATTCGGTTAAAGCTGCTTAAAAACTGTTCTGCACTTGCACCCATTAAAACTTCTCCTTAATAATATATGCTTTATTCATAAATGTAACAATAAAAAATAGAAAAACGAGCAAAAGAAAAAATGAACCAATAATGGATAGCTTAAAAAGCGGCACTATCAAAAAAGCCCCAAAAAGCAATAGATAGATCAAAACCAGCTGCGGATTCATTTGAATTTCCAGTTGAACGAGCTTACCTGAATCTTTCACAACGTAAGGCTGACTTTTCAGGAGAAAAAATTTTACCTGCAGCGTACACTCGCTCTCTTCTACTTCTACCGTTTTGGTTTGATTATGCGTTAAATATAACCATTTATGCTTATTTTTTCTAAGCTCCAGCGGACTGCCCATTCCATAAAAACCGGTATTTCTGCTGCATTCAATCAACATGGTCCTTTCTCCTTCCGCTTTCTTCATTCAGTATATAATAAAAAACGCTGGACTGGAAGAAAGAAGTGATGGCAGCCACAGGCTAATGTGGATAAAAAACCAAGACTTCGTTGGCTTTTTCCTTGGAAAATATCTTTTTTCTAAAGATTGACTCGCTTGTCTTTTCACTTTATAATGATGCTAGACTTTAGAAAATAAAGGAGCGTGATTTGAATGGAAAAAGGGTTCGTCAAGTGGTTTGATAATCGAAAAGGATACGGTTTTATTGTGTACAATGAGAGCGAGGAAATTTTTGTTCATTTCACAGCAATCGAAGAAGAAGGCTTTAAGTCTTTAGAAGAAAACCAAGCAGTCGAATTTCAAGTAATGGAAGGCACACGCGGCTTGCAAGCTGCTCACGTGAAAAAAATATAAGAAAAAGAACGTAAAACAATCGCTGTTTTACGTTCTTTTTCTCATTTCTTCTTTTAATCCTGCTTGCCACATTTTAAGGTAGCATCTTCTATAATGATTGCATGAAATAACTGATTACTGCTAAGTTGATGAATAAAAGCTGCCTTTGTCTTTTTCGACATGATAAATAGTTGCTTTGCCTCTTTTAATTCTGGAGAAGATAATTCAATGCACCGTAATCCTACTCGAACCGTTTCAATGGAAGAGAGCGTGATTTTTTTTCGTTTTATAGGCGCTAATGCATGAATAATTAAATAATCATTTGTAATGATAAAATAACGTCTGAAACCCAAAAACACAAAGAAAAAGAAAATGCCCAAGACAATATTGCTAACAAGATAGGGCTGATTATTTTCCAATGTTAATATCAAGCTTAAAAATAAAATGCCAAATGTACAAGACCAATAAATTATCGAAAGCGACAATTCTGGTTGCCAATGATAGACCTGTTTCTTCATATAGCGACCCCTTAATAATAATTCAATATGTTACAATAATAACATACTTCAACTTTGAACAAAAAGAAATTAAGGAGAAATTTATGTTAAGAATTTATGTAGATGCTGCCACAAAAGGGAATCCCGGTCCGAGCGGCGGCGGAATTGTGCTTGTAGGAGAAGGCTTCCATGAGCAACTGCATGTTTCACTGGGGATTTGTTCCAATCATGAAGCAGAATTTAAAGTCTTCATCCATGCGCTTCAGTTAGTCCTTGAAAAAAAGTTACATAATCAAACCGTTGTGATTCATTCCGACAGTAAAATTGTTGTAGCAACTATTGAAAAAAATCACGCAAAAAACCCTTTGTTTAAGCCTTACCTGCATGCTTTTCAGCAACTGGAGTCAGATTTTTCCTTGCTGCTGGTAAAATGGCTGCCTGAAAGCCAAAATAAAGGCGCCGATACCCTTGCGCGACAAGCATTGCAAAAATACAAATGAATCGCTGATTGCCTAAAAGGTTAAATCAGCGATTTTTCCGTTTGTAAGCGTCAAAATATCCTGCCATGCTAGCTCGATCTGCAGCCCTCTTTTTCCAGCTGACACGATAATTCGATCATACTGTTGTGCTTCTGCTGCAATAAAGGTAGGAAACAGTTTTTTCATGCCAATCGGCGAACAGCCGCCTCGAATATAGCCGGTGGTTTCTTCCAGATCCTTTAAATGCAGCATTTCGATCTTTTTGTTTCCGCTGACTTTCGCTAGTTTTTTTAAATCCAGTTCTTGATTACCGGGTATCACCGCTACGACTGGTCCAGTTTTATTCCCCACAGTCACCAAGGTTTTAAAAATCCGTGCCGGATCAATCTCTAGCTTTTCAGCCACACTATCCGCGCTTAAATGATCCTCGCTCCAAGCAAATTCGTATTCATTATATGCAATATTCTTTTGCTCTACTTGTCGAATCGCGTTCGTTTTCTGTATCTTCTTCTTTTTTGCCACCTTCATTCACCTCGCACTCTTAGTTTAGCAAATTCTACAATAGATGCAATAAAAAATGCACAACAAAGGTCCGTGAACTTTTGCTGTACATTCTTTATTTTTTCATTTAAGAAATTGACTTTTGCTTTATCTTATAAGCTTAATGTTTTTAATACTGAGCGCAATTCTTCTACCGGCACTTGTCCAGGAGCAGAAGCTTTTTTCGCTGCACCAAAAGTCATCGCAGAGCCGAAAACTTCACCGCACATCCGGCTGACCATGCCTAATTGTCCCATTGACATGGTCACAATTGGGCGATCTGCATATTGTGTTTGCATTTCGTTGGTTGCAGCTAATAACGTCAGCACATCGGTTGATGACTGCGGCATAACGGCAATTTTACAGATATCCGCATTTTTTTCTTGCATTTTACGTAAACGAGCGACGATTTCAGCTTGTGCCGGTGTTTTATCAAAATCATGGTTGCACATAACAATTTTAATGTCTTTTTCATGCGCTAACGCAATTAATTGTTGGACGCGCGCATCATCCATGAATAATTCGACGTCGATTAAGTCAGCAGCACTGTTTTTAACGATCGTTTCATATAAACCAAAGTATTGGTCATCTGAAAATTCAATTTCGCCACCTTCTTTTTTGGTACGGAAAGTAACTAATAAAGGTTTTTCAGTTAAAATTGCTGCAATTTTTTTCGCCAAATCTGCTGTAGCTTGAAAATCAGCGACCTGTTCAAAAAAGTCAACACGCCATTCAACTAAATCACAATCAATGGTTAATAAATACTTAGCTTCTTCTAAAATAGCGGCTTCTGTTTTTCCTACTAGAGGAACAATAATTTTAGGACTTCCAGCCCCTAAAGTAATATCTTTTACTGTAACTGTTTGCATGTCAAGTTACGTCCCTTCGTTTTTATTTAGATGTATCGATTGTTTGACGGTAGCGAATAAAGATAATTACAGCCAAGACAAAACCAATACCGGCAATAACCGTATCAAGGAGCATGATACCATGAGGGTTGCTATTAGCGATTTTACCAGAAACGACTGGGATCGCAAAGGACGCAATACTTCCGAAAGTATAGAAGATCCCTGTGATCGTCCCTTTACCTGCTGGGAACATTTCTCCCATAACCGTTAAACCAAGCTGCATTACGCCGCCTGCTGCAAAGAAACCAACTAATACTGCACCGACTGTCAAAACAGTTGGCGTTGGGAATAACCACATCGCTGCAATAGCTAAGAATGAAGCAAGCGTGTAAGGCAAGACTAGATTCACAGGACGAATCTTCGCTGCTACAACGGCTGTTACCCCTACACACACAAGAGAACCGGTTGAGTAATAAGAAACTAATAGTTTTGAGGCATTTTCAGACATTGATGCTACTTCTTGTCCATAAAGTGCAATATATTGACTAATCAAATAGAAAGTTGCTTGGGAAATAAAGCCATAAATAACGAAGGCAACACCTTCAATATGCATTTTTGGCTGACTTTTGAATTTAGTCACAGGCGCAGCTTCTACTTCCCCTTCTGTTTCCGCAGCTTTACTGTCTGAATCAGGGAATGGCAATTTTAATAAGAAAAGTGCATTTAAGCATAATAATGCTAAACAAACAATAAATGACCAGCCAAACCAAAGACCTGCGCTACCTAAGAAGGCAATAATAAATGGTAAAGCGAATTGACCAATTTGAACAGCGGCTTTAATCAAAACGCTAGCTGTTCCGGCAGTTTTAGGAAAAGATTCCATTAAGGCTGGATAAGTACCAGAGTCCAGACATGAATTGGCAATTCCAGCAATAACACCAAAGAACATTGCTAACGGTACGCTTGGGCTAAACAAAATACCTGCAAAGAATAAAGCATAGACCAGCATTCCCAAATATACAAATGGTTTACGGCCGAATTTATCAGATAAACGCCCAGTAATTAGGATGGCGATAAGACGTCCAATCCCCAACATTGCTACTACTCCAGAGACACCTTCAACATTGGTATTCCATTGTGAAGCCAGTGCATCCTTATTTTGCATAATGATTAATACGCCCATCCCATGAACGATATAGTTAATATACAGCCCTAACGCTGTTGGTACATACTTGTTTTTCATCAGTTTCTCCTTCGTTGGTAAAGTCTAGTCTTTAAATAATAAGTCGCGGATATAATCAACTGGCATATCTTCCCCAGTAAAGTGTTTGAAAGCTTCTGCGCCTTGATAAAGCATCATACCTAAACCGTTGATGGTTTTTTTCGCGCCATTTTCACGAGCAAATTTTAATAATTTTGTTTCTTTTGGAATATAAACCACATCGAACACAACTAAATCAGGACGAATGACTTCTGGATCGTTGATTAGACTTTCAGATTCCAATGGTTTCATCCCTACGCCGGTTGCATCAATATAAATGCTGCTTTCAGCGATTGATTTTTTGAACGCAGTCTGATCAGATAAATCAGTAACTGTTGCTTTACAATCAGTATTTTCATTGATTTTCTTCACTGTTTCTTGCGCTGTTTTGAAATGTTGGTCATTGATATTGAAAATACGTAATTCTTTGACACCATCCAAAGCTGCTTGAATCGCAATCGCTGTTCCGGCACCACCAGCACCAGTCATCGTTACGATTTGGTCTTTAACCTCTACGCCTTCTTCTTTCAAAGCTCGCATAGCACCTGTTCCATCAGTGATGTGTCCAACTAAATGACCTTTGCCGTCTTTGTTGGTTACTGTGTTGACAGCACCGACTAATTTAGCGGCTGGTGAAAGCTCATCCAAGTAAGGAATGATTGCTTGTTTGTTCGGCATAGAAACGTTTGAGCCTCTAATTCCTAAAGCACGAATTCCTTGAACAGCATCTTTCAATTCTTCGTTGCCCACTTCAAAAGCCATGTACGCATAATCAAGCCCTAATTTAGCAAAAGCTTCATTGTGCATGGTTGGTGACAAGCTGTGGCGGATCGGTGTAGCGATCAAGCTGATTAGTAATGTGTGTCCATCAATTCTTTCTGACATGATAAATTCCCTCGCTTTATATAGTTTGTGTTGCTTTTTGCAGCATTTTTGATTGTTCAAACAATTGTTTTTGAGTTCTGGTATTTTCCAAAACTTCAATTGTTTTTAGGATATCACGCGCTTCACGTGTTCCTTCCATAATTCTTCTAGCTACTTTGCTGTCGCCAATATTCAAAAGAACCGCTTCGTTTTCTCTCGCATATTGATCCAATTCACGAATTAGTGGGGCTTCTGCGCGCATGCCCAGACAAACAAAGCCTAAGTCAAATGGGATTTCCAGCAGTTCGCCGTCTTTTTCAACTAAGAAGCTGTTTTCTTTTACTTCGGTTAATTTGGTTTCTACATGAACCTCAACACCGTATTCTTCCACAATTTCCATCATGGCTAATTTAGTGATTAAGTCAAGGTCTTTGCCAAGCTCGCCTTGCATTTCAACAATTGATACTTTTTTTGCACCGCGTTCTGCGTAATATTCTACGACGTCCAGACCGACCGCGCCACCGCCGATGACAGCGACTTCTTTCCCTTCAAATTCTTGGAATTTAGACATATCGCCTAAAATATCAAAGATTGAAAAGACGTTGCGATTTTCGTTAGCTAATTGCTCTTTCAAGCCTTTGATTGGCGGTAATAAAGGTTTCGCCCCGGTCGCATTTACAATAATATCCGGTTGGAATTTAGCTACATCTTCCAGTGTTGCTGCTTGATTTAAATGAACATTTAAATTGTCTAATTCTTTCGTACGGTTCACTTGATAGGTGATGAAATCATCGATCCGTTTTTTATCTGGGAAGCGGGCAATTTCATGACCTAAGCCGCCTAGATAATCCTTTTGTTCAAACAATTCAACGCTGACACCAACTTCAGCTGCGGTACAAGCCGCTTCCAGTCCGGCAGTTCCGCCGCCGATAACGACCATTTTAGTTGGGTGCAATACAGGTTTCATTTTGTAAGCATCTTCGTAATGTAGATCCGGATTTACGGTACAACGTATAGGACGCGCTTTAGCAATCCGATGATCCGCACAGCCGATATTACAGGAAATACATTTTCTTAGTAGTGCTTCTTGTCCGTTAGCTACTTTGTTTACCCAATTCGGTTCTGCGATCAAGCCGCGACCCATCGCTAGTAAATCGGCTTCGCCTGATTCAAGGATTTCCGCTGCTCGTTTTGGACTTCTGATATTGCCGGAAGTAACGATCGTTTTATCAGGGAAACGTTCTTTAACAGCCTTCGCCATATAGGCACGCCAGCCGTCCGGTAAATTCATTTTGTCGATTTGATATTGAAGATTGTCATTTAACGCAGCCGAAACATTTAGAATATCTACTTCTTCTGCAAAATAGCTAATCACTTCGATTGTATCTTCGAGCGTATTGCCGTCTTCCAATAATTCATCCGCACTAAAACGTAATGAGATCGGGAAAAATTGGCCTACCGCTTTTCGGATTGCTTCTACAACTAATTTGGTGAAACGTGCCCGATTTTCCGGCGAACCGCCAAATTTATCTGTACGCTTGTTATATTTTGGTGATAAGAATTGACTTAATAAATAAGAATGTCCTGCGTGAATTTCTACACAATCAAAGCCAGCACGCTGCGCTCTAAGCGCACCATCAGCATAGCGCTCGACAATATGCATAATTTCTTCTTCCGTTAAGGGACGCGGAATCGGATTACCTTTTTTAGAAGGAATATCAGAAGCAGATACTGGCTGTGCTCCGTCTAAACGCAAGCCATAGGCAGAAGCGCCCGCATGGTTGATTTGTACAGAGGTACACGCGCCGTATGCATGCATTTTTTCGTTGAAATGCCACAGTCCTGAAATATATTGATCATTGTCCATCCGTAATTGACGGGCTCCGTTTGTTCCCATTGGATAATCGATACAAACATTTTCCAATGTGATTAAACCGGTTCCCCCTTTAGCGCGCTGCTCATAATATGAGACATGCTGCATGCTGAATGTTCCATCCATGTTGGCAAAGTTCGTACCCATGGGCGGCATGACAACACGATTTTTTAAGGTCATGCGTTTAATAGTTAATGGTTCAAAAATAGCTTGATAGTTGTTCATGACTTCCTCCTACTTCTTGTTAAACAATTCACAATCGTTATGTTGTTAGTTTAATTTAGAAGAACAATAAAATCCAATGAAACTTTTTTATGTTTTCTATAAAAGTTATTTATATATCAGCATCTCCTGCTGTTACTGGATTTTTTTATGAGAAATTGTTTTTTTAATGCATCTTTTTTGAATAACTGATAAACTATATTTATGAATGAATGACTATTAAGGAGTTTTAATCGATGAATTTACGACAACTGGAATTTTTTAGAACACTCGCTGATACTCAGCATATGACACACGCAGCAAAATTACTTAATACGACACAACCCAATCTTAGTCATTCAATGTCTGAACTGGAAAAAGAGCTGGATGCACAGCTTTTTGAAAAAAAAGGCCGCAATATTCAGCTCACAAAATACGGCAAATTCTTCTATACTTATGTAGTTTCTGCTTTAGAGGAACTGTCAAAAGGCGAACGCGCCCTAAAGGAGCTGGTAAGTCCAGAAAAAGGTGTGATAGATTTTGCGTTTATTTATACCGCTGGTTCTTACCTTGCTCCAATGTTGATGAAGGAATTTTCCGCATATCCAGGCAATGAACAAATCCGCTTTAACCTTTATCAAGGCAACTCTTCCGACATGACGGAGCTGTTGCTACAAGAAGAAGCGGATGTGGCGATTACCTCCAAATTAAAAGAAGATGATGAACTAAATTATGAAATTCTAACAGAGCAGGAGATTGTTTTAATTGTACCGACCGATCATCCCTTAGCTGGACTGGATTCAGTTTCTTTAAAGGATACGCAGGACTACCCGCAGGTTTATTTTAATAAACGTAGCGGCTTGCGCCCTCATATTGATAAAATGCTGGCAAATGCCGCAGTTACACCAAGGATTGTTTGTGAAGTTGAAGAAGATCACACGATGCTGGGCTTTGTCGCACATAAATTCGGGATTGCGTTGATTCCCAGAATCCCTTCGATTTCTTCTTACGATGTAAAAGCAATCCCTTTAAAAGATAATACGTTACCGAGATATATTTATTTAGCTACTAAAAAAGATCATTTTCTTTCACCGGCGGCGATTCGTTTTAAGGATTTTGTCGTTCCATTTGCTCAAAACCTCTTTTATCTATAAAACTATTGGCCACAAAAGTCTGATTATCTTTTGTGGCCAATAGTTTTATTTTTCAATTTCAATAAAGAAGACCTTTAGGTAATTGCCCTCTTCAAAAGTTGGGGTCGTTTGAAAATCAGCTGGTAATTGATAGATTTCCCTAAAGCGATAGCGAACGCCTTTTTCATCTAAAGCCTGCACGATCATTGCTTTGTACTTTTCCAGAGTAATATTCGCAGCATTTGTTGAAGCAATCAATAAGCCCTTTTCTGCTAAAAGATCCACGGCTGACAAAACCAAGTCACCGTAATTTTTAGCAACTGAAAATACTTTTTTCTTATTTCTGGCAAAGCTAGGCGGATCAAGAACGATGACATCATACTGGAGCTTTTTCCGGGCAGCATATTTGAAATACTCAAACACATCCATTACGACAATTTTTTGATCCGCTGAATTCAAATCATTTACGGCAAATTGCTCGGTTGTTTTCGGCAAACTGCGCTTTGCCAAGTCCACACTTGTGGTTGTACTTGCTCCGCCCATTGCCGCAGCAACTGAAAACGCCCCTGTATAACTAAACATATTTAAGAGACTCTTGCCAGCAGCAGCTCCTTCTACTAAGCGCTGACGCACCTCTTTCTGATCTAAAAAGATGCCGGTCATCAATCCGTCATTTAAATACGTAGCATAACGGACACCATTTTCTAAAACAATTAGCGGTTCAGGTGCATCCGCACCAAATAACTTTTGAGATTCAGGTAAAGGCTCCGTAGAAAAACGAATTTTTTCATAAGCGCCGATGATTTCTGGAAAGACGCGTCTAAACGCAGTTACCAACAGTTCCTTTTTCTCATATAGCGTTTGGTTGTACCATGAAAAAACCGCATAATCTCCATAGCGATCGATCGTCAGCCCGCCGAAACCATCGCCTTCTCCGTTAAATAAACGAAAGGCCGTCACCAGCTCATCATTCTCGTAGCTTTGCCGCTTTTGCTTAGCGGCTGTAAAAAGTGTCTGTAAAAAAGCAGCATCAATCCGACCTTGCCAATTAACCAGCCAGCCGATACCTTTGTTTTGTTTTCCCAGGTAACCTGCAGCAACAACTTGACCTTTGCTGTCAACAAAATCGATCCAGTCGTTCGGCAAAGTTCTCGGTACTTCTGTTAAATCTTCGGTACGAATAAGCGGATAACCGCGTTTGAATTTCTTTTCTGATTTTTTTGTTAGTGTTAGCTTCATTCGTAACATCCTTTGCTTAATTTCACATTCTTGGCTAGTATAACAAAAAATAGCTAAATTGTCGTCTTGACTTTTCTGACAAATTTTTAAAAAAGGTAAAATTCTCTTAACTTTAGCTGCTACAGCCTTGATTTAAATTGACATCGAAATGCGTAGAGAGTAAAATTACAAGAGTATATGTATGATTTGTGAAACATTTATTCAATTTATCTAAGATTTTGAACGATGAAAGGATACGTTTATTTTGAAAAATTTAAAAACCCCTAACTTTCTAAATACGCGTCTAGGCCTCTTTGGTTTTGTCGCACTGTTAATTTGGGTAAAAAGTATATTTGCTTACCTGATTGATTTTAATTTGAGAATTGAGAATGCCTTTGAATACTTCATTCTCTTCATTAATCCGATTGCTTCTACTTTTTTCCTATTAGCAATTGCGTTGTATGTTCGCCGTAAAAAAGCGTCGTATATCACCTTAATGATTATTTACTTTTTACTTAGCTTGTTATTATTCGCCAATGTCGTGTATTATCGTGAGTTTACCGACTTTATTACCGTAAATACAATGCTCGGTGCCGGCAAGGTTGCCAGCGGACTTGGTGAAAGTGCCTTACGCTTATTTAGACCTTACGATGTCCTTTACTGGATCGATTTTATTGTTATTGCCGCTTTATTAATTACTAAGAAGATCAAGATGGAAGAACGTCCTGTCCGTGCCAGAATAGCTGTTTCCGTCAGCTTATTGTCCGCCCTGTTTTTCGCAGCAAACCTTACGTTAGCTGAAACAGCACGTACACAATTATTAACTCGTCAATTTTCACGTGACTATATTGTTAAATTCTTGGGCTTAAACGCCTTTACCGTCTATGATGGCGTAACGACGTACCAAACGAATCAGGTTCGTGCCGAAGCCAGTGAAAATGATATGGACGCTGTAGCTGATTATGTGAAAAATCACTATGCAGCACCTAATCCAGATACATTCGGCATCGCCAAAGGTAAAAACGTTATTTATATCCATTTAGAAAGCTTCCAACAATTTTTAATTGACTATAAATTAAAAGATGAAAATGGTGTAGAGCATGAAGTCACACCATTCCTAAACAGCATTTTCCATAGTAATAGTACTTACAGCTTTGATAATTTCTTCCATCAAGTAGGACAAGGAAAAACTAGTGATGCTGAAACGATGTTTGAAAATTCATTATTCGGTTTAGACCAAGGTTCTCTATTTACTCAGGTTGGTGGTAAAAATACCTTTGAAGCTGCCCCTGCTATTTTAAGTCAGGAAGCGGGCTATACAAGCGCAGCTTTCCACGGGAATGCCGGCAACTTCTGGAACCGTAATGAAACTTACAAGCATTTAGGTTATGATAATTTCTTTGATGCTTCTTACTATGACGTTAATGAAGATAATTCGTTCCAATACGGCTTGCATGACAAACCATTTTTCCAACAGTCTGTGCAGTATCTGGAGCATTTGCAACAACCGTTTTATTCTAAGTTTATTGCTGTTTCCAATCACTATCCATATTCACAATTTACGAATGATGAAGCTGGCTTCCCGATGGCTCAAACATCGGACGAAACTATTAACGGCTATTTCGCAACTGCCAACTATTTAGATAAAGCAGTAGAAGAATTCTTCAATTACTTGAAGTCATCCGGCTTATATGAAAAATCAGTAATTGTCTTGTATGGAGATCACTACGGTGTATCAAACTCAAGAAACCAAGATTTGGCTGAACTTGTCGGCAAATCAAAATCAGATTGGAACGACTTTGACAATTCTACAATGCAACGAGTTCCTTACATGATTCATATTCCTGGTCAAACCAACGGCGGTATTAATCATACTTATGGCGGTCAAATTGATGCCTTGCCTACCCTTTTACATTTACTAGGCGTGGATACCAAGAACTACATCCAAATGGGACAAGATTTATTCTCTAAAGATCATGAACAGCTGGTTGCTTTCAGAAACGGCAACTATGTTTCTCCAAAATATACAATGATTGGCTCAAGTATTTATGATACAAGTACCGGTCAATTAATTTCCGAGCCAACAGATCAGCAAAAACAAGAAGCCGATGCCTTAAAAGAAAAAGTAGATTTACAACTGAAGATGTCGGATCAAACAACCAACGGCGATCTGCTCCGTTTCTACACTAATAGCGGCTTAACACCAGTAAATCCTGATGATTATAACTATAAGGATCAGCTGAAGAAATTAGAAAAAATTGAAGCTGACAAAGGCGATAAATCAACCAGCGTCTATAGTCAAAATAATAATACCTCTACGGTGAATGAATACCACACGAATACGTATCAAGGGTATCAAAAAGCAGAAAAAAAATAAGCCAAAAATAATCATAAAAGCTTGGGCGTTTGCTCAAGCTTTTTTAAAGCTTTTTCATAATTAATTCATATTCTTCTTTTATACTGATATTCAGTGAGAGGTGAATACATTTGACTAATTTTCGATATGCGCTTGCCAGCGTGTCTTATCATAAAAAAATGGCTGTAGGCATTGGCTTAACTTCTGCTATTTTTTTATTTTCAGCTACCAGTATGTTAAATATCATCGATCTGGAAAGAGCTATTTATCGTCAGCTAAATCAATGGATCAGTGTTTCAAATTACTTCACTAATTATCATAAAACGATTCAATTTTATTATGCAGCCTATTTTATACTGCTGCTCTTAGGTAGCTTGGCGTTAAGCCTTTGTATCGTATTTTTTATTAAAGCTAAGGAACAGGATTTCATGAAATGGCGTCTCGTTGGTTTTTCTAATTTCTTCATCGTCAAACAGTCCATCATTGAAAGTTTGATTCCTGTCATTACCAGTTTGTTTTTCATGATGATTCTTTTAGCTGTTTTTCAACATACATATGAATATCTCTTGATGTCTGGGCGGCCTTGGTTGTCAAAATGGATTGATTTAAAACCGTTGTCGATTTTCTCTTCTCAAGAAGCTTCCTCTGCCGAGAATAGCGCTACTAATTTATCTATGTTAAACAGTAATGTCCACTTCTTTTCTTTAAATATTAACAATCTAAGTGGTTCGGCAATTATCAGAGCTTTAAGCATAAATGGTTGTTACCTCATTGGCTTAACTAGCATCATTACATTTCTTTTTACGTATTATTTTATAAAGAAAGCAAAAAAACAGATTTAGGATGTGAGCGTATGAATTTTACTGTAAACTCTCCTCTCTCACAAGAGCAAATAAAAGAAATCGTACAAGAGCAGCACATTACGGTTCTTTTGGAAGATCAAAGTGAATTACATGCAGATTTCTATTTTTTGATTGACGAAACCTTTTCGCTGAAAGAGGAATTGGCAGTAGGTTTTATTCTTTCTGAAAATACTTTTTTTCCTTATCTTTCTATTCGAGATAACCTCTTCATCGGTTCTACAGCTAAGGAAAAGCAAAAAAAGCAGCTTTTAAATGATTATTTTACTTATGTAGGCTTGTCTTCGGCTGTTCTTAATAAACAGGAGGAACAGTTGACTTGCTTTGAACGCATCAAATTACAGCTAGTTCAGTTCTTATTAAGCGAAAAGGATCTAATTATTATAGACGATATCTTCCAACAGCTTAGTGTTGGTCAAAAACAAGAGCTGCTTCCTCTACTCCAACGAATAACAAAAGAAAAAAATAAAGCGATTCTCGTCTTCACTAATGATCTACAAATCGCTGAAAGTCCCTATATTGACAATATTGTTAAGTCAATCACTGCATGAAAAAAACGTAATGAATGTCTTCAAGACAATCATTACGCTTTTTTTATTCTTCAATTTCAATATCAGGGAAAGAGATTGTAAAGGTTGTGCCTTTCCCTTCTTCACTTTGAACGTTAATTTTCCCTTTATGCAAACGTACCAACTGTTCCACAATTGATAATCCTAAGCCGGATTCGCCATATTTGGTATTTTTGCGGGATGGATCAACCTTGTAATAGCGATCCCAAATATTTTGAACTTGCTCTGGCGTCATGCCGATGCCAGTATCGCTAATAGAAATAATCGTTTCTAAATAGCCCTTTTGAACTTGCACATGAATCTCACCGTTTTGCGTAAATTGAATAGCATTTTGGATAATATTAACCATGATCTGCACAAAACGATCATAATCAGCAAATACATCAATTTCTTCCGTTGTATCTAGGATCAGTTGATCATTAGCCGATTCAGCTTTTGCTTCCAGCTGTGTTAAGATATCTTTTAGCGTTTCAGTAGCGCTGAATTTTTTTACGACAATGCTTATTTGATTCGTTCTGATCTTTTCATAATCGAGATTTTCATTTACCAGACGGATTAAACGCGAGGTTTCATTTTGCATCAGCTTAATGGCATTTTCCCGTTGTCCTTCTGGAATCGCATTATACTGCAATCCTTCCAAGAGACCATTGATCGTTGTCAATGGTGTTCTCATTTCATGTGAAGCATCTGCCATAAATTGGCGTCGCCGTTCTTCCTGACGATCGATTTCCTCACGTGATTCTTTTAATGACTCGGCCATTTTATTAAAATCTTCAGCCAAATCATCAAATTCATCTTTGTCATTCGTTACTAATTTTATATCAAAATTACCACTTGTAATCTCTTTTGTCGCTTTACGCATGCGATTAATTCTTTTCACCTGGAAGCTGGCAAATAGATAACTTAACATCAGCGCAACAATGCTAGAAATAATAAAACCTTTAAAGAGATTGGCCGTAATGGCACTCACACTGTCTGAAACGTTTTTAGCCGGCTGTGAAATCACCAATGCCCCAACGATGGTATTCTCACCTGATTGGGAGTTAGCCAAAACCGGTAACATCACGTAGGATGACATATTTTTTTCGCCGTAGATATCCTTATTGACAGTCACATATTCTTCATTACCGCTCATTAAGCCTTTCCAGTTTGCCTTAATTAATGTTTTATCAATCGTCTTGTCCGCATTTTCCGGATATTGAATTTCCATATCGCGATTCAAAAAAACGAACTGCACATCTTGAGAACTCAAAAATCCTTCAAACAAATGAAACGAGGTGTTAATAATATCCTGATCGCTCATCCCCGGCAGCGGATTAATCGAATCCTTCGAACGCCAAGCAGAAATTGCGTAACCGCGCAGCTGCTCATAATTCGTATCCTGCATGGTCTTTTTAGTCAGCTGAGTAAATGAGGTCCCGACAATGAGGATAATCAAAATAATGACGCCCCAAAAAGCCAGTAGCTGCTGATACAAATATTTCATTTAAACCACTCCGGAATCATCAAATTTGTAACCCACTCCCCAAACTGTTTGAATCACCTGTGGACCAACTTTTTCAATTTTTTGGCGCAATTTTTTGATATGCGCATCAACGGTTCGTTCATCTCCAAAATATTGATAATCCCAAACCATTTCAAGCAGCTGCTCTCTTGAAAAGACCTGACGCGGTTTTTTCGCTAAGGTGTAAAGCAGATCAAATTCCTTAGGAGTTAAGCCGTCGATCAGCTTATCATCCAGATAGGCTTCTCTGGTTTTGGTATTCATTTTAAAATGCTCTGTCGCAACATCAAACTGTTCATCAGATTGTTCAGTGCTTTCCGCCAAATGCTCGCCTATTTCAGAGCGGCGATGCAAGGCTTTAATGCGGGCAATCAAGGTTAAAGGACTGAAGGGTTTGGTGACATAATCATCCGCCCCCATCTCTAAGCCAATGACCTGATCGCTTTCTGAATCTCTTGCCGTCAGCATAATAATCGGCACCGTGCTGGAGACCTTACGTATTTCCCGACAAACAGACATCCCGTCCATCGTTGGCAAATTCAGGTCTAATGTAATCATATCCCACTTTTCAGGATTTTCCAAAAAAGCATCCAAGCCCTCTTTGCCATCATATTTAAATGCTGCATCCCAGCCTTCATTTAAGAAAAACATCTGCATCATTTCAGATACGGATTCGTTGTCTTCGATCATTAGTACATTCATTACACTTCGCCTCTTTCTTTTCAAATTTAACGTCAGTAATATTATACTCTAAATTTAACTCTGCACCAATAACTTCTATCTTTCTTCAAAAAAGCTTTGTCTTTTATTCAATTTTTGATAAGATAAGGACTGGAAAGGACGTTGAAACTTTATGGAAAATATCCAAGCAGTTGCTTTTTTTGATTTAGACGGCACCTTATTAGATGCACATTCTCAAATTACCCCTGAAATTACAAACGCAATCACGCGCTTAAAAGAAAATCAGGTACTGCCGCTGATTGCCACCGGCCGCACATTAGTTGAAATAAAACCAATCATGCAGGCAAGCGGGATTGATTCTGCCATTGTCATGAACGGACAATTTATTCAAGTCGCTGGAGAAAAGATTTATTCTGATGAATTCTCTTTGGAAGAATGTCAGAAAATGAGTCAGCATGCTTCTTTAATGGGACACGAACTAGCTTTTTACAATGATCAGCACATTTGGTGCTCAGGTCATAGTGAGATTTTGAAGAACGCCTACGCTTACATTCATTCTGATGTGCCTGAAATAGATCCTTCCTTTGCCGATAAAACGGTGAATATGATGCTGGTTTTGTCAGAAGACGGCGATGAGCATTATTTAGAACACTTTCCGGAGATGACTTTTTACCGGAATGGTCCCTATTCCATCGATACAGTTAGAAAAGGAGTTTCCAAAGGCTCAGGGGTAAAAAATTTATTGAATACCTTAGTATTGCCGAAGGTTCCCACCTATGCTTTTGGCGATGGCATCAATGATTTAGCTTTATTTGACGCTTGTCAACACAAAATCGCGATGGGCAATGCCCGAATTGAACTAAAAGAGCGCTCAAGCTATGTGACCAAAAAAAATACGGAAGGCGGCATTGTTCACGCCCTGCAGCATTTCGATCTGATTTAATGTAATATACCAAAAAATCCCACTTCTATTTAGAAGATGGGATTCCTTTTTTGTGTCTTTTTTGATGTACACAGATAATTGTTCCTGTCACTTGTATCAGTAAGATAAGCAGTAAAAGAATGCTTAGGCCTGCATGTCCCTGATCGAGTGTGCGCTTTAGCAACACTAGTAAAATCAGACTACTTACTGCATGAAGTGACCATTGTTTATCCATAATATCAAGACTCCTTCGATTGATTAATTTAAGGATAGGACTTTTACTTTTGAAATGCAAGTCTCTTTTGACAATCTGTGAAGTTTCCAATGTTTTTTTAGTGTTTCTTTAGAATTCTTAAATGAAAATAAAGCACTTATCATTTTGGCACTTCGCTCATCCGCTTAGACAATTATTTTCATCTGAAGCAAAGAATGATACACTTACTTTATCGTTTTATTTAAGTTGAAGGAGGATGACTGAATGAATGAACAGATCCAATTACTGCTGGATACCTGCTTAATGGCTGGTAAAATTATGACTGAAAGCGGCTCAGAAGTTTATCGGGTAGAAGATACTATGAACCGAATTGCCGAAAATGCCGGCCAAAAAGAAAGCGTCAGCTACGTAACAGCAACCGGCTTATTTATGGGCTTTCGCTCCAGCAATTACACGCAATTAGAAAATGTCAGTGAACGCAGTATTAATCTTGAAAAAGTTGCCATCGTCAATAATCTTTCCCGAAAATTCGCCGAAAAGAAAATCACTCTGAAAGAATTAAACCAGCGTTTACGTCATATTGATCTTGAAGCACCTACGTATCATCTTTGGCTCCAAGTTTTGGCGGCTGGTATTGTCAGCTGTACCTTAATGTACATTTTCGGAGGCAGCTGGTCTGATTTTGGCGCCACCTTTATTATAGGAATGGCAGGCTATTATGTTGCACTTTTGACAAAGAAATGGCTGAGAATTAAGTTTTTAGATGATTTTTTTGCGGCCTTTACGATTGGTCTGCTGGCGTATCTTGCCGTGACTTTTCAACTTGCTCAAAATATCGACAACATTATTATTGGTGCAGTCATGCCTTTAGTTCCCGGTGTAGCGATTACGAATGCCTTTAGAGATATTCTAGCCGGACATCTACTTAGCGGAACGGCTCGCGGGACAGAAGCGCTTTTTGTTGCCGGCGCAATTGGAACCGGGATTGCGATTGTGTTTAAATTATTTATGTGAGGAGAAAGACAATGACAGTTATCATTCATTGCTTATTTAGTTATCTTAGTACAGTAACTTTTGGCATCATTACAAATGTTCCCCGACGCTTGCTGCACGCTTGCGGTATAACAGGGACAGTTGGCTGGATGATTTTTTATGGCGTGAAGCAAGCTGACGGCGGAGAAATTTTCGCGAATTTTTTAGGCGCGATTGGGATTGGTTTAATGAGTATTCTCTTTTCCCGTACCAAGAAGATGCCGTTAACCATTTTCAATATTCCCAGCTTAGTCCCTTTAGTTCCGGGCGGCCCTGCCTATCAAGCCGTTAGAAATATTGTTTTGGGTGACTATGTTACTGGGATTCATTCTATGATTCAAGTAGTCATGACTGCCGGCGCAATTGCGGCTGGCTTTATGGTAACCGGAATTGTAGAGCGACTACTGAAGCGCTTATTGGATCGTTCCAACAGAAAAATAATTTAAAACAGCCGCCGACTTCCTGATGCTGGAAAACGGCAGCTGTTTATTTAATCTAAGGCTAATTCCGGTTCTTCTTCAAAAAATAGTAAAAGATCCTGCAAAGTGAGCGCAGCTTTTTCCGTTTGGTTTAGATCTTTAATTATACGGCCTTTTTGCAGTACAATTAAGCGATTGCCATAATGAAGCGCATCTTCCATGCGGTGGGTAATCATCAGGCAGGTCAACTGACCTTCTTGAATCCGCTGATCAGTTAAGCGCATCAATTGCTTGGAGGTTTTGGGATCCAGTGCAGCCGTATGCTCATCCAACAGCAATAGTTCCGGCTTCGTGAGTGTAGCCATCAAAAGGCTTAACGCTTGTCTTTGTCCCCCCGATAAATTGCCGGCCGGAGTTTCTAAATGCTGCTCCAAGCCATTTCCAACTTCACCACAAATTTTTGTGAAAAATTCTCTGTGCTCATTGATTCTTCTTAAACGCAGCCCTCTTTTTTGACCGCGGTACATAGCCAGTAATAGATTTTCCGCTACTGTCATACGTGGCGCTGTTCCCATCTTAGGATCCTGAAAGACTCTTGAAAAATACTGGGCACGTTTTTCTTCAGAATAAGCGGTAATATTTTCTCCTTTAATGAAAAGTTCGCCTTCACTTAATCCAATCGTTCCGGTAATACTGTTAAACAATGTACTTTTGCCAGCGCCATTCCCACCTAAAACAGTAACAAATTCGCCTTGATTGATCGTTAAATCAATGTCATTCAAAATGGTTTTCGTCTCATTCAACCCATTATCAATATGCTTGGATGCGTGCTTTAATTCTAGTATCGCACTCATTTTTTCGCCCCCGTTTCTGGTAATAGATGTAATTTCAGCGCTTTTCTAAGCTGTGGAATCATCAAGCATAGCGCCAAGATAATTGCTGAAAAGATTTTAAGATACGTCGTGTCAAAACCTAGCTTAATAACCGCCAAAATCAATAGCTGATAAATAATACTTCCCACAACAATAGCAACTAAACGTTCTGCAAAAGTTAATTCCCCAAACAATACTTCGCCAATGATGATCGAAGCAAGTCCGATTACGATAATGCCAATTCCTTTATTAACATCTGCATAGCCATCATTTTGAGCGATTAAAGCACCGGACAAAGCGATCACTCCATTAGATAACGCTAAACCCAAAATTTTCATATTATCTGTTTTAATCCCGATTGAACGAGCCATATGTTCATTATCTCCAGTGGCAATATAGGCCTGTCCTAAATTTGTATTGAAGAAAAACAGTAATAATCCAATGATGATCGCCAGAAAAATAAAGCCTAAGAAAACAATGTCGTAATAATCCGGTAAATTCAACTGTACGAAAAAGTCTTGAATTTTTGGCTGATTTAACAATGAAAGATTCGGTGTTTTCATAATATAAAGAATGACCGAATTCAGCCCTGACATTACTAAAATTCCTGCCAAGATAACTGGAATCTTACCTTTTGTAAAGAGCAGACCTGTGATTAAGCCTGCGCACATTCCAGCAAGAACCCCTAACAAAGTCGCCCAAACTGGATGAACACCCGAAGTAATCGCAGTGACACACACTGCGCCTCCCAGCGGAAAAGATCCCTCTGTCGTCATATCCGGAAAATTCAAAATTCGATAAGTCATAAAAATGCCTAACCCTAATATTGCCCAAAGCATGCCTTGGCCGATCGCTGAAACAATCATTTTTTTCTCTCCTTTATTCTACAATTTTTGCTTTTGAAGCGATTTTTTCGGGAATAGTAATTCCTAATTGTTTCGCTTGTTTTTGATTGATAATAATATCACCTGTTTTAAAGGTGTAAATCGGCGTAGATGCTGGTTTGGAACGTCCCTCCAGAATATCCGCAGTCATCTTGCCAGTCTGCACACCCAACTCAAACTGATTAATGCCGACTGTCGCCAGTCCGCCCTGCTCCACCATAGTATCGACAGATGGAATGATCGGCGTTTTGGCTTTATCCGCTTCGTTTACTACCGTTTGCATTGCATTGGCAATCGTGTTGTCCGTTGGGATATAAATAAAGTCCACTTCACCAGCCATTACTTGAACCGTTTGAGCGATTTCATTGCTTGATGGAACCGCGTAGGTTTTGACGCTTAATTTTTTAGCTTCAGCTGCTTTTTTAGCTTCTGCGACTTGGTATTTTGAATTTTCCTCTGAAGAAGCGTACAAAATACCTACTGTTTTACTTTTCGGTAATAGTGACACGGCTAAATCAAATTGCGCATCAACGGGTGATTTATCACTGACACCGGTAATATTACCCCCGGGCTTTTCATTGCTTTTCACTAGTCCTGCGCTAAGCGGATCAGTAATAGCACCTAAAACAATCGGTGTTTTGGTTGTTTGATTTGCTAAAGCCTGTGCTGCTGGTGTCGCAATACCAATCAAAACGTCTGCTTTCTTTTCTTGAACTAATTGTTGGCTCATGGTAGTTAATTTACTTTGATCTGCTTGACCATTTTGAAAAACGATGCGCATATTTTTACCATCTTCGTAACCAGACTCTTTGAGACCGGTTTGAATTCCTTTGTAAATTTGATCCAAGGCTGGATGGCTGACAAACTGCAGTACGCCGACTGTAGGCAGCTGTGCTTTTGTTTGTTGCTTGGCGTCTACAAAAAATGAGCCTGCCAAAAAGACCAGAATGACGAGAACCGCCACATGTAATCGATTAATTTTCATTTTTATCCCTCCAAATTAGACAATATCAACAAAAAAAAAAACGACAAATCCTAATAGGAGCAGTCGTTGTTCTATAACAAAGACCGCATAGATTGAGCGTCTATGCGGTCATAAATTCACTTTGAATAAACCAGCATAGATACAAAATTTAGAATTTGCCTTCTAAAGTTGTATCTATGAGAGCATCATACATACAACTATCTACGCCAGTTTTGCCATGAACTATTCAATTGTGGTCGTTTAGATAATTGTTTCATGTAATCACTCCTATAGTTTTCTGTTAAAAACAGTTTACAACACTCTTAATTTGTTCGTCAAGTCTAAATTTGCATAAATCAGCATTTCCGACTAAAACAATTTTTTTCGATAGCTCCAGCTGTCTTGATTTTCCTTATAAGGATAAAAGTTCAACCGCGTAAACATTTTTTGTGAGGCGGTATTCCAGTTAAAGATTTCGCTTACCAAAAAATAATCTCTGCCCAAGTGCTGTGATTTTTGGATAAAATATTTGGTTACTTTACGGCCAATATGCTGGGCACAAAATGGTTTGTCCAAAACAAGGGCATAATCATCTTCCCCTAACCAGACATCTCCAATTGTTTGAAAATATTCCTTTTGCTTGTATTCAATATAATACAGCCAGCCGTGTTTATTTTGCCATTGATACATTTGCTCAATTTGTTTTTTAGTATAACAGACCGCTTTTCCCACAATATTTTTCATGCTCTCCGGATCTTGATACCAAGGATAAGATTCTGGACGGATACTTTCAAATGAAACCAGTCGTAATCGCTCATTAATGCGGATTTTTTTCGGCTTTAGTGTGTTCAAAAAGGACCCAGTTTCAGGCTGAGTCCTCTTTTTCGTAAACTGATCCTTATTGCTCATGCCGCTTACTTCTTACATAGACAGGACTTGGCTTTAACATAAATATTTCTGCTAAACAGGCGAGAATAAATTTTTTCATCATTACCCCTTCTTTCTACAATCATTACTCAGCTGAATAATCAGCCGGATTTGTTTGCTCAACGGATGACTGGCTGCTGGATGAATTTTCCTGGTTACTGCTTTCAGTGATAGTGGCTGTTGCTGTACTAGGCTTTACTTGCGGCACCGTCGGCTCAATCATCGTAGACATCGGCATTTGGTTTAACGTAGAGATTAGCGAAGCTTTAACATCCGTGTCAGTCTTTAATTGATATTTATTTTTTTCTTTTCCATTTTCAAAGAATATAACGGTCACTTCATTTTCTTTTACATTATATTTCTTTTCTATTTCGTCAACATTATAAACCATTGGATAAAGATAAATACTGTGAGTAAACTCTTTCATCTTAGTATCGTCTTTTAAAATAGCATGAATCTCATCATAGGTTTTACCATGCGGAACAGAAAAAAGAACAGTCATTGCAGGCTTGGTACGAATTAATTCGTCTGCCGTTCTCGGATCAAGATAATTCGCTTTTTTATTAAGCTTTTCAGATTGAACTAGCGATTGAATTTCTGACGAGCGAATCGTCGCCTGAACTTTCGGAATAATTAAAACGAAACCAATAAACAAAAGAATGATTCCGCCTATAAGAATAGTTGCTAATTTTCTCCGTTTATTTAAAAAATTAATGATAT
This sequence comes from Enterococcus sp. UD-01, assembly GCF_044909655.1. NCBI lineage: Bacteria > Bacillati > Bacillota > Bacilli > Lactobacillales > Enterococcaceae > Enterococcus > Enterococcus sp. UD-01. The sequence goes on along the minus strand of NZ_JBIYEU010000001.1, from coordinate 139,386 downwards.
TTGTTAAATTTTCATTCACATTCGATTCTCCTTTTTACCTTATAGGCTTATTATACTAATAATTGTTAATTTTTCCCAGCATAATAAATTCTGGTCGTTATTTTTTTCAATAAATATATTTTTAAAGATTCACAAATTGACAGATTTCTTTTATTCTACAGTTGACAAACAGATATCACTCACCTATACTCTAAGATAATAAACAAAAGATTAAAATACGATGAAAAGAAGAGTACTATTTTAGAAAATTCATGAGAGAGTCTCGGTTGCTGAAAAGAGATAATTGGAAAAAATAGGAAGATGGCCTTTTCGTATGGATTGGTGAGCTTTGGTAAGCCAATGCTGGGAACGCCCATTATAGCGTCTGGGTATGCAGATTTTTTTACCCATTAAGGAAAAGCTTGTGAGAGTTTTTCAAATAAAAGGTGGTACCACGTCTATTTCGTCCTTTACTTTATGCAAAAGTAAAGGGCTTTTTTTTATATAAATTATGGAGGGATGATAAATGGGAAACAAGCAAATACCGTATCGGTATGATGTCGTCGGCAGTTTTTTACGGCCCGCCGAATTGAAAAAAGCACGCCAGGAATTTAATAATGGGAAAATAACTAAACAGGCTTTGACAGAGATTGAAGATCAGGAAATTATTGCGCTGATTCAAAAGCAAAAGGAGCTTGGCCTTCACGCTGTGACGGATGGTGAATTCCGTCGTCGCTGGTGGCACTTGGATTTTATCGCGGCACTAGATGGTATTACCGTATATGATTTTCAAACAACTGCTTTTGGCATTACAACTGACGCTCAGGGCACTTATGTCAGCGACAAATTGGCCTTTCCAGCTGATCATCCTTTTTTAGAGCATTTCCGCTTTACCCAAAAGCATGCGGCACCCCTTTTAGCCAAACAAACGATTCCTGGACCGAATATGATCTTTTTAGATTCACTTATTTTGTCTAAGCACTACCATGAAAAGCCAGTGTATGCTTCAATTGAAGTCTTTAAGCAAGATTTGATTGCAGTTTATCAACAGGCAATTCAAGCGTTTTATGATGCCGGCTGTCGTTATTTGCAGCTTGATGATACGAGCTGGGGCGGTTTGTTCGATGAACGATTCAGAACCCTTATTACAAATAATGGCTTGAATCCGGATCAACTGCTGGAGGATTTTCAGGAAGTAACGGAACAAGCCTTAGCCAATAAGCCCAAGGATCTCGCTGTCACATTCCACTTTTGCAAGGGCAATTTCCAATCGCATTGGCTGTATAATGGCTCTTATGAAAAAATTGCTAAAAATCTCTTCTCCATCGAACAATTTGACGGCTTTTTCCTAGAATATGATGATGATCGCTCCGGCGGCTTTGAACCTTTGCAGCACCTCAAGGATCAGCGAATTGTTTTAGGTCTAATTACGACAAAGCAAGGAACACTTGAAGAACCTGCAGTGATCAAGGAACGTATTCAGGCGGCTACTCAATTTGTTCCTTTAGAACAAATTTGCTTATCTCCGCAATGTGGCTTTGCCTCTACACAAGAGGGCAACCATTTATCAGAAGAAGAACAATGGCAAAAAATTCGACTTGTCAAAACGATCGCAGAATCTGTTTGGGATGATGCGTAACCATTAAAAAGGAGGAACTACAATGACTACAATTAAAGAAATCCCTTTCCGTTATGACCATGTAGGTAGTTTTTTACGACCTGCTGCATTAAAAGAGGCCAGAGAGCAATTTTACGCTGATAAAATTACAGCTCAACAGCTAAAAGAAACAGAAGATCAGGCCATTAAAGAATTGGTGCAGCAACAAGTAACTGCTGGATTGAAAGCTGTAACTGACGGTGAATTTCGCCGCAGTTGGTGGCATTTAGATTTTCTTTGGGGATTAAACGGTGTTGTTGAAACTAAACCGGAAGCCGGCTACAATTTTCATCATGGGGAAACAAGAGCCGGTTCTTACACAGTCGTGGACAAAATCACTTATAATCCCGAGCATCCTTTCTTTGCAGCGTTTACCTTTTTACAAGAGCAAACACCGCAAGGGATTCTAGCGAAAGCAACCATCCCCTCCCCCACTTTGTTATTTAATCGGAAAAGTGAAGCTGTTTTTCACGACATTTATGCAGATGAACAAACCTTTATCGAAGATTTAGCAGCGGCTTATCGTCAAACGATTTTGAAATTTTATGAGCTTGGCTGTCGCTACTTGCAGTTGGATGATACTTCGTGGGGCATGTATACTGGTTTTATTGAACAAGCAACCTCAGAGGACGAAATCCAAAAATGGCGCCATCATTGTGAAGCCGGTGTTGCTGTAGTGAACTTGCTTTTACAGGATTTACCTGAAGACTTAACCATCACAATGCACGTTTGCCGCGGCAATTACAAATCTGACTGGGCAATTGCCGGTCCTTACGATCACGTTGCTGATTATCTGGCACAATTAGCAATTGACGGTTACTTCCTGGAATATGATGACGATCGTTCCGGCGGCTTTGCCCCCTTGGCAAAAATTCATGAAAATGGACCTGCTAAAAAAATCGTTTTAGGTTTAGTAACTTCAAAATTTCCTGAGCTAGAAGCTGAAGAAAGCTTAATAGCGCGGATTGAAGAGGCTCAAACCTACGTTCCTTTGGAAAATCTTTGCCTCTCTCCTCAATGCGGTTTTGCTTCTACAGAAGAAGGCAATTATTTAACCGAAGAACAACAATGGGCTAAAATAAAATTGGTGATTGATACAGCTAAAAAGGTCTGGAATGACGCGGAATAAATAAAAAAACTTGCGATAACAAGCGTTAAATTTCCAATCTTGACTAATCGCAGGAAAGAGGTTGAGCCAAAAGTCGTTTATTCGTAAGAAGTGGGCGGGACAAAACTGTTTTTTAGTTTTGTCCCGCCCACTATTGCTTTTAACGATTGATGGAACGAGCCATCCGATTAATCGTATGACGCATTCCGCGAATTGTCAGCGACATTTCGTAAATATTTTCAGCAGGTGCTAAGCCGCCATAGCCAGCATCGCCAATATGTTGAATATCCACGCCACAAATTTTGTTCAGTAAAGCTATTTGGCGAATGGTTTCTTTAGATGCACTTTCTTGACTAGTGCCAATCGCAGACATCGTCAGCAAATCCGCCTCTTTGGCAATTTTCACGGCCGCCCGCATATCTTCTTCCGTAAAACCTTGAACTGTTCCAACAGCTGGTAATAGCAGAATATCCGCACCTGCTGCAGCGTACGCTCTAACCGCTTCGTTGGAAACCACTGGTTCGTCTGAGCCTGCGCTATGCATTTTACCAGCAATAATTAAGCCAGAGAAATTTTCCTTTGCCACTGCAACGGCTTGTGCAATAGCTGCGTTCGTCACGCCAGTGCCTGGATTTCCTGTTAAGCAAATAAAATCTACGCCAAGCGCTTCCGCTTTTTTAAAGGTTTCCTTTGAACTCATCCGTCCTTTGGAAATAGTCAACTTATCACTAAACATAGGCGAAGCTTCATCGACTGGTTCTAGATTCACTCCAATTGGACGCCCTGTTAGTTTTTTTAAAATAGGAATCGGATTGATTTGATTTTTTGCCGGCTCCTGCAAATAAGTCAGTACCTCTGCCGGCGACATTCCCGGAATTCCCTGTACAATTGGATTAAAGCAATCAAACACATTTAACAAAAGTAAATCTGCTCCAAACGCCGCAGCCACCTCGGCATTGCTGATATCACCAGCCTGCGGTGCCCCCATAACTACGTTCTCCGACAGGATTGTCCGCCCTTCACTGGCTTTGATGGACTGCTTTAACTCAGCGGAAGACATGCTTGCTACTTCGCTATAATTCGCACTGATTAATCTTTTGACCATTTTGTGACCTCCTTTTATTCTCTGTTTTTATTATACTAAACTTTTTTAGAAAGCGCAGACATCTTCCTGTTTGATGAGACACTATCACATTCTTTTAGCTTTATGCCCCGCTTTCTTTATTATTGCAGGAATCTCCGTTATAATAAGACTATTATGTAGACAGAAACGAGGGATGTTTTATGTCATTTGATGGCGTATTTACACATAAAATGGTGGCAGAATTATCTGACACACTAGCTTCCGGACGAATCTCAAAAATTCATCAGCCTTATGAAAATGAAATTATACTTGTGATCCGCTCAAAGGGAAAAAATCATAAATTATTATTATCTGCTCATCCAAGCTATGCACGGATTCAATTAACAGAAATTGCTTATACTAATCCCGATACACCGCCGAATTTTGTAATGATGCTGCGGAAATTTTTAGAAGGTGCAATTCTGGAAGAAATCCTCCAAATTGAAAACGATCGGGTCGTACACTTTCATTTTACAAAAAGAGATGAACTCGGCGACCTGCAAAATATTGTTCTTGTTGTTGAGCTGATGGGCCGACACAGTACCATTGTTTTACTCAACAAAGAAAATAATAAGATCCTCGATGCGATCAAACATGTGGGCAGCTCTCAAAACAGCTACCGTTCTTTATTACCGGGCGTCACTTATTTGGAGCCGCCTCATCAAGAACAGCTGAACCCTTTTCATGCCGGCAAAGAAAAAGTCTTTGCTTTGCTTTCTCAGGCAGATGATCTAAACGGCAAGTATTTGCAAGCTCATTTTCAAGGCTTAGGTAAAGATACTGCCGATGAATTAGCTTTTCGTTTAAATGAACGACAAAATGAAAAAATGCAGGTCTGGGATGCCTTTTGGACGGAAATTCATACCAAAGCGGTACCGACTTTAACGGAAACAGCTAAGAAAGATTATTTCACGCCGCTATCCTTCCGTTCTCTAGCTGGAAAAGAGCGCTATTTTGATTCATTTAGTCAATTACTGGATGCCTTTTATGGTGGAAAAGCCGAAAAGGATCGTGTGAAGCAACAAGGCGGCGAGCTGATTCGCAAAATTGAAAATGAATTAAAGCGAAACCAAAGTAAAGTGGTCAAACTAAAGCAAACATTAGCAGATACTGAACTAGCCGAAAACTTCCGGCGCGATGGTGAGCTGCTAACAACCTTTATGGCGCAGGTTCCTAAAGGCGCCAACGCAGTCGAGCTACCCAATTATTATGACGAAGACCGCCCTTTAACAATTAAGCTAAATCCGGCGCTAACACCGAACCAAAATGCTCAAAAATATTTCCAAAAATATCAAAAGCTCAAAAATGCTGTGAAAGTAGTCAAAACGCAAATCGAGCAGGCTAATCAGGAAATCAATTATCTGGAATCGGTTTTATCTCAGTTGGAAATTGCCGGTCCTATGGATATTGAAACCATTCGTGAAGAACTGCTGGCTCAGGGCTATGTTAAAAAGCGTTCTGCAAAAAAACAAAAACAGGCAAAAAAAAGTCAGCCGGATGAATTTCAATCAACAGATGGCACTTTAATCTTAGTTGGTCGGAATAATCTGCAAAATGATCAACTCACGTTAAAAACAGCCAAAAAAACGGATATCTGGCTACACGCCAAAGATATTCCGGGTTCACACGTCATCATTAAAGATAATGAGCCTTCTGAAGAAACATTGCTGGAAGCTGCTAAGCTGGCGGCTTATTATTCAAAATATCGAATGTCCGCCCAAGTTCCGGTTGACTATGTACAAGTCAAACATGTTCATAAACCAAACGGCGCTAAACCCGGCTACGTGATTTATGAAAAGCAAAAAACGCTTTTTGTGACTCCAGATGAAGCACTGGTGCAAGAATTGAAAAAATAAACTACGAGGTCGGGACAGAAGCAGCCATTTAATCGTGTTTAGAGTGTGAAGCAAAAGTGTTCTTTACTTTTGTCTCACACTCGTACTTATTCACGTAAAATCAGCGCTCGCTGGACTAAGTTGTTTGCGACTTTGGCAATAATCTGATTGGCTGATGCATCCGTAAACGTCGGTTTTTTGATCGTCATATAAAATATATATTTAGGATCCTCCGTCGGTGTAATAGTCACTACAGAGTGCAAGTATTCCTGTTTCTGATAGCTGCCGTTTTCAAAAAACTCAGCAGTACCTGTTTTGGCTGAAACATTGATTCCCTCAATTGCATATTCCTGCCCTTTGCCATACTTTTGATCCGTCGTTACGTCTTTCATATAAGACAGCATCTTTTTGGCTGTACTAGCGGATATTGGTGTTCCAATCACCTGCGGTTCAACAACAGTCGTTTTCCCGTCGGCTGTGATCGTCTTACTAATTAGATTAGGCTTCAACATCTTACCGCCGTTAGCAATCGCTGTATAGGCCTGCAACATTTGTAAATGTGTCACAGAAATACCTTGTCCGTAAGAAGTCATCGCGCGGTCAACCGTTGTCTGATTTTGAATCTTGCCCATCGCTTCTCCGGATAAGCCGAAATTCGTTGACTGACCAAACCCGAATTTTTTCATGTATTCCTGCCAAAGATCAGGCATACGCTGCTGCAGTGTCACCATGCCCACATTACTTGACCAAGCAAAACCTTGACGAAAGGTCATATCTCCTTCTCCTGCGCCAGCATTCCAGTCATTAATTTTACTGCCATCCACGTTAATATTACCGGATGGAAATACTTCAGTTTCATTGAACTTATTTTCTTCAAGAGCCGCAGCAGTCATCATCGTTTTCATCGTTGAGCCGGGTTCATACATATCTTCCAGTAAAATATTACGCCAGCTGAACTCATTTTCACCGAGACCTTTACGCGTATCCAAAGCAAAAGAAGGCCGTTGCGAGGTCGCAATAATATTACCGGTCTTAGCTTCCATTAAAGTTGCAGTAATTGTTTCCGGCGAATATTCCTGTACAGTTTGATCCAGTAATTCCTCTAAATATAGTTGCAGACTACTTTCTAAAGTAGTATAGATATCAGTACCGTTAACAGGCGTTGTTTCTTTGACGCTACCCGGTTTTACATCACCAAAAGCCGAATGTTTCTGATAGCTTCTAAAGCCGTCTTTTCCCGAAAGTTGTTTATTATATGCTTCTTCGATTCCTATAATGCCCGTTTCTTCCTGCTTGTTTTCTTTTGTCGTCACACCGATAAAATTTGAAGCAAAGTTGCTCACGCGATAGCCGCGCTCTTTTTCCTCTTTAAAAAAAATACCCGTCACTTTTTTTTGCTTTAGCGCTTCTTCAATACTTGTTTTTGTTTCAAAATTCAAGTTTTTCCCTTGTAGTCCAAATTCAACAGTCGTAATCGCTTTTCCTTCACTGTTATTTCTCGGCTCTAATTGTTTAAGTGTTGTTTGCGGATCTATCGACAGATGCTCGGAAAAAATAGCAGCGATCGTTTGCCAGTCCTTTTTTTGTACGTACAATTTTTTCCCATTTAAATCAGTATAATTCTGATCCAAAACTGCATATAATGAAAAGGCGATCGAGTCTTCCACCAATATATTGCCGGCTTTATCATAGATCGAACCACGTTTGGCATCCATTGCCTCATTCACAGTATAAAGTTCTCTACTTTTTTCAGCGAGAGATACTCCTGCTACTTTTCCTGTTGCTACTATATAAGTGAATCGTGCTGTGAATAGAAAGAATAGGAGAAACGTTAACAGTAATAACGTTATCCCTACCCTTTTCCGATTCTCCGTAGTCGTTCGTTGTTTTTTTAAGCGCTCTTTTATTTTTTCATTTCTCCTTCAACATCCCTTGTCCTTTTCTATTACTATAATGCAACCTTTGACATTTTTCAGGAACTTCTGTATTAACTTAAAGAAAAATTAGCTTTTCAAGATATGTATTAAAATAATTTTGAAATAATATTAGTAGCAAAACTTAACAATGTTTACCTAACTTTTTGTGATATAATCATTTCTGTACTATATATTTAAATAAAGGAGAATGGAAATGAAAAAATTAGGAACGATTTTAGTTGCATTGTTGGTGATCATCTCTTTTACTGGTTGTGGGTCTAAGCCTGATTATACTGAAGAGAAGGCAGAAGCGGCTTTAAATGACGGAAAAGATCTAAAAGGTAAAACCGTAAAAATCAAAGTAACGGAATTTATCGAAGACGGTCCTCTTGGTCATACAATTCAAGCCGGCGAGCATTTGAATTTTATTTCATCCGAAAATCCCAAAGTTAAGGCCGGCGATGAATTAATCGTAAAAATTAAGGCTGTAGAATCCGCATTGGGGTCGTATCTCATTGATTACGAGAAAGTAAAATAAAACGATATAAAGGAGGTTGAGCCAAAAGTCGTTTAGGTTCGAGCAATTGGAGTAAAAGACGAACAATATGCTTTTTATATTGATCGGATTTTATGAAATTGCTGAAGAACCTGACTTTTGGCCACCGTTTATTCGTAAGTAGTGGGCGGGACAAAACTGTTTTTTAGTTTTGTCCCGCCCACCTGTTTCTTTATAAATTATTTGTTTTTACGTTCATTGCTCAAGATCTGCGCTCATTAAAGTAACTTAGAAAAGGAAACAGCAGCTTCATGGTTGTTCCTTGCCCTACCACTGATTCTACTGTCAACTGATGTCCTAATTTATCCGCTAAATTTTTAGCCAGATATAAGCCTAAACCAGTAGAATGCTGTTCACTCATGCGTCCATTTTCACCAGTAAAGCCTTTATCAAAAATACGGCGCTGATCTTCCTTGGCAATCCCAATGCCAGTATCTTTTAATAACAGCCAGACACCCTCTTTGGTTGTTGAAATCGTTACAGTTATTTTACCCTCACGTGGCGTATACTTTATCGCATTACTAACCAGCTGTCTAAAAATAAATGCGACCCATTTCGCATCTGTTAATACTGTTTGATCGCTTCCTTCAAGAGAAAACTGCAGATTTTTTTGAATAAAGTAATTTCCCTGCGTACGAATAACAGACTGCACAATTTCCTTTAAAGAATATTCTTGAATTAAATAATCTCTGGAAAAGCTGTCCAATCGGGCATAATATAAAACCTGTTCCACATATTCGTCTATTTTAGTAAATTCATTTTCCAAAAGATAATATTTCTTTTCTGGAATATCATCTTCCACAGAATGCATCAGTAAATTAACGGCTGCCAGCGGCACCTTAATTTCATGAACCCAGGAATCAATATAATCCTTTTGATCCTGTTGATTGTCAATCGCCTGCTGGATCACCTGCTGATGTTCAACCAATAACCCGTTGATATAGTCTTGTGCTAACTTTTCCGATTCATTAGTTGCCTCACTCAGATAATGCTGCAGGGATGGCGGCTGATCGGAAAGATCCAACGACTGCCACCAACGCTTTTTTAATGAATAATCAATCGTTAAAAATAAAAGTAAAAACAAGCTTTGCAATAAGATCAAATACCCGATCACTGAAAAATTAATCACCATATCAGGCGAAAGCCACAAAACAAAACAAGTCACGCCAATAAAAAAGAACCAGCCGATCAATAACAGCCAATGATCCTTTAAATATTTAAAAAATGTCATACGCTGCTCCTTTTCTAAGGGACGATATAGCCTTGTCCAACCTTGGTTTCAATATAGCCTTGAATCCCCGCCTGTTCAATTTTTTTGCGCAAACGATTGATGTTGACTGTTAAGGTATTATCATCAACGAACCGCTCATCCTCCCATAAAGCCCGTAAAAGCTTTTCTCTCGTTAAAATCTTCCCGTGCTTTTTAATTAAAATATACAATAATCGGTATTCATTTTTACTTAAATCTATGACTTCACCGTTAATTTCCATGCTTCCATTGTCAACGTTCAGCGTGATGCCGTTGTGTGTCATTACTTCACTGCCCACTTCTGAGTAATTATAAGAACGGCGCAGCAAGGCGTTGATTTTTGCGATTAGCACATCCACTTGAAATGGTTTAGTGACAAAGTCATCTGCTCCCATATTCATCGCCATAATCATATCCATATTGGTATTGCGGCTGGAAATAAAAATAATCGGCACCTTGGAAACCTCCCGAATCTTTTGGCACCAGTAATAGCCATCAAAGACAGGCAAATTAATATCCATTAAAATCAATTGAGGCTCTTCTCGTTGAAAGTCATCCAGCACTTGATTAAAATCCGTTGTGCCAAAGGTGTCAAACTGCCACTTTTGTAATTCTTCGCTGATTAGTTCACGTATCGTCGCTTCGTCTTCTACGATCATTATCTTCGCCATTGTTTTTCCTCCAGTAATTGCTGATTCTATTTTACCTTATCAGAATTGATTCGTCATTCATATAGGACTTTTAGCCGATTTCTGAGAAAGAAAACAAAAAAACTATGAAAAAACCGCTTGAAACAGCTTTTCATAGTTTACATTTACTTCATTATAAGGCTGCGATAATGTTATTCGTGATATTGGCAACCGTTAGCCCGTTTTCTTCTAATAGTTCCGCGGTTTTATAGCGGTCGTGAAAAGCTTTGTCTAAACCATAATTTTGAACTTTAAGCCCAGAATTGCCTAAATAGCTGGCCACGGTTTGACCATATCCGCCATCCAGAATACCATCTTCTAGTGTCACAACGACTTGATGGGCTGATTCTAATTGATCAAGCAGCGCAGTATCTAGTCCAGAGATAAATTTGGGATTAATTAAGGTAGCTTTTATATCATGCTTTGCAGCCAACTCTTCAGCGACTGCTTCTGCTAAATGATAAAAATTACCGATGCCGATAAGAGCAACATTGGTTCCCGCTTGCCTTACTTGATTTTTGTAAAGTTTGCCATAATCTGTAGTATCCTTATAGCCAATTTCTTTTACTGGCCCTACCGGTACGCGAATCGCTACGGGATGCTCTGATTGTTCAATCGACCACTCAAGCATAGCCAAATGCTCTTCTTTTGAAGTCGGCGCTAAGTAAACTAAGTTGGGAATATGGCTTAAAAACGGAATATCAAATATACCTATATGACTTTCATCATTCATACCATTTACAGATGCGGAATAGACCAGAATTGTTCCCGGCAAATCATTTAAGGCTAAATCATGAGAAATTTGATCGTAGCTCCGCTGCATAAAGGTTGAAAAAACAGCCCAAACTGGCTTTGCACCATTTTTAGCGAGTCCAGCCGTCATCGTAGCTGCCTGTTCTTCGGCAATTCCTACATCAACAAATTGCTTGCCGACTTTTTTTCTTTGCTCTGCATTAAAGAGAACCATGGGAGTACCAGCATTTACAGCAACTACTTTAGGATCAGCGGCCATTTTTTTCAGCAAGAAATCGGTCGTAATACTGTTATAAGTTTCCATTTGTCCATTAGCACCTAGATAATCGCCGGTTTCTAAGCTAAAAGGACCCCCTGCATGGAATTTTTCACGGTTTTCTTCAGCGAACTTGAAGCCCTTTCCTTTGATGGTATGCACGTGAAGTAAAACAGGATGCTCAACATCTTTCACTTGCTCAAACAGGTCAATCAGAGCAGTCAAATCATTGCCGGCATCAAGATAATAATACTCAAAACCGAGTGCTTTGAAAAAATTATGCTCAACCTTCCCGTTTGCTTCTCTCAAGGCACGTAAATTGTCATAAATTCCGCCATGATTTTCGGCAATCGACTGATCGTTATCATTGACGATCACAATTGTATTCGTTCCTTGTTCTACGATATTATTTAGCCCTTCGTAAGCCAAGCCTCCCGATAATGAGCCATCACCGATCACAGCAATTACGTTGCCCTTTTCTTTTTTTAAATCACGGGCTTTAGCTACACCATTTGCTAAGGAAAGTGACGTGGAGGTGTGACCGACTGTAAATAAATCATGTTCACTTTCTTTAGGATTGGTATAACCGGAAACATCCTCATAATGTGCGCCGTCAAGAAATGCCTGTGCGCGTCCTGTCAACATCTTATGGATATAAGACTGATGTGATACATCAAAAATAAATTTATCTACTGGTGAATCAAATACATAATGAAGAGCCACAGTCATTTCAACCACGCCTAAATTTGGCCCACTGTGACCGCCATGATGACTGATTTTTTGAAGTAAAGCTGTTCGCGCTTCTGCCACAAGTGTATGTAGTTCTGCCTTCGTTAAACCTTTTACGTCTTGCGGACTTTGAATTTTTTCTAACAACATAAAACTGCCCCTTTCTTACCTTTCTATCATACTCCTTGAAGTCAACTCTAAGTCAAGGGTCAAAAAATATTTTTTACTTTAATTTTTATTTTTCTAAGTGGTCGTATTCTTGATCGGTTACAGGCTCGCACCATTCTGAGGTTCCGGCAGTAATAGCAATATGGGCAAACCAGCTTTCCTTTGTCGCGCCATGCCAATGCTTGATGCCTTCTTTAATAATTACCACGTCACCAGCCGTTAGAAATTGCGGTGCTTGTCCAGCCTCTTGATACCAACCTTCTCCGCCAGTCACCAACAGTAGCTGATAGCCATCATGATGAATATGCCAATGATTACGACAGCCAGGTTCAAAGGTGACATTACCAACATTTACGGAACCATTGGGAGCTGCTGCCAGCATTTCCAAATAGCTTTGGCCAATAAAATATTGCGCATAAGCATCATTTTTCGCTCCGACCGGAAAAATAACTCCATTTTTAATTTCTTCAAATTTAGCCATGATTTTTTCCCCTTTTATTAATCGTTGTATATTTCTTTTGCTAGGTTAAATGCCGACCAAGCTTTTGGCCAACCCACGTAAAAAGCCAAATGAGTAATGACCTCAGCGATTTCTTCTTGTGTAATGCCATTTTGCTTACCAATTTTTAGATGTGCAGGTAACTGTTCAATGTTGCCGCCTGCTATTAAGGCTGAAATGGTAATTAAGCTTCTTTGATGCGGTGCTAATTCTGCTTCTCGTGACCAGACTTCTCCAAATAAAACATCATCATTTAATGCAGCAAATTTCGGTGCAAAGGCGCCTAATTGATCTCTACCTGCTGTTTGTTTTTTTGCCATACTCGTTTACTTCCTTTCTTTTTCACAATAATAGTGTCTTAACCAATTTTTAACTGCTTCATCTGCTTTCATAACACGTGACCCTCGTACCGGCAAACCGACTTTCACACAGGCCGTCGGATAGCGTTTTTTCAAGACGATTAAGCTTTCGCCAAAGCCGGAGCCCTCGTGAGTGCAGAAGGGATACAGCTGCTTTTCGGTCAGTAATAACTGCTTTAAAAAACTGTCAATGACCAATGGATAGCTGCTCCACCAAGTTGGAAAACCTAAAAAAATCACTGACTCATCAGAGAAATCATGCGGCAGTGCTTTGATCTCTGGTAGCAGCTGTTTTCCCTTTTCCAGCTCTGCCCTTATCAAAGTTTCTTTATATCTCCTCGGATAAGGTGCCACAGGTTCAAGCGCATAAGTGGAACAATTCAGTTGACAGGCGATTTTTTCAGCAAGACATTGCGTATTACCGGTAACAAGATTTTGCATACTGCCGTCTACCAAATTTTCCTGTGCTCTGGAAAAATACACCACAACGGGCATAGCCTCACCTTCTCTCATTGGATAGCTTCATAGTACTGCGCTCATCGAAAAAAGTATAATACTTAATTGAACCTTCTTTTATGCCTAAAAAGCATAGAATAAAGTTTTCTCTTTTTTACCAGTAAAACCAGCAATTAAACAAGTGACCCATAAGGCGCTAATCTTGCAAGCTTGCTCAGTTTACAAATTAAGGCTTACTATTTATACTTTTAGAAAAGGAGCTGATTTTCAATGGAACTAACCATCACTGAACCAGCACAACAGAGGCTGATAACCAAGTTACACAACGATACTTCATTTTTGTTAATCTTAAACGATGGCTCCAATCCTTATTCTTCAGCAGAAGGCTGCTGTCTTATCGGCGATCGCTTTTTAATTGTACCGACAAACGAACCAATTGATCCTTTTACAAAACGCATTGCTAATAAAGATTACCAAGTTTATACCTCGGATTATGATGCCATCTTTTTAACAGGAAAACTTGTTTTAACTCTTCATCCGAATTCTGGAACACTGGTTTTGAAAAACGAAAGTGGAATATTAGACAACAATGTGGCAATTAAAGAGTCGACTACTAACTGATTCACATAAAAAAGGAGTCTGAAACAAACGGATTAGTTTGTTTCAGACTCTATTTGTTTATAGACGAAAAGAAAACATCAGCTCACTGTAAACAGAGTGAGACAATAGAAACCTCCTTCCTACAAAAAAACACAGAAATTTCAATCCTCTCACCTCTAAACAGAGTGAGACCGTTAGTTAATTCACCTCTTGGATTATTACCAACATTTCAATCCACTCACTCTAAACAGAGTGAGACGAGGAATTTGAACGACTAGCACAAGGACTTGACATTTCAATCCACTCACTCTAAACAGAGTGAGACGTGGATGATAATCTAGTGTTTACCACCAAAAATGAATTTCAATCCACTCACTCTAAACAGAGTGAGACTGGCATCAACCATTTTACTAGCTGCTTTTGTCCCATTTCAATCCACTCACTCTAAACAGAGTGAGACGGCAATAAAGTTCAACTGATGCGTTCATATTTTGATTTCAATCCACTCACTCTAAACAGAGTGAGACAGAAATCCCTTTGAATATAAAAAAAGGTTTTGTTGATTTCAATCCACTCACTCTAAACAGAGTGAGACAGGGCTCAAAGCAGCATTACCCAAGTACAAAGATATTTCAATCCACTCACTCTAAACAGAGTGAGACGTTGTTAATGATGGCTCCGGTTCAAATTGGCAGATTTCAATCCACTCACTCTAAACAGAGTGAGACCTAGTTGATTGGTGCAATGAGCGTGGGCTTGACCATCATTTCAATCCACTCACTCTAAACAGAGTGAGACGACATATTGCTTTTATGGCTAACAAAAATTTTATTATTTCAATCCACTCACTCTAAACAGAGTGAGACTGATAATACATTAGAACAATCAATCTACGAGCAAATATTTCAATCCACTCACTCTAAACAGAGTGAGACTTTGAGCCATTTAATCAACTCCTGCTAATACTGAATTTCAATCCACTCACTCTAAACAGAGTGAGACTAAGATTATGTACGACAAGGGATATATGGGAGAATTTCAATCCACTCACTCTAAACAGAGTGAGACTTTTACGCCGTTACTAAAATCAATTGACGGACTTTTATTTCAATCCACTCACTCTAAACAGAGTGAGACGCTTGTGCATCGGTATGAGTAGCGAGGCTTGGGAAAATTTCAATCCACTCACTCTAAACAGAGTGAGACTGTAAGCTCGTTCGAACTCATCTTTCTCTTTTGAGATTTCAATCCACTCACTCTAAACAGAGTGAGACAGTTTCGGATATTCCATCTTTAGGATTAAGAACATTTCAATCCACTCACTCTAAACAGAGTGAGACTTAGTAAATTTAGACGATTTAAAAATCTTAATGGCTATTTCAATCCACTCACTCTAAACAGAGTGAGACAATGGTAAATCAGTATTTTTAGATATCGTTAGCATTTCAATCCACTCACTCTAAACAGAGTGAGACCGTGATTTCGCATAAATTTATGCCAAATCCAATATAAATCAAACTATTTTCTCGCGATAAATTAAGATTCGATGAGAAAAAAGAGTGCTTTTAGTCAATTTTTTGTACTTTTTTGGTGCGAATCCCCCAGAGTTTTTATGTGCACTTAGGGTTCGCACCAAAAATGAAAAAGAAAGTTATTTACGTAGGCTTTCTTTTTAGTTTACCATATGCTTTAACAGCTTTTCTACAAGAAATTAACTACAATCTTTTTTTATAAACGATTGTTGGTGTGATATTTCTAAATAATTTTTTGTTTATATTAAATCTATTTTGTCAAAAATTGAAGAAGCCGTTGTCTTTAAAACTGCATTCAGCTCTTTAATATTTTGTTTTCCGTGATTTTGTAGCCATGCCACAGCATCAGAAGTACCGTTTCGTACATAAGGTTCAATGACATTTGCCCAAGTCGCTCGCCCGCATAAAACACCATTAAATGTTGAGCCAGCTTGCCTCGCAAAATTTAACGTTTCTTGAAATAATTTAGCACTAACGCCGGCACTTAGAAAAATAAATGGTACATCCGTAGCATTACTTTGTTCTTCAAAATAAGCTTGTGCCTGCTCTTTTGTATATACTGACTTTTCACCAAAGCCTGCTACAAAATTTATGTTTACAGGAACTTCGACTTTTAATACATCTACGTTATAAGCTGGTTTTGAAAATTCCTTCATCGCTTCAATAACTTTATGCGGCTTCACTTTTGCATATTCTAGGGACTGATTGTCTGAATTGTTAGCATCATAAGATAGAATTTCTAAGAAAAAAGGTAAGCCCTCTGCCAAACATTCAGAGCCAATTCGTTCAATATACGCCTGTTTTTGATGATTAATAGCAGCAGATTCATCTGCATCGTAATAAAGCAAAAATTTACAGGCATCGGCCCCCGCTTCTCTTAAGCGTTTCACTGACCACACGGGCAAACTATCTGGCAAACGTCCTGAAGTTGTTGCATCATAGCCCGTTTTTTCATAAGCTAACAGTAAGCCGCAAGCTGAGTCTCTCAGTTGGCTAGCCGGCAATCCATATTCCGGATCTAACAAAATAGCTGAAGCATAAGGTGTTAATTCTTGAGAAACCAACTTTTTTAGCTGGATAATATTTTGATCAGTTGCCGTTTGATAGCGACCAATCATTTTTTTTAAAGCGCCTCTTTGGTCAATGGCCAAAGCACTTATAATCCCACGCTCGTCAACTAAATTTTTTAGTCTTGAAAATTTTTCTTTACTTATTTTTTTCATTCCAACCTCACCTTTTGTTTGTTCTGTTACTATTTTGAATGACTTTTATATCTTTTAATAATTCATCTACATCAGAAAAATCTGTCAATCCTGCTACTTGAGCAGTCGAGCTTCCAGCGGCAACACTTTTCTTTAAAGCAGCCAGTTCATCTTCCCCATCTAACAAACTACCAATATAGGTTGCTAAAACAGTATCTCCTGCGCAAGAGGTATTAATAGGTTTAATCTTAGGTGCTGTGACTTGGATGAGTCTATCAGAGGTTATCAATAGCGCACCCTCGCCGCCCATCGTGAGCAGCACTTGCTGAACGCCTGTTTCGATCAATTGCTCTGCCAATACGACCAGCTCCGGTATAGAAAGATCTTCTTTGTCAAACCAGCTAGCTAATTCCGTTTCGTTTGGCTTAATGCAATAGGGTTGATAGTTGGCACATTCTTTGACAATTGGACTGCTGACATCCAGTACAAATTTTATTTGCTTTTCATTACAAAGCTGAGCAATTTTAACCAGTAATTGATCTTGAATACCTGGCGGATTGCTGCCGGAAAGCAGCAGCAAGTCTCCTGCATTCATTTTGGAAATTTTCTCTAACAATAATCGTTGCGCTTTTTCTTCAACTACAGGGCCAGGATTGACTAATTTATACTCATGCTCTGTTTGCTCATCAAAAGTAAACACATTAACCCGCGTCTCTCCCTCAACAAAAATAAAATCAGTGCCAATTTCCGCTTGATCCACACCATTTTCAACAAAACGCCCCATATAGCCTGCTAAAAAACCTAGCGCAGTATTAGCATGTCCTAAAGCCTTTAAAATGAATGACACATTAATGCCCTTGCCATTTGGAATTAATTCTGAACGACTAGTACGATTGACTTGTTCAGGCGAAAATGTTGGCGTAGAAATAAATAAGTCAATCGCTGGATTTAACGTACAAGTATAAATCATCGGCTTACTCCGCGCTCATATCAACGATAATTCGGTATGAATCTGGTGAAATCGCTGCTTCCATGCCAGCTACCACCTCTGATAAAGGATAGCTTCCTGCAATAAATGGTTTCACATCTACAATACCTTCATTTAATAATTTCATCGCTGTGATAAAATCCCGCGTACTTGAATTGGCACTGCCAACCACCTTGGTCATACGGCGGTGTAGTTGATTCGGACTAAGCGCAATCGGAGTATCAGGATGATAAGAACTATAAAGAACAACTCGACCATACAAGGCACTCATTGCAACAGATTCCTCTGCTAATTTGGACACACCTACTGTATTCAAAATGACATCAGCTCCTTTTCCATTTGTTAACTCTTTGACCTTAGAAACGGAGTCTTCCTGAGTTGGATTGATTAATTCTGTAAATCCTAATTCTCTTAAAAGGGCTAAACGTTTTTCGTTAGGCTCAATAACAATGACACGAGCTCCTTTATTTTTAGCTAAAACCGCATGAAAGGCTCCCATAATACCCGCACCTACCACTACTACCGTTTCACCAAATTGAATATTGGCTATTTCCACACTGTGCACCACACAAGATAAGGGTTCCGTTAACGCGGCTTCTTCATAGCTTAATTTGTCGGAAATCTTAAATAATTTACTCACTGGCACTGCTAAATATTGAGAAAGACCGCCCATTCCGCGAGTATCCAAGCCGCCAACTAGATTTTCATAATTGAAGTTCTCGCAACTGCCTTCTTCACCAATACGGCAATTTTCGCACTCGCCGCAAGAAGTCAATAAACCCACTACTACCCGATCATTTACTTGCCAAAGTTTCGGGTCAATATCTGCTCCCACTTCGACAATAATACCGGCTTCCTCATGACCGCCAATAAAAGGAAAATCTACTTGATTGATTCCTTGGTATACACGCTGCTCCCAAGTGCATAAGGCACAA
This sequence comes from Enterococcus sp. UD-01, assembly GCF_044909655.1. Classification (NCBI taxonomy): domain Bacteria; kingdom Bacillati; phylum Bacillota; class Bacilli; order Lactobacillales; family Enterococcaceae; genus Enterococcus; species Enterococcus sp. UD-01. Next base: position 120,797 of record NZ_JBIYEU010000001.1, on the reverse strand, counting down.
GTTTTCAACTCTACCAGCACTTCATTTGGTTTAGGCGTTGGTTTTTTAATATCGAGTACCTCTAATTTGTTTGTTCCAGTAAAAATTGCTGCTTTACATGTTTCAGTCATCTTCTAAGCTTCCTTTCTTTTAAAAAATTCCGACAATCGCACCAACTGCTGAAATGAATACTAAAATCAACAAGACCAGGGTTGATTTCATTTTTCTATTTAAGCAAAGTAAGGCGATCATGGTTACTGCTAACGGCAGCATTCCCGCTAACAATTTATCGAGAATATCCGTTTGAACATTAAGTTTTAAATCACCAAATTTGAATACTAAGCTAGTGCTTAGATTGACATAGTTGGCAGTCAAGGCTCCAATAACAACACCACCCATGATTTTGGCACCCAGCATTACTTTTTTAAGCAAATCACCGTTCATTAGCTTTTGAATGCCTTCTTTACCATAGTTGTAGCCTTGCATCCAAAGATAATAAGCAATTCCCAACATAATGGCGAACATAGAGACAATGTAAAAGATTGGTCCAAAAATATTTCCTTCCGCCCCAATACTAATGGCAATTGAAAGTAAGATTGGTACTAAGGTTCCTTGCCACAATGTATCGCCAATACCAGCAAGAGGTCCCATTAAACCCGTTTTGATTGAATTAATGGCATCTCCGGTGATTGGTGCACCACTAGCTTTTTCTTCTTCTAAAGCGATGGTTAAACCACCGATAATCCCGCCAAAATGCGGTTCAGTATTAAAAAATTCTAAATGACGCTGATAGCTTTCCCGTAGAGCTGTATCGTCATCTTTATACAGCTTGTTTAATACCGGCAACATCGCGTGTAAAAAGCCGGAAGATTGCATGCGTTCATAGTTATAGTTGGAGTGAGAAAAACACGTCCAGCGCCAAAAACTTCTTTTTATTTCTTTTTTAGTTAATTTTGTAGTTTCTGCTTTTTCCATTTTGATAAACCCTCCTTAAGCTTGATTGGTTTTGAAAAATAGCTGTGTATAGACAAAGGCAACAATAAAGGCTAAAATCGACACAGCAATTATTGGTAATTTTAAGTAAACGGCTAATACAAAACCAAGGAAATAAAAGACGGCAGTATCTTTAGTCATAATTGATTTCAAAATCATCGCTACCCCTAATGCCGGTAAAACGCCGCCTATAACTTCCAACACATGGAGTGGCTTGCCTTGCAACGCATCCAAAATATCTTTCACCGCTCCTGAACCGAAATAAACAATAATAAAAACGGGGATAACTGAGATCAACAGTAAGAAAATTTGTGGTACAAACATTTGAATACGATCAATTTTTTTCGGCTTTAAATCATCTGCTGCCTTATCAATCATATGCAAGAATGAAATGTCAACCGTCATATGAGCAATCCAGATAACCGTTCCTAATAAACCAATGGGTACTGCCATTGATACAGCAACTTCCGGTGATGCTCCAGCCGCCATAGCTAGGGCCGTTCCCAAAGTACCCGCTAAGCCCGGGTCCATTGGCACTGTCCCACCAGCTGAAATATAGGCTAAATAAGGAAGACTGATCGCCGCGCCAATAATACAGCCTTGCACAACATCCCCTAACACCAAACCAACTAAGGTTCCGCAAATTAATGGACGCGCCAATACGGTACTTCCGAGTAAGGTTAACCACGGCGTACCATTCACACTTAAATAATAGATAAGTCCAATTAACAACGCCTGTAAAAGATTAATTTCCATTGTTTTCGCTCCTTCTTACTATAAATATTGTTCAATCGTCACTTTCTTTTCTTCAGGTATTACTTGCACATATACATTGATTCCAGATTCTTTTAACTCTCTAAAACATTGCCGTTCAGCATCACTTACAGAAATGTTGCGATACAATTGCGAACGATCTTTGCGAGCTCCCATGCCACCAACATTTAAAGCGTCAATTTTTACCCCTCCTTCGACAATTTTTTTAATAACCGCAGGATTTTTTGCCAAAATAATAATTTTATTACTGTCTGGTTCTTGCAATAAATAGTCAATGGCTTCAGTTTCTGTGAAAATACAAACCTTAATGCCTGTAGGCGCTGATGACGACATAATCATCTTTAAAAAGTCGTCCTGAGCAACTTCGTTATCGATAATGACAATTTCATTTGCTTTAGTTTCGTGTACCCAGGCGGTCATCACTTGTCCGTGAATTAAGCGGTCGTCAATGCGGGTAAATACGATGTTTCTCATAATGGTTCCTCCTTAGAAAGTGATTTTGCTTCTGTAAATAATTCTTTGATGCCTTCTTGCCCTGTCTTGAGAATGTGAATAGTCAACTCATCTAAATCCATTGCTTCTCTCATTAAAACGCTTTCGATAAACATTGAAAAATTAACACCAGAAATAGAGCGATAATCAACCTCCGGAAGCTTTTTCACACAATATGCAGTTGCTTTAAAAGGACTTGCTCCGTAAAGATCTGAAAAAACTAAAACCCCCGATCCGTCATTTAATTCTTTGATTTTTTTAGCTGTCCGATCATAAAACTCATCAATATTGTCGCCTTCGTAGAGTCCTAAAAAATCTACTTTCTCATTTGTGCCGACAATCATCTTGCCACTTTCAACAATACCTTTTGAAAGACTACCGTGGCTTAGTACTAATATTCCTATCATATCCTCACCCTTTCTTTTCATTTTTATATAAAGCAAATTATGTGCCAAAACAACGCACACACATAAAAAGCAATAATAATCAGCACGAATAAAAAGACAGGCCAATGTGTAACAACTTAAATGTCACAGTTTTTACCATACTTTATGTGTGCAGAACAAAAAAAGACCTGTTACAGATTATCTGTAACAGATCCTTTTACAAAAAGCCTTTTATAATTTTAGTGATGTAAAGCAGCTCGCTGTCAGAAATTCTGGTACCAAATACCCGTTCTGCTAAGCTCATCTCTGCTTTTACCACTTGAAAAATACTATCCTTTTCAGCTACCTTAACAGTAAAAGACAAACTCTCTTGACGAATAGACCGTTCCAGCATACCGAGGCAATGAAAGTGAAATTTAATAACCAGAGTATCAATAATTTCGAATTCCAATCGCTGCGCAAGTGATATTAGGATTTCATCTAAAGCTTCTGTCGCTTTGTAGACATTTAAAAAGGTGACGCTCTTTTCCAACGAATTATAAAAGAGATGATCTTTATTTTTAATCAGTCTTCGGCTAGAATGGTCGAAGATAGTTCTTCCTCTTCGATTTCCCAGATAATAAGTATTTTCTTCGAGTAATTCACTTACCAGCTGCTTAATTTCTAGATTTGCAAACAAAGCCTTTCTGGTGGCTTCAATAATAATTGGCGAGGTCACATTATCGATCATCGAAATTTCAATTCCAGTCTCTTTAGTAATTTTCCCCGGAAAGGTTGCAAAAGATCCCATATCTGTTAACAATAAAACACCTGATCCGTTATTGATTCTTTTAACCGCAGCTACCGCTTTTGTATAAATCGGTTCCATTGTTTCCTCCAAAGGAAAATCCAAGCCTTCTGCATGATTTACTCCCAGCAACTCATTCACCATTTTCGCCAGATTAGTCGCCACTCCTCGCCCATGCATCAAAATCAAAATACCAATTGGATGCTGCCGGACATTTTGATAAATTGTTGCTAGAAATAGTTCAATTATTTCCTGCTCCTCCAATGGAATTTGAATCCCAATCTTCTCTTGTATTTCAGCACTCAATTGATCAGCATATTTTTTAAATTTCGTTGCAGAAGTCGTCTCAATGATTTTTTTCGTATGATAAGGAATTTGATTCGTCTGTAATTTTAAAGTCAACGCTTCAATATGCAGCGCCAAATTATAAGTTACATGAGGATCATTGGTCACTTTGAGTTCCTTAGAAATTACTTTCATCGTCTTTTCGACAATTGCTAAAATCTCTTTTGACACAAGTTTTTCAATGCCTTTATTTATCGGTTGTTTAATTTCTTGTGTCTCGTTGCCAACTTCGAAAAAATCGTCAATAAATGAACGGATTTTTTGCTGGATTTCCTTTAAGGAACGTCCTTCTTTCAGCAGAGTGGAATATCTTTCCAAAACAGCTTGATAAAACGAGGATTCATTACTAAGCGCTTCTGCTGTTATTAAGGAAAAGGTCTGTGTGGAACGCTGTTTTTCCCCTTGTAAATAGCTGGCCTCTTGTACTAAAGCATTATCTTTGAAGGAAAGAGTTTCATTTGTTTCAAGCTGATCAACGGTGATATAGATTTCCTTTTTCCCTTGAAGCATGGCTTGAGAAAATTCCTTTGCACATAAAATTTGAATATCATTTTTTAGCTGACCAATATTTCCCGGACACGCATAGTTCGCTAAATAGTCAATAACGTTTTTGGCAACTTTAATTTCATGTGTCATTTTTTTTGACTCAATACAAAAAAAGTAATCAATTAGCTGCAGCCGCTCAGTCATACTGCGATCTTTCAAATTCGGCAATGTTAAAACCATTGGAAAACGACGGTTAAATGTCTGCAAAAGTGTATCATTTATATTTTCCGTCGTTGCACAAATAATTAATATATTTACTTTTCGCGCAGTGTTCGTTTCACCCAAACGTCGAAATTTTTGCGTATCAATAATTGTAAACAACATTTCTTGACCTTCCGGAGGTAAACGATGGATTTCATCCAAAAACAAGACACCTTGATCTGATTTTTCAATAACACCTGCTTTATCATTCTCTGCACCTGTAAAAGCGCCCTTTACATAACCAAATAAAACCGATAATAACAGCTGCGGGTTGTTAGAATAATCAGCACAATTGAAGTGAATAAAAGGACTAGTACGATTAAATCGTCCAATCTCTTGACCATACTGAAACATAAGCTTAGCAAATGTGCTTTTCCCAACCCCAGTAGCACCTAATAGAATAGTATGTAAACCATTTGGTGGATACATAATCGCTGCTTTTGCAGAATTAATTTGTGCATTTAAACTACCATTTGTACCAATGAATTCAGAAAACGCATTCATTTTTTTCAAAGCTTCAATTTTTGTGTCTAAAACAGTCGCCTTTGTCATTTTTATGTCTTTTTTGAGCTGTGACGAAGACAGGTCTTCTGCATACGAATAGCGAACAGGTTTGCCCCTTTGTTTTTTTATTTGTCCGCTTCTGACTAAATGGTTCAGTTCTCGACTAACGGCTGTACGGCTAATAGCTAACTGCTCGCACACCTCAGCAGTCGTAACCGAAAAAGTGCCAGCTTTTTTTTGCTGTTTCACAAACAATAATATTTCTTCTCGTCTACTCATAAAAGCGCCTCCAATTCAAGCTTCTCTTCTGATTATAATTTATCCAACTAAAGAGTCAAGCTCGTTTTATTCAGGAAATCGAGTGGTACATAAGATATCAACGAACAAAATCAGCTCTTATTTCTTAAAAGAAAATCCTTGAAATCAGAAAAATAGAAAAATTGATTTACACTAATTTGCTGCCATATAAGGTTACTTTCTAGCTTTAGCTTTTCAAGTTTTTCCTTCCCTCATTTTTTAATAACAATAAAAATAAAGAGCTGTGATAAAAGCATTGGGCTTTTATTCACAACTCAATCTTTAAGAGTTTATTTCCCGCTAAATACTGGAAATTTGCTGGAATCTCCATAATCTTCCAACGGTTTAAGCTTTTTCAAGGCTTCCATATCCGCAGCCGAAATCTCAAAATCAACCAGGGTATTGCTTTTTATGTGTTTCATGTTTTCTGATTTAGGTAATGGTAATAATTCCAGCTGCAAGCAGTAACGGATACATAATTGTGGCACAGATACTTCGTATTTTTCCGCCATCTTCATGACTTCAGGATGCTTTAAGATTTCTCCATGAGCCACTGGGGAATAAGCTTCCACTAAAATATTTTGCTTTTGGCAATAATCAATTAGCTCAAACGGCGTATTACTTACATGGGCAAGCACTTGATTAACCATCGGCTTAATGGAGCCATTCGTTAACAGGTTATCGATATCTTCCTGTTCAAAATTTGAAACGCCAATTGCCTTTAATTTGCCATCATTGTAGGCTTCTTCCAACGCACGCCATGCAGCAAGATTCCCTTCAAAATAGTGACCTTCGCGGAACTTATCCCAAGGCTGAGGGCTATGAATGATCATTAAATCAATATAACCAATATCAAGCTTTTTCAAGGATTCATTAATTGCTGCTACCGCTTCATCGTAGGATTTTATTTCCGCAGCTAATTTAGTGGTTACAAAAATATCTTTTCGGTCTACTTGTGACGCACGAATTCCTTCGCCAACGCCGCGTTCGTTCCCATATGCTTGAGCGGTATCAATATGGCGATACCCCACATCAAGCGCACTTTTCACTGCTTCTGCTGCCTTGTCATCTTGAATCATCCAAGTTCCATAGCCCAATTTAGGAATAGTAAGACCATTGGCTAGTACATAATTTTCTGCTATTATCATTTTCGTCACTCCAGTCATTTTTTAGGTTAAATTATTTAACGTCCGATTCCCTTTATCTGGCCTCATTAAGTGCTTGATCAATAACTAGTTCACCACTGCTGATCGTAAAAGCTTTGCCGATTGTTCGATCATTTTTTAGCGCTTCAATAATGACTTGCGCCACATCAGCACGCGAAATCGTTTTTTCAAGCAGCTGCTCTCCAACGGCAATGTGCTTCTTTTCAGGTTCATTGGTTAAGCTTGTTGGACGTAAAATTGTATAGTCCAAAGAAGAAGCCTCTACAAACAGATCCGCGTAATATTTTGCTGCACTATAATAGGATAATTGTTTGACTCCTGCCGGTACTTCATTGTCATGCCAATGATTCACACCGAAGGCACTTACCATAATATAACGCTTAATACCAGCTTTTTCAGCTGCTTTTATCGATTTAACTGCACCATCTAAATCAATCAACATGGTTTTATCCGCACCAGTTTTACCGCCGGATCCTGCCGTAAACACAATGGCATCAGCTTTTTTAGCAAGAAACAGACTGGCCATTTCATCAATCGTGCCTTCTAGATCCCCCAAAACAGCTTCGATTCCTTGATTTTGAAAAGCTTCAACCTGTTCTGCTTTGCGCACCATGGCGATTGGTGTAAAATCAGCTAACTCCTGTAATTTTTCTATTAAAATCCGTCCAATTTGACCATTAGCGCCAATCACTAATACTCTCATACTATTCCTCCTATCATTTTAAAATCATCTTACACCTTAAACCTCACTCTAAGTCAAATAATCCCACTTACAAATAAGAGTTTCTTTTAAAATATTTCCCACTCAACAATCTGATCCCCTATCAGCAGTAAGAAGATAAAAGTAATAACTAAACTAAAAAAGAGCAAGCTTTTAGAAATAAAAACTTACTCTTATACAATTGTTTGAATAAAAACAAACATCACCTAAATTTGTTGCTCACTTCGTTAAATCATAGCTATCCTGCAATAATTTTTTTATTTGTTCTTCTTTTACAGTACCGTCAAGCAACACCGTAATCCAATGATTCTTGTTCATATGGTATGCTGGCAGATACCCGTTGCTTTTAGTTAAAATAGAAATGATTTCCGGATCGGCTTTTACATTCAGCATTTCTACTGTACCAAAAGCCTGCATTCCTAATTTATTTTTTTCAACTGTCATTACTAAACCAAACCACTTTCCGCTTTTCTTATGACGAAATACTTCATAATCCGGAAATTTCTTGAACGGCTTATCCAGATGGATCTCATTCAAAGTTTGCACAAATTCGATTAGTTGCTTCTTCAAAGACATCGACAGCTCCCCTCTCTGTGATCACAAAAGTGATGGAGTTAATAATAAAGCAACTTCTATTATTTTAATCTACGCACGATTTTACTAAACGAACCTAAAACAAAAAAACCCTTAGAAACAAGGGTTTTTTACATTCGAAATTTGATAAACAGTCAGAGACTTTCTTATCTTCTGATTTCTTTAATACGAGCTGCTTTACCATGTAATGCACGTAAGTAATAAAGTTTCGCACGACGAACTTTACCATAACGAACGACTTCGATTTGAGCAACACGTGGTGTGTGTAATGGGAAAGTACGTTCCACGCCAACACCGTTAGAGATTTTACGTACTGTATAAGTTTCGCTGATACCAGCGCCGCGGCGTCCGATAACAACTCCTTCAAATAACTGGATACGTTCGCGCGTACCTTCGACAACTTTCGCATGAACGCGAACAGTGTCTCCAGGACGAAACGCAGGAATATCCGTACGTAATTGTTCTTGTGTTAATTCTTGAATTAATGGATTCATTCTATTTTCTCCTCATTCCAAATATTCTTATGGTCCTGCCACAGCGGAATATCGTAATAGTTGAGTGCATTGCACTCACTGAAATAGTTTAACATAGCTGTAAATGTCTGTAAAGGAATTTTTCTTGATTCCAACAAAGGTTTCTTTACTCAACAATCAATGTATCCAAGTAATGCTGCAGCTGCTGAATGAACAAGCCTAAATGAAACCCGTCAACCAGTCGATGATTTACCTGAATAGAATAAGGCAAAAGCAAGCGTTCTCCTAACTGCTCAAATTTTCCCCAGGTAACCTTGGGAATTGAATCATCGCGATCCATGCTCAATTCATTCCCTAAATTGGTAAATGAAAACCAAGGCAAACAGGAAAACTGCAGCAACTCGTCTCTTTCATATTCTGTAGATGGAAAATAATCCTGCTGAGTCGCACTGACCATCTTCGCGGTATCAGAAAATTCCTTCAGCGTCCCCGTATATTCCAGCGTAACAATCTGAAATAACTCACTGCCCTTCTTTAAATCAGTAAAGCTGGGAATTAAATGATCAAGCAAAAAGACGTCTTGACCGCGAATTTTATAGCGAAAATTTTCAATACTGTTCATAATCTGCGTAGTCGCAGCAATCAAACCATAATAGAATGAAAGCTGCTCCTGCTTACAATAACGATAAAAATGCGTGACATCCAATTGAGTGGTAATATCATACAAAGGCAAGCCTTGCCCCTGTGAAAAAAAGTCAAAATGCTCCTTGCGTGCCCAAGTTGCTTGATCAATTAATTTGGCTGGTACAACCATTTTCTTCCCCCCTTTGTCGCTTTAATTACACGTTATTCTTCGTATTCTGCTTGTATTTCTTTTAACCATTGCTGCTGTTCTTCTGTCAGCGCGATGTTTTCGAGCATATCTGGCCGGCGTTCCCACGTTCGTCTCAATGATTCCTTTTGCTGCCATTCAGCAATCAGCTTGTGGTTTCCATTCGTTAAAACTTCTGGAACCTTCATCCCGTTAAATTCAGCAGGTCGAGTATATTGCGGATGCTCCAATAAGCCAGTAGAATGCGAATCTGTTTGCGCAGATAGCTCATTGCCTAAAACCTCAGGTAATAAGCGAACCGTCGCATCAATCATTACCATAGCGCCAAGCTCGCCTCCGGTTAAGACATAATCGCCTAAAGAAACCTCATCCGTCACCAAGGTCCGAATTCTTTCGTCATAGCCTTCATAATGGCCGCAAATAAAGACAAGATGCTCTTCTTCAGCAAATTCTTCTGCCATTTTTTGATCAAAGCGTTTACCGGCCGGATCTAATAAAACAATGCGTTTTTTCGTTGTCGGTGAAGTAGCTTCAATGTCTGCTAAATTCGCATAAATAGGCTGCACCTTTAAAAGCATTCCCGCACCGCCACCATAAGGATAATCATCGACAACCTGATGCTTATGATCTGAATAATCACGAAAATTAGATATATTGATGTCGAGCAGCCCTTTGGCAACCGCTTTGCCGATGATTGATTCACCCAACGGTCCTTCAAACATTTTGGGAAATAAGGTCAATACATCAATTCTCATCGTCAATCAGTCCTTCAGGAATTTCTACTAAGACTTGCCCTTTTTCTAAATCAATCGATTTAACCACAGAATCAATATAAGGCAGCAGCGCATCTTTTTTCTTTGGTCGCTGAACCACCCAAACATCATTGGCTCCCGGAGATAAAATTTCCTTGATTTTTCCCAGCTCCTGACCATTTTCGTCAAGAACGGTCAATCCGATAATTTCATGGTAATAAAATTCATCTTCCGGCAGTTCAGTTAAATTCTCCTTAGCAACCTTTAAGATGCCGTCCCGATATTTTTCCACATCATTGATGGAAGGATGATCTTCAAAAGACACGATATCAAAGTTTTTATGTTTACGATGTGTTTTAATTGTCAAAGCGACAGGTTCTTTTTTGTCTTGGAATAATGTTAAGACTGCTCCTTTTTTATAGCGCAGCTCTGGAAAATCCGTTTGAGAAATCACCCGTACCTCGCCTTTTAAGCCTTGGGTGTTTACGATTTTACCTACATTTAAATAGTCAGTCACTTAAAGCCCTCATTTCAATTTTTTGTCTTATCCATTTTAACATTTCTATTAGTCCAATACTATTACGTTCTATCATTTTACAGCAAATAAAAAATGTCATTCTGTAATGAACGACATTTTTCCGCGCTTATTTTATGCATTGATTCCAGTCAAAGTTCCATAAATCAAGAATAAATTCAAGGCCGTTAAAACAATGGCAATAATCCAAGCGAGGATTTTTACCCAAAACGGGTTAGCAAATTTACCCATAATTTTTTTATCACTGGTATAAAGCGTTAAAGGAATAATCGAAATCGGCAACGCAATACTTAAAAAGACTTGCGTGTACAGTAGTAAATCCTCTACCGCAGACTCCTGACCGCCATAGAGAATCACGCAAATGATGACCGGTACAATGGCCAACAAACGAGTCACTACCCGCCGCATCCATAGCGGCATCTTCAAATGAATAAAGCCTTCCATAACGATTTGACCAGAAAGCGTGCCGGTAATGGTTGAATTCTGACCAGAAGCAAGCAACGCAATGGCAAATAAAATACTTAATACCGGACTGGCAATATTCCCCACAATATCGGGGTTTTTCAATGCATCAAACAAATCGACGAATTTCCCCAGCTCACTATTCGTTCCGTAAAACAACGCGCCGCCCAAAATTAATAGCAAACAGTTCACAATAAAGGCGATCGTTAACTGAATATTAGAATCCCAAATAGTAAAACGAATCGCTTTAGCCTTTTCCAAATCATCATTACGATCGAATTTTCGAGCTTGTGCAATGGAAGAGTGCAAGTAAAGATTATGAGGCATAACGGTTGCACCGACAATCCCTAATGCCAAAAACAGCATCGATTTGTCTGAAGCAATCTTAGGATCGGGAATAAAGCCGCGCAACACTTCGCCAATCATCGGATCAGCTAAAGCAACTTCATAAGCGAACACAAAGAAAATAACGGCAATCAGGCAAGCAACAATCGCTTCGATTTTGCGAAAGCCTAATTTGGTTAAAAGCAAAAGCAACAACACATCAAAAGTGGTAATTAAAACGCCAAGTAATAATGGAAAACCAAATAATAGCTGTAACGCAACTGCTCCGCCGATCACTTCAGCAATATCCGTAGCCATAATAGCCAGCTCAGTAATCATCCACAGCACAAAACCCAAGCCTTTACTCGTATGTTCCCGAGTAGCTTGCGCCAAATCATGACCAGTGACAATTCCCAACTTGGCTGCCATCCCCTGCAGCAGCATGGCAATTAAGCTCGACAGCAAGATTACACTTAGTAAGGTGTATTTATATTCCGCACCGCCAGCAATAGAGGTAATCCAGTTTCCCGGATCCATATAACCTACAGCAACTAAAGCCCCGGGCCCGCTATAAGCAGCCAAGGTACGCCAAAAGCTGGCATTTTTGGGAACATCAACGGTGTTATTAATTTCTTCTAGACTTGGTCCATTTGCATAATTCAACATTTTTTCTGCTTCTTTGTTTTTTTTCATCAGCCATCCCTCATCTATCAATTATCAGGTTTGTAGTATATTTTTTTTAGGTAAGCCATAATCCTTAAATTTATTATATTCCTCTCATACTCTATTGTAAATAGTTTGCACTCATCCTTTTTATTTCAGTCTAAAGTTGGATGTTTTTTATTTTCATTCTTCGTATAATGTCTATGATATAAATTCGTCTTACAACTTTGTTCGTAAAAATAAGAAAAAACAATGGTAAATTCTATAAAACGCTTTTATACTAAAGAAAGATAGTTATTTTAAAAGGAGATGAAACACATGAGCATCGCTCTTTCAAGAAAAATCATCAACTGCATTTCAATCGTAGGTCTTATTGCTACAATTGTGGTGATCATCTATTTTATCCGTTTAGGAGTCTTTAAAGATATAAATGCCTTGAGAGGGTTAGTCGGTGACTCAGTAATTTTGGGACCTATCTTGTTTGTACTAATTCAGATCATTCAAGTAGTCGTTCCGATTATTCCAGGCGGTATTAGTTGTGCTGCCGGTGTCTTGATCTTCGGTCCTTTTGCCGGCTTCATCTATAACTATGTCGGCATTGCCATCGGTTCAGTAATTATATTTCTACTGGGTCGTCAGTACGGGAAACCTTTTATTCTGAGTTTAATCAATGATAAAACATATAACAAATATATCGGCTGGCTGGATAATGAAAAACGCTTTGAACGACTATTTGCTTTAGCGATTTTTTTACCCGTAGCCCCCGATGATGCGCTTTGCTTAATGGCCGGATTAACAAAAATGTCTTTAAAAAAATTCACATTGATTATTTTATTAGCAAAACCAGTATCTATCTTCCTTTATAGCCTAGCGTTAATTTATGGCGGAACATTTTTAAGCGGTCTATTAGGTATGTAATTTATGCAGCACTTTTTATAATTTCTTAGCGGAGCGTGAGACATAAGTCCATTCGACTTGTAGCTTACGCTCTACTTTTGAGAAAAAAGAGAGAGACAAGCGAGTTTCTCTTAGTTAAATTGAACGAAGGCGGATTTAGATGAAATATTTAAAAAATAGTTTTAGAAATATGATTGATTTTTTTGGCGGAACAACAGCGTATTTCCGCGATGTCTTGCTGATGCACGGCTTTATGCTTTTTATTTTGCTGCCATTTTTAGCAAGTACGACCCGCTTTATTTTAAGACAAGGAAAAATTGATTATCTGTCTTATGATACGCTGCCTATAATTCTTGCCAAGCATCCTGGGGTCTTAATCGCACTATTGACTGTTTTGGTAGTAATGGTCGTTGTGGTTTTTTTTGAGTATACTTTTTTACTGTTAAGTATCTTTTTTATCAAGAAAAAAGTACCGATAACCTTACCGCTCTTGCTAAAGGGCACCTTCCTGCAGTTAAAGAAAATTCGGTTAAGTACGATCTTATTCTTTCTCTTTTATTTCTTTTTGATTCTGCCGTTTGGCGGTCTCGGTTTTAATTCCGATTTGCTGGCGAAAATTAAAATTCCGGCATTCATTTTAGACTTTATTTTTGCTAATCGAGTGACGATTATTGCCTTGGTTGTTCTTGGCTATTTGCTCTTTTTCTATTTGTCGATTCGCCTGATTTTCGCCTTGCCGGAAATGATTTTACGGGATGTGCCCTTTCGGCAAGCAGTTAAGGAAAGCTGGGTTTCCACTAAAAAACGTTTTTTCAGCATTTTAGGGCAGTTTATTGTTATTGGTGGTAGTATTTTGCTGTTATTTACTCTTAGCTCTACCTTAATTCTAATTGTTCAAGCGCTTGTTGAAGAGCTAATGCCTCATTATGCGTTGCTTAGCGCAGTGGTTGCCATGACGTTACTACAGTTTTTCTTGTTGTTAAATATTGTCTTTACGACTGTCGGTGTTTTCTATATCACTATTGATTATATGAACGATCAAGGCTTCTTGCCAGATTTACCACAGTGGTATACAAAACAACGGCCTAAAAAAGAATGGTCTGCCTTCAAGATTGGAACCTTTCTGTTTGTTGCGATTATTTTTGGTATTGGTGTAGGGAGCTACAATACAAATTATTTAAGCCATCCTTCTGTAAGCCAACCACTCACTCTTTCTCACAGAGGCGTTGACAACGGTAATGGTGCGCAAAATACACTTGCTGCATTAACGAAAACGAGCTTGGAAAAACCAGATTATGTTGAAATGGATATTCAAGAAACGAAGGATAAAGAATTTGTCGTGATGCATGATTTTAATTTGAAAAGCTTAACTGGTGTTAACAAACGTCCCAATCAGCTAACCTTAGCAGAATTAACGAAGTTGACTGTTCATGAAAATGGGATCACGGAAGCCGTTTGCTCATTCGATGATTATCTAAATAAGGCACAGGAATTAAAGCAAAAGCTCTTAATTGAAATTAAAACAACGCCGCAGGATAGTCCGGATTTGCTGGATCGTTTTATTCAAAAATATCGAGCAAGAATTTTAGCAGAAAAACACATTATTCAATCTCTAACGTTTGATACAGTCACTGAGTTGAAAAAGAAGGAGCCGGCTTTTTATGTTGGCTACATTCTACCGTTTAATATTGTGGGACCCCCTGTAGCCTCCGTTGATTTTTTCACAATGGAATTTACGACCTTAAACCGGAATTTTATTAATGCAGCCCATCAGGATGGCAAAAAGGTTTACGCATGGACCGTTAATGACGAGGACACGATGACACGTATGATGTTTTATGGTGTGGATGGGATTGTAACGGATCAATTAAGCTTGTTGAACCGAACGATTAAAACAGATTTGCAGGAGCCTACTTATTCAGATAAGCTGCTTCATTTTGTTATCGGAATTGGTTAACGAATACAAAAAGGTTGTAGCAAAAGTGATTAACACTTTTACTACAACCTTTTTACTGATTTAACCCCATACGAGTTTTGCCTTCCTGACACATATAAAGCAGCGGACAGATCTCGCATTTAGGGTTTCGAGCCAAGCAATGATAGCGACCGAAAAAAATCAGTGTATGGTGGGTTTTTACCCATAATTCTTTTGGCACTTTTTTCATTAAGGTTGCCTCTACCTCAAGAACAGAAGCACTTAATTTGCAAAAACGCAGGCGTTTAGAGACTCGCTCGACATGCGTGTCTACAGCAATCGCCGGTTCATTAAAGGCATCACCCATCACAACGTTTGCCGTTTTTCGTCCCACACCGGGAAGTGTGACTAATTCTTCTCTAGTTCTAGGCACCTCGCCGTTGAATTTTTCTAATAATTGCTGCGCACAGGCTTTGATATTTTTCGCCTTATTACGGTATAAGCCAATCGTTCTGATTTTTTGAATAATATCTTCAATCGGAGCAGCGGCCAGAGCCTCGGGTGTCGGATAAGCCGCAAAAAGAGCTGGAGTTGCCTTATTCACTGATACGTCTGTTGCTTGTGCACTTAAAATCACTGCAATTAGCAGTTGAAAAGGATCTTTATGTGTCAGCTCACATTCTGCTTCAGGAAACATCTCATACATGATGTTGAGGGCTTCCATGGTTTTTGCTTTAGATAGCATCCTTACCTCCTACTCGTTATCTTCCGGATTCAGCCAATTATGCAACGTTACTTTCGGCAAAGGCTCTTCGTGAAGCTCCTGTTGCTCCAATTCCTTTTGGAGCAGCGCTTGCTTTCGTCGTTGCTGATCTTGTGCCACTTGCTCCTTCGTCGTAATATTTTTACGTTCCCAAGCAAGAAGGATCCGGTCGATATATTTTAAGCTATATGCTTGATTTAAAACGGCTTCTCTTAAAGCTAAACGAATCAGCTCTGGCTGATATTGATCGACTTCCAGCCATTGCCCAATCATTTCTAGCTCTATTGGCGATAATTGCCGTCCGAATTCCTTTTCAAAACCTTGATACAGTTCTTTGATCGTTTGCTCGGATGAGAGCTGCTGTTGTACTTGTGTCTCTTTTTCTTTAAGCAAAGCAATTCTTTCAAAGATCGGCAGAAGATCGTAAGTATCCATCATCTGTCCCTGCTCATTTTGCTTTGTTTCGATTTTCAAGAAACTTTTTGTCACTAATTGATTCAACAACTGATAAATCACATCAATCGGCTTGCCCATGATTTCGCTGATATCAGTTAAATTAGGGAAAAAATCTCCCTTGGCCTGCAGTCGATACAATTGCAGCCAAAATAAAAATTCTTCATCCGTCAAGCCCAGCTTTTGATAATTTTCCATCACTAGATTGGATACGGTTGTTTCGCCGGCTTTTAAATATTCATTGATTGTTACCATGACTGTTCCTTCTTTCCTACGCATGACCCAATGAATCATTTATCTTATATACATCATAATAAATAGCTTTCATATAATCAATCAAATATTGCGGATTCAGCGCCTCACCTGTTGCCTCTGTAATCAGCTGATTTGGTTTGCGGGATGCACCATATTGATGAATATGCTTGGTCAGCCATTCTTTAATTGGTGAATAATCCTCACCTGCCAATATCTGATCCACATCCAGCTCTTTACTCATGGCATGGTACAATTGCGCAGCATACATGTAGCCTAGGGCATAAGAAGGAAAATAGCCAAAGCTACCGCCGGACCAATGAACATCCTGCAAAATCCCCTCTAAATCATTTTCAGGGCGAATACCTAAATATTCTTCATATTTATCATTCCAGATTTGCGGCAAATCCTCGATTGAAACCTCATCATTAAAAATCAGCTTTTCAATTTCATAACGAATAATAATATGCAGCGGATACGTTAAGCTGTCAGCTTCAATGCGGACCAAGCTTGCTTTGGTTTCTTTTAAAGATGCATAAAAAGTGTCAAAATCAATGTCGTCAAACGTTCCTTCGGTACATTGCTGAAAGAAGGGATACTGTTTTTGCCAAAAGGCTTTATTGCTGCCAATAATAATCTCATTAAATAAAGATTGAGACTCATGAATCCCCATAGAAGCTCCTGTGGATAGCGGCGTATAATCATACTTCGGATCAATACTTTGCTCATAGATCCCATGACCTGCTTCATGAATCACGCCAAAAACGGCCATCATCACATTCGTTTCATCCCAACGTGTCGTAATCCGGGCATCATTACGATTTAAATCCAGCATAAACGGGTGTACCGTGTCATCTAAGCGACCTTTAGCAAAATCGTAGCCCAGCTGCTTCGCTACGCCAGTGACAAACGTTTTTTGCTGCTCTTTTGATACTCTTCTTGATAGAAAATCCGTCCGCGGTGCTTGCCCTTTTTCAGCGATGATAGCTCTAAGCTCCATAATCCCTGTTTTAACCTGTTCAAAAATCTGATCCAGCTTGGCCACCGTCATTCCTGATTCATACTGATTTAATAAGACATCGTAATTCGTCGCTTCTGCCTTTTTCCAAAGAGGAATAAACTCTTTTAAAAAAGTAATGATCTCAGTCAGCTCGTTTTTCATTACAGCAAAATCCTGCTGTTTTCTAGCGTTGAGCCAAGCCGTGTGTGCTTTGGATAACGTAGTAGTATAGCTGCGCATCCGCTCTGCCGGAATGCTTTGGTTCAGCTCATACTCTTCTTTAACCTTTGTATAGACGGCAAGACCAACTTCTGACAACTCTTCATGATGCTCATCGTAATAGGATAATGCGGATTTAATTTTAGGTCCTATGCTGCGCTCAAAGGCCAGTCCGGACAAATAACCAACCGTTTCCCCACGAAAAGCACTACCGGCTTCCGGCATCCCCGTTTGGCTATCCCACTCCAACAATCCTAAAGCAGATTGAAGTAATTCTATTTCTTTGACTTCTTGTAGAAATTCCTGTTCTTTCATAGCGGTTTCTCCTACTCTTCGCGTGGCTTTCTAGGCGGTCTTTCTCCCCAATATTGGAATAAATCCGTTCTTAGCGCACCGTTATAAAGTTTTCTTTTTTTCGTTGCTTTTGCTCCATAATATTGCTCAAAAGCTAAATCGCTGGTTAGAATATATTTGCTCCAGGTTTTTAACGGACGGAAAACCTCACCCATTTCCTTATAAAGCTTACGAACAGATTCTTCCTCCCCTAAACGTTCTCCATAAGGCGGATTGGCTACCATAACGCCATACTGCTTATCCGTAGTAAAATCCTTTAAGGCTAACTGTTTAAACTGAATAGAATCGCCTAAGCCAATTTCTTCAGCATTTGCTTTTGCAATCTCGATCATTTTGCCGTTAATATCAGAACCCATAATATCCAGCTCAATATCATAATCCGCACATTCTTCCGCTTCTGCACGAACCTTCTCAAAAATCGCCGCATCAAACCAGTCCCATGTTTCACAGACAAACTCACGATTGAATCCGGGAGCGATATTATGCCCGATTAATGCCGCTTCGATACAGATGGTTCCTGAGCCGCACACCGGATCATAAAACGGACGATCCTTGCGCCAATTTGTTAATGTCACTAAGGCTGCCGCCATATTTTCCTTTAAAGGAGCGCCTCCTTTTTCAATACGATAGCCGCGCTTAAATAAGCTTGGGCCTGTCGTATCAAGGGTCAATGTCACGTGGTCCTTTAATAACGCCACTTCAAGCTGGAAAAAAGCACCTGATTCCGTTAGCGGAACCGTAGCAGGACGATGATAGACTTCTCTTAAGCGATTCACAATCGCTTTTTTAGTAATGGACTGACAATCCGGCGTGCTGTAGAGCTTCGACTTGATTGATTTACCTGCAACCGGAAATTCAGCGTCCATCGGCAAGTAATCTTCCCAAGGCAACGCCTTTACTTTTTCAAACAATTCATCAAATGAAAAAGCATCAAATTCTCCAACAATAATTTTTACGCGATCCGCAGTTCTCAGCCATAGGTTTGCTGTCGCGATCGTCTCCATCGTTCCTTCAAATAACGCCTTCCCGTTTTCAACATTACAGGGAATCCCTAAATCACGTAACTCTTTGCCTACTAAGGCTTCTAGACCACTCGCCGCAGTTGCCACAAGCTTAAATGTTTTCTCTTTTGTCATTGTTTCTCCTCTAAACCCAAGCTAAACAGTTCTGATTCTAAACGAAATAGAGCCCAATTTAACTTGCCCGGTTATTCTATTTTTAACAAATCATCGTAATGAATTATTTTTTAAAAAAAAGCCTTCACAACAAAGTTGGAAGGTCATCCTGATTACTTGTAATTTTCTGTAAGCCATGTTCTGTATTGAACCACTCTCAGGGAAGTGATTCAATGGTCATCATCTATCTGCAGAAAAATTCTGCCTCTCCTACTCGTTCATTTCCTTTAGAAGAGCGCCCCTACCATAGTTTGGGTTGCTCGCTCGAGGGGTTTACCGCGTTCCACCAATTCCGTTTCCGAAATTGCTTCGTCACTGTGGCACTTTCAAGGGTACTTTGACATAGCTAAGCCTTAGTCATTTTTCCTGCCGTTACCTGCACCAGCCGCTCATTCTGTCAAAGACAAAACAAACCAGCCGGATTCAATACCTTAGCTTATGATTTCGCTAAGCACGAACACTACAGACATCTCAGTCTGTGCGAGCATGGACTTTCCTCAGCTTGAAAAATTCAAACCGCGATCACCCGAAAATTACAAAACGTAAGTATTAATTAAAATTTACGTGTTTCTGAATGATCATAGTCACGATCATAAGAACTATGCATGTTGCTTTCATATGGATTCGTATGGCTCATTCCAGAAATAGAACTAGATGTTGGTGTATCATCTAATTTTTTGCCAAAGACTTCACGCTCAAGATTAGATAAGCGTTTCAATATATCGAAGTTGGTAACAGCTGCGCTCTTAGGCATTTCTTGATTACCGCGAGGTGCTGCATGTTGGACCTTAGAAGCTTGATCTAACTTAGCCAACAAACGGTTGTTCTCTTCTTGTAACGTTAAAAGCTCCTTGTTATATGCTTCATAATCTTTAATGACATTATCTAAAAACTCATCGACTTCGACAGGATCATACCCGCCTATTTTTTTTGTTTTAAATTCTTTTTGTAAAATGTCCTTGGGACTGTAGACTATATTTGCCATACTTACACCTCATTATTTCTTTCATTATTTGATTAAGATAAAAGTTCATAGTTCAACAGCATTATTGTATAGGAAAATCAGTAAAAAATCAATTAGATTCTCACTCATCCACCGAGTTTTGTAAATCATCCATTGTTATCAAGCGGATTTCATAGGGAAAACGTTCGGAAAACTTTTCTGCATCTTTTAAGAAATATTGCGTTTTACCAGGATATTCTTTATCATAAATCAGCAGACAGCCGCCGGAATGTTCCAATAAAAAACGCGTATGCAGCTTTAACTGCGCCGGACTCTGATAAGGCTGGTGACTAACAGAATTGACGTAATCGGCTAAACGTTCGACTTTTGCCAGTGACGCCTGATTTTTTTCATTCCAATTGCTGCCGAAATCTTTAAATGGATAGATCACTCCCAGCTGCAATTCCGGGTAATCATTTTTCAACTCCGCCACTGCTTCTGCCGCCCAAAGCTCCGTTCCTAGGTTGCCTGAAACAAGAACCCATTCCAAACCTTCCTCTAAAAAAGTGGTAATTTCTCTTTTTAAGATATTTTTAATAACTGATATTTTAGGGTCATTATCCTGAAAAACCCCGATTTCAAAGCTTTTGTAACCAGACACATAAAGTGTTTTTACGTTTTCCATAGACATTCCTTTTCTTTCATAATGATTTTTTGTTATAATATTGGCTAGGAGTGTGATCGAAATGGCATTTCATTACCCTAACGGTACTCCCTTTACTAATCATGAAGCACAAAAAACAAAAAAACAAGTAAAAAAAAGCAAGCCCATCCAATTTGGTAAAAGAGGTATGGATTTTGAAGAAGAAATCAACAAAAGTAATGCTTATTACCTTCATCATCACATAGCGGTGGTACACAAAAAACCGACGCCTGTCCAAATTGTGAAAGTTGATTATCCTAAACGAAGTGCTGCAGTTATTAAAGAAGCTTATTTCAGACAAGCTTCCACTACCGATTACAATGGTGTTTATAATGGAAAATATGTAGATTTTGAAGCAAAGGAAACGAAAAACAAAACCTCTTTTCCTTTTAAAAATTTCCATCAGCACCAAATCAACCACTTTCAGCACTGTTTGGAACAACAAGGGATTTGTTTTGTTTTGTTATGGTTTTCTTCATTGAACAGATGTTTCTTTTTTAGCGGAGAAAAGTTGGTTACTTATTGGTCAGAACAAGAAAGTACTGGAAAGAAATCATTACCGATGGCTGTGATCGAAAAAGAAGGCATCGAAATTACGCTTGGAATTGCTCCTAGGATTCCTTATATTGATGCGATCGAACAGCATATTCAAACAAATAAAAGGAGTTGTGATCAATGACAACTGATGAAATAGGATCTCGCGCTTCGAGACACGGAAACGGAGCCGCATCTAACGGCAATGGAAAGCCCCCTTCAGGAAATAACATTTATAAAAAGCCTAAGAAAAAACGGATTTTACTCAAAATCTTTTTAGCTTTATTCGCACTTGGGATTATTGGCGTAGCTGCAGGTGGTGTTCTTTTTTGGTCTTATGCAAAAGATGCGCCTAAGCTGGATGATGACAAATTAAATGCTACTGTTTCTTCCAAGCTTTACGATATTAAAGGAAACGTTTTTGAAGAGCTTGGTGCCGAAAAACGTGAAACGATCAAACCCACAGATGTGCCTCAACTATTAAGAGATGCCGTGGTTTCTGTTGAAGACAAGCGTTTTTACAAGCACAGCGGTGTAGACCCGATTCGAATTGCCGGCTCTGCCTTTTCAAACTTTAAAAACCCTGGCGGCGGTCTACAAGGCGGTAGTACCCTAACCCAGCAGTTGATTAAACTTTCTTATTTCTCTACAAAAGAAGAAGACCAAACCTTAAAACGAAAAGCGCAAGAAGCTTGGTTGGCCGTTCAATTGGAAAAGCAAAAATCAAAAGAAGAGATTCTGACTTACTACATTAATAAGGTTTACATGGCCAACGGCTTATACGGCATGGAAACGGCGGCTGAAACCTACTATGGCAAACCCTTATCCGAATTAAGCTTGCCACAGACAGCGTTGCTGGCCGGCATGCCTCAAGCGCCAAACGATTATGATCCCTATACACAAAAGGAAAAAGCCAAAGAAAGACGTGATGTCGTTTTATACACAATGAGAGAAAACGACAAAATTACGGAAAAAGAATATGAAGAAGCCAAAGCAACACCGATTGATGATGGCTTACAAGAATTAAAACAAACAAACGAAAACCGTAAAATCGTTGACAATTATATTCGTGAAGTCATTGCAGAAGTTGAAAAACGTGGCAAAAATGCTTATACAGACGGCTTGGATATCTACACAAACTTAGATATGGATGCACAAAAGCATCTTTATGATATTGTGAATACTGACCAGTATGTCAATTATCCGGATGCCGACTTCCAAGTAGCTTCTACTGTCATGGATGTAAAAACCGGACAAGTAAAGGCACAAATCGGCGGTCGTAATATCCCAGATGATGTACAGCTTGGAAATAATTTAGCGTTAAATGTAAACCGAGATGTTGGTTCTACCATGAAACCAATCGCTGATTATGGTCCTGCGATTGAATATCTTAATTATTCAACCGGACGAATCATGATGGACAAACCGACGACCTATGAAGGAACCAACATTCCTGTTACAAATGCGGATATGCAATATTACGGTGCTTTAACGATGAGAAAAGCAATTATGGATTCCAGAAATACGACTGCAGTACAAACCTTTAATGCTGTTGGCAGCGATAAATCCGCCGAATTTCTTAAGAATTTAGGTATCGAATTTAAAACGATGGTGGCTGCCAATGCTATTTCAAGTAATACGGCTGATATTGATGGCTATAAATATGGCGTTTCATCCTTGAAGCTAGCTGCTGCTTATGCTGCTTTCGGGAATATGGGGGTCTATAATGAACCTTACTATGTGAACAAAATCGTCTATCAAGATGGCTCGGAAGAAGACTTCGTTCCGCAAAGTAAACGGGCAATGAAAGAATCGACCGCTTATATGATGAATGATATTCTTAAAGATGTTATCACAGGCGGAACCGCCTTTAACGCAGGTATCCCCGGTTTAATTCAAGCAGGTAAAACCGGTACAGCCAACTATACCGATGACGATCTTGCGCGAATGGGCGCTTCTTCAGCTTCAAGCATTGCACCGGATAGTACCTTTGTCGGCTATACGCCTCACTATGTCGTTTCTGTCTGGACTGGTTATAATGAACGAACAACACCTATTCCTTATGAATACTGGGGTACAGCATCTGATGTGTATCGAGAAATGATGCAGTTTATGTCAAAAGATATGCCAAACGATGATTGGACCATGCCTGATACTGTGATTCGTTCTGGAAATGAATTATATGTCAAAGGCGCTGATGAAGATTATTCAACACCAGCGTATACAGGAACTTCCACTTACCCATCATACTCAGTTCCGGCAAGTAGTGAAGCGCCGACAAATGTTACTCCTGATTCTGTTCCTACAGAATCAACGCAGAGTCAAGCGGAGGAACAATCAGCACCAACGGAAGAAACGAAAAACTCATCAAATAATACGCCAATAGATAGTAACGAATCGCCTGATAATAATACAGCACCTTCCACGTCCCAACCTTCTGGAGGACAGGAAGGTCAGGACAAAGAAAACAAGCCCTCAGGATAAAGAAAGAAAGTGAAGCGACAGGATAACTGCTGCTTCACTTTCTTTTATTTTTATTATTGATTATTTAATGCTGCACCGACAAAAGCTTTAATTAATTGCTGCGGTCTGTTCGGTCTTGAAATTAATTCAGGATGGAACTGACAGCCAACAAAGAATTTTTTATCCGGTAATTCAACAATCTCAACTAAGCGATTATCCGGCGAAACACCCGAAAAGACTAAGCCGTTTTCTTCGAATAATTGACGATACTTGTTATTGAATTCGTAACGGTGACGATGACGTTCTTGCACGACCTCTTGATTGTCGTATGCTGCAGCTGTAACGCTGCCTTTTTTCAATTTGCATGGATATAACCCTAAACGTAAAGTACCGCCAAGATTCTCAACATTTTCTTGATCAGACATTAAATCAATAATGTTGTTTAGAATATCCGGATTATTTTCAGCTGAGCCTGCATCTTCCAAGCCAACCACATTACGGGCAAACTCCACACAAGCCATTTGCATACCTAGACAAATACCTAAAAACGGTACATCATTTTCACGAGCATAGCGAATCGCTTCAATCTTACCTTCTACTCCGCGATCGCCAAAACCGCCAGGTACCAAGATACCATCCGCTTCTTGCAAGGTATCGTGTACATTTTCCGCCGTTAATTCCTGTGAATCAATCCAATCAATGGCAATATCAGAATCAAAAGCAAAACCAGCGTGTTTCAAGGCTTCAACGACAGATAGATAGGCATCAGGAAGCTCAACATATTTTCCAACTAACGCAATTCTGGTCTTTTTCTTCAAGTTCAGTACTTTTTCTTCCAGTGCACGCCATTCCGTCATTTCTGCTTCCGGCACATCCAATTTCAAATGATCACAAACGATTTGATCCATGTTTTGCGCTTGTAATGCTAAAGGAATGGAATATAATGTTTCAACATCGCGTGATTCAATCACTGCTTCCGGCGCTACATCACAAAATTGAGCTAGCTTGTTTTTCGTACTTTGAGAGACAGGCAACTCTGTACGTACCACTAAAATATTTGGTTGAATTCCTAAGCTGCGCAGCTCTTTGACACTATGCTGCGTTGGTTTAGTTTTCATTTCACCGGCTGCTTTTAAGTAAGGAATCAAGGTCGTATGAATATACATGACATTGTCATTGCCAACTTCTGCTTTCATTTGACGTAATGCTTCTAAAAATGGCAAGGATTCGATATCGCCTACCGTACCGCCCACTTCTGTGATAATGATATCCGCATCTGTTAAGCTCGCAGCCCGCATAATTTTGTCTTTAATTTCATTTGTAATATGCGGAATAACTTGTACAGTTGCGCCTAAGTATTCCCCTTTGCGCTCTTTTCGTAATACTTCTGAATAAATTTTACCTGTGGTCACGTTGGAATACTTGTTTAAATTGATATCGATAAAACGTTCGTAATGACCTAGGTCCAAGTCCGTTTCGGCACCATCATCTGTGACAAAAACTTCTCCATGCTGATAAGGACTCATTGTTCCGGGATCCACATTGATATACGGATCGAATTTTTGAATCGTTACCTTTAAGCCGCGATTTTTTAATAAACGTCCTAGAGATGCTGCGACAATTCCTTTTCCGATGGAAGAAACCACGCCGCCTGTAACAAAGATGTATTTTGTCATAATATAAAAAAACCCTTTCTGAATATAGATTTGTAGAGAGAAGTTTGATACGGCTCCACTTTGTTTTTCCTAAAAAAACAAAAGCTCCCTATCTTAAGTGATAGGGAGCTGGAATTTACTTCAATACTTCTGACCTTCTTAAAGGTGCCCAAGTAGTATAATACAAGCAAAATCATCTGAGGTCAAGTCTTTCTAATAGAAGTTTTCAGTTTTTTAGCCCAAAGCTTTTTCCGGTTGAAGGTTATTCTTTGATAAATGCATACTTATACGTACTCGTCGCACCAAAGTTATGATATTGAATCCCTTCGACGCCAGGTCTGACTAACTGCCCTCTCGCCTGCTGGTATAACGGAATCAGCGCAGCATCTTCTTCTACTAATACCTTTTCAGCTTGGATTAATGTTTCCCAGCGTTTTAAAGGATCATTGGCGTATTTATTTGAGGCATCATCAATGAGCTGATCGTATTTTTCACTACGATAGCTAGTTTTATTTTTCGAGCTGACAGAGCTTTCTAAAAAGGTCATCGGATCTTGGTAATCTGGCCCCCACATGCCGACGGACAGCTCATAATCCCCTTTTTTCATGAGTTCAATAGAATTGTTCAAAGGTACCGTTTTAACATTGATCTTCAAGCCCGGCAAGGTTTTTTCTAATTGTCCTTGAATGAACTCGGCAACTTTTTTATCACCGTCACCATCTTTTGACAACAATTCAATCGTCACATCGCCGTTTAATTCTTTTTTGGCTTTTTCTAAATACTCATTTGCCAGCTTTTCATCCGTTTTAACAAGATCGCCTGCTTCTTTTCTGAAGTCTTCACCTGTTTCAGGATTTGCCACAAAATCTTTAGGAATATACCCGTAAATATCTGTTGAGCCATCGGCTAAGATATTTTCGACTAAGCTCTTTTTGTCCAAAGCATAGGAAATGGCTTTACGAACGTTTTCATTAGCAAAAATCGACGGCTTGCCGTTTCTTTGTTGATTCATCCGCAGTGAATAGACTTTCGAACGCTGAATCGCCTGATAATCAGGATTGTCATTGTTTTGCTTAGCGAAATCTCCGGTTAGCACAGCGACATCCAATTCACCAGATTCATAGAGATTAAAGACAGTATTGGTTTCTTTTAATACTTCAAAATGGATTTTGTCTGATTTGACTTTATCTGCATCATAGTAATTCGGATTTTTCACTAGATCCCATGACATGGAAGATTGATCCCAATTTTCCATTAAAAATGGGCCGTTTGACACGATATTTTCGCTGGATGTTCCATATTGCTTGCCTTTTTCCGTTACAAATTTTTCATTTTGCGGGAAAAAAGGTGAAAAGGCTAGTAATGAGGTGAAATAGGTCACCGGTTTAGCCATTTTGATTTCTAGCGTATAATCATCCAGTGCTTTTACCCCTAGCTCATCCGCTGATTTTTCTTCGTTCACGATTTCTGTTCCATTTAAAATAGTGCCGTCCATTAGGAAAAAGTAGTTGGCCTGATTTTTTGGATCCGCCATTTTCTTCCAAGCAAACACAAAATCATGTGCGGTCACTGGATCGCCGTTTGACCATTTCGCATCTTCTCTTAACGTAATTTTATACGTTTTGCCATCTTCGGAAATTTCTGGCATTTCCTTGGCAACAGCTGGAATTAGTTTGTCGTCTTCATCTAATTGATATAGACCTTCAAACACATTGGACTGCGCATTAATGCTGGGCTCATCTTGAGTAAAAATAGAATCCATCGAGCCAATTTCAGATGCCTCCATTAAGTTTAGTGTTCTGGTAGCTTTTTGTTCTTTTGAACTATCCTCTGTTTTTTTACTTGCTGCGCCCCCACCACATGCTGTCAGTAACAAAACAGCTGTCAGTATAGTGATACTTTGTTTTACTCCTCTTTTCATACGTTACACCTTTTCCTTCTTTTTTATTTATTCACCGAGTTCTTCCATCGAAATAAATACTTGATTTACGTCTAAATAAGCATAAGGAAGTCCTTGGTTTTCATACTCAAATTCGCCGCGCTGATTGTCAATTGGATCTGCTCGCAGCTGCTGTTTCGGCGGGTTAAAATCTTTTTGGATGACACTGTTCGCCGGCATTCTGAAGACATCCAGATTACCGAAGTAATAATTCCACCGCGCTTCATCACCCGTTCGTTTAGCCCCTCCGCCAAAGGATAAATCAGCAAAGACCCACCCATATGGCGCTACATAAAATTGAGCCCAATCATGACAGCCAGTATAATACTGGGAAACATACAAGCCGGATTGCCATTTTGCCGGAATTTTTGCCATGCGACATAAGGTAATAAACAAAATGGCTTGCACGCCACAGTCACCTTTTAAGTTTACTGCCGCATATTCCGAAATGTTTTCAACAGTGAAGTATTCCCGCATAAAGGAATAACTGACCTTTGTAGTGATAAAATCATAAATCTTACGTGCTTTTTTTATTGGATTCGTTTCGCCTGCCAAAATTTCGGTCAGTAAATGTTCTAAATATGGCGTAAAACGAATGTGAGGCAGCTGCTCTTCAAGATCAAATTTTGGCTGAACCTCTGCCGCCTTATCTGGATCAAGCTCGACATAATCTACTTGATTAACATAGCTGTATTCCACTGAAAAAACCTGATCTTCTTCTAAAATTGTTTCGAAATATACCGTGCGCTGCTCTGCATTTTCAGGCGCAATGAACGTCGCTTCAGGAGAAGTGCTTAAAATTTCAATGGATGAAAGCTGCTTGCATTCTTTGGGAATCGGCAAATACACACGAACCTTTTCACCCGGACGTTCATATTCTTTTTTCACTCTAATGCTGGTTTTTAAATAGATTTTAACTTTTCTGAAGCCTTGTTTTTTCATCAGCTGAACATTGTGCGTTAATTCTTGTTTTCTCAATTGGTCTACTTGATTGTCTTCTTTCACCAATAAACGTGCTTCATACTCTGCCTGCGTTTTTATCAGATTCATTAAAAAGCGTCGCTGAAAATGCACTCGGCCATTCACGTATAACCAGTCTACCTGACCTTTTTCTTTCAAGCTGGTTAATTCGCCTTTTTGATAGTCTTTAAATGCTTCTTGCATCATCTTTTCGGCTTCTTCTTCGTTAAATGGATATTCATTAATTCCTACCATCCGTAAAATATCCAGCTCCATTTCCAAGCGCTTTTTCAAAGCCTCTGGTACTGACTGTGTCAATAAATGCTTGATGAACTGTGCAGCTCCATCAAAATCTCCATAATTTTTTAATTTTATGACATCCTCCGGCAAAGGAACGCTCAAATAGCTTAAGTCATAATACATCCGGCATCTTCCTTTCTTATTTACTTAATCCTAATCCGGCTTGATTGGAAAGTTCGATGTGACTCACCGCTTCTAAAGGTACTCCACCCGGAATCGCCACTTCACTTAAACCAAACGTTGCATCTAAATCCGCTCGCGTAATATTTTTACAAGCCGCGGCTAAATGAGCTGCAGCGCTAACCCCGATATTCGTTTCCTCCACCATACAGCCGATCATGCACTCCACACCAGCCGCTTCACAAATACTGTTGATTTTCAACGCTTCATGAATTCCGCCGCATTTCATCAGCTTAATATTCACAAAATCAACTGCATGGGTTTTAATTAAACGCAGTGCATCCTTTGAATTAAAGCAGCTTTCATCCGACATAATTGGCGTAGCCACCTGACTAGTCACATAGGCTAAGCCTTCGATATTATGATAGGGAACCGGCTGCTCCACAAGCTCAATATTGTAAGGCTCTAAATGCTGGATCATACGTACTGCTTCTTTGGGATTCCAGCCCTGATTGGCATCTAAGCGAAGATTAATCTGATTACCCACAGCTTCACGAATCGCTTTTACGCGGGCCAGATCTGCAGCAAAGCCGGTACCAACTTTGATTTTTAACGTGTCAAAGCCTTGAGCTACCGCCAGCTGCGCTTTTTCGGCCATGGTTGTCGGTTCGGCAATTCCAATAGTCATATCTGTTTTAACGACTGAATCATAGCCACCTAGTAATTTGTACAACGGCAGCTGCGCTTTTTTCCCTAGTAAATCGTAGCAGGCAATATCAATCGCTGTCTTAGCCGAAGGGGCTTTGGCCGCAACGGAATCCATAATGCTGTGAATTCTTTCCAAATCTAACGGATCAACACCGATTAACTGCTTTTCAAACAACCGAATACATTCAGTGGTGCCCTGCAGCGTCTCGCCAGTGATTAAAATGCCGGGCGCGCCTTCACCATAACCGACTAGCCCTTCATCGGTTTCAATTTCCACTACGGCACTGACTGAGCAGTCAATGGTTCCTAAAGCAATTGTAATTGGTTCCTTTAGTTTTACTGTTTTTGGAGCAACATTAATCTTAGTTATTTTCATTTACATTCTCCTAACTTATGGATACTTCCTCATTTTTAACCGAATTTCACAGCAATTTCTTAAACAATATTTAACTATTATAAGTAAGAATAACCCTACCTTTTTATATATTTAATTCAAATAAAAATATCTTTTTGAATTATTAGTTACAATTTTAATGATACGCTATATAAAAGTCAATAAAATAATTAGAAAATGATGTGATTTTTTTCATCATAATGTAAGTGCTTGTAATTTAGTAATGAATTCGAGATAATATGAATGAAAAAGGATTTTAGAAAAAGGACGGCTGCACATGGAATTCAAAAAAATTAAGCAATTACGAAAAGAGAAAAAAATTACATTGACTGAATTAGGAGAAAAGACCGGCTACTCCGCCAGCTTTCTTTCGCAAATCGAACGCGGCGCTAATCGCCCTTCACTAGAAGCATTAAGAAAAATCGCTGAAGTCTTAGGTGTGACTGTTGCCGCACTATTAGCCAGTGAAGCACCGCAAGTCATTCAGGATCAGGAAACCACTACACTTGGCTATAAAGTAATCAGAAATTCATCTGGGTCCATCTATAACCCTTGGCAAACGAATTCGACTTATTATGATACTCTATTTAATCTCCCTGTACATACGAATAACATGGTTATTTCAAAAATTTATATTGATGCCCAGTCCTCATCCAGTGGTAAAAAAATTGCCCACAATCTTTGTGAAATTAACTATGTATTAAAAGGGCAGGCAACAGTGGAATTAAAGGATGAAACTTTGACTTTATATGAAGGCGATGCGATTTTTTTAGAAGCGTTTACGCAACATAACGTGGTTAATAATACAGACGATGAGCTGATGCTTTTTACTTTGCAGTTTTAGGAAGTTTATGAAAAAAAGCAGTGGACAGTCTTGTTTTTGTTAACAAGACTTCACTGCTTTTTTTGTTTGGTTGATACTTGTTGTAAGGAGAATTTATGATATGCCGTTTAAACGATTGAGATCTTTGGTTATGTTTGTACTGTATATGAAGAAGAATTCACTGGTTGACCAGTAGTTGAGCCAACGCATGATGTAGTTGGCGTCTTTGCCTTCCCATGGGTGATAACTCACTTCCTCATAATATTTGGCAAATTCTGGACGTAATTTTATATAACGTCCACCACAAGCTAATTTGAGTGTTTTGTCTGCTCTTATTAATTGTAGATAGCTACTTCTTTGATAGTCGCCTTCTTCAGTTTTTTCAATTACATAGAAATCATTCTGTAGTCTTGTAAAGTTATAATCTGATAAGTTAATATCTGCATTATTTCCCTTTATTTTCGACTGTGTCATCCCTAACACATAATCCCTATTTCCATATCGAGCTACTTCTTTTTCTTTTGTTATTATATTATACACAGCTTCTTTTTCAGATGAATGTTCTATTTTTGCATCTCCTCTAGAAAGTAAAAACACATCTTCGGAAATATTTGAACTTTTTGCAAGTGTAAATTCACTGGTTGACCAGTAGTTGACCCAGCGCATGATGTAGTTGGCGTCTTTTCCTGCCCATGGATGATAATTCACTTCCTCATAATATTTGGCAAATTCTGGACGTAATTTTATATAACGTCCACCACAAGCTAATTTAAGTGTTTTGTCTGATCTTATTAAATGTAGATAGCTACTTCTTTGATAGTTGCCTTCTTCAGTTTTTTCAATTACATAGAAATCATTCTGTAGTCTTGTAAACTCATAATCTGATAAGTTAATATCTGCATTATTTCCCTTTATTTTCGATTGTGTCATCCCTAACACATAATCCTTATTTCCATATCGTGCTACTTCTTTTTCTTTTGTTATTATATTATACACAGCTTCTTTTTCAGATGAATGTTCTATTTTTGCATCTCCTCTAGAAAGTAAAAACACATCTTCGGAAATATTTGAACTTTTTGCAAGTGTAAATTCACTGGTTGACCAGTAGTTGACCCAGCGCATGATGTAGTTGGCGTCTTTTCCTGCCCATGGATGATAATTCACTTCCTCATAATATTTGGCAAATTCTGGACGTAATTTTATATAACGTCCACCACAAGCTAATTTAAGTGTTTTGTCTGATCTTATTAAATGTAGATAGCTACTTCTTTGATAGTTGCCTTCTTCAGTTTTTTCAATTACATAGAAATCATTCTGTAGTCTTGTAAACTCATAATCTGATAAGTTAATATCTGCATTATTTCCCTTTATTTTCGATTGTGTCATCCCTAACACATAATCCTTATTCCCATACATACTCACAGAATCAATCTCTTTCTCATTTTCATAAATTGTCTGCTTCAAATTAAAAATGGTCTGTTTTCTGCTCCAGTCTCTGTTCAGCATTCTAATACCGGGTAGTTCATAGGTTCCTTTGAGATACATAAAGGTATCGAATTTTAGTTTTAGCTTTTCTCCGATACCGAAATCTGTAGAAACCGTAATTCCGCTGCCGGCCTCTGCTCCTATCTCAGCCAAGCTCATGGTTAGCACTTCAATAGCGACATCCGCCTTAATACCGGCACTAGCACTGGCCTCCATGTTAAAGTTCGCTGGTTTTAAATCGAAGGATTTCGTAGGCTTGACGGATGTATCTTCTCCAAATGAAATAGCCAAGCCTAAAGAACAGCTCTGTGTCAAGGATAGCTCAACTTTACCTTCTACTGTCAGGACTGCCGTTAAAGGAATCGTAACAGTGACACCGGGCACATTGGTGGGAATAGCAATCTTACCTAAGGGATATTCTTTTTCCATTTTTAATTTCTCGCTTTTAGTAGCAATGGAAACCTCACACTCTTCCTTCAGCTTTGTTTCAATTTGAATATCTGTTGGCTTGCCAATTCCAGTATAATTAATGTGCAGCTTTTTGATATCAATGGAACCAGTAAATTTGATTGAAAACTTACTTTCAAAATCAGTCCCATCTTTTAGATCTGTAGAAATGCTTAATGAAGAGCTAATTAAACTTCTTTTTTGTCTAGTATTTTTTAGATTCACACCTTCGGCCGGAATAAAGGTCCCTTTGGCTATATCCAGTGTTTCTGTATCACCGGAAATCACATCAATGACTTCGTGAATTTTCGGTGTTTCGATTCGTACAATTGTTTTATTTTGAACGTCTTCAAACGCTAAAACTTTTACTGCTGCACCTTTAGGGTACGCTTCAGATTCTGGTAAAACCAGAACGTCGCCCTCTTGAATATTCAGATTTTTCAGTAGGGTAAGCTTATCATTTGTATCAGTCACTGGTTCAAAATCGGTTGCTGCAAGATAAATGGTACTACTTTTTAATTGTTCTTTTCCCTTTTCTTCAGTAATGGTTCGTCCAAGCTTTAGCTGACCTTTTTGCGCTTTTACTTCTATATCGGTTTGATTTTTCGCAGTTAGTGTCAGCATTAGCTGTTCTCCACGCAGTTCGTAGGTTTTTCCTTTGATTAGATGCGTGAAGAAATAGCCTGACTGATCTGTAGTAATTTTTTCATTCGTTTGATTAGCCAAACTAAGCGTGAAGGTTTGATTTGCTAGCGGCTGTGTTTTAGTATCAAGCGCATAACCGGAAACGGTGATTTCTTCCGGTGTGTCCGTCAGCATAAATCCGCTAAAATCAAAGCTTTGTCCGCTAAAGAATATTTCCTCTCCAGCAGCTAAGGTCAATCCATCCTTTAACTCAGAGACTAGTGTTAATTTGTCAGTTTGTTTCTTGGTGTACTTCAATTGATTTTCTCCGCCTACCGGATAATACTTCCCAGCTTTTGGCGCTGTAAATTTAAAATAATTCTGAAATTCATTATCATATTGAGAACTAATTCGCTGATTTAAGCTTAACTCTTGCGCCTTTTCAAAGGAAACTGGCTCTCCTTCACGCAGAACATAGACTATCAGCTGTGCTTCCTGTTCCTTGTAAGCAGCTTTTATCTCTGCTTGCCCGGAATAATTATTCCTGCTGATGTTTCCTTTTTCATCAATTTTTAGCTTTTGTTCATCAATGGTTAGAGTCACATCCGCTAAAGCAGGCGCTTCACCAGCGGTTGTATAAATCGTCAATTTCTGAGAAGTCCCTTCATAAATGTAGGGTTCTTCATTGTCAATTGCGATTTTTAATTGATAGAAGCTAGCCAGCATAAACTTTTGAAAGGCAGTCGCACTGCCCTTTAAATAAATGGTCTCTCCCTTGGCCAATGTTCTTGGCGCTTCTGTATTTGGTTCTATCCTCGCCAAATTTTGTTCTTTTTCGTCGACAATGCTAATCGCATCATTATTATCGATAAAATAATAATTGGCTGCTTTTGGTGCTGTAAATTTATAAAACAGCGTATCAGCAGTTGCTGACACTTCATTTAATCGCTTATCCACCGTTAACTTTTCTGCTGTCTCAATGGATGTATTCGAAGGTTGTTTCCCTTCTTCCGCGTTGCTTAAACTTTCCCCAATCCTTTTCATTTTTTCATCTCCTTTTATTTTTCTATTTCCTTTTTATGTTTAAAACGTAATATTAAACACTCGGTAACCAAATTCATTTTTACCTATTTATACTATTTAAATTCCTTTTGAATAATTAAGTTATTTTTATTCTAAATATTCTATTAAGCACTTTATTGAAACCATACTTAGCCAGAGTTATACAAAGACCGCTTTTATTTATAATAGTTATAATTTATTAATTACTAAATCGCTCCTTTCCTCTTGTTAAATTTCTGTTTTCAAACGTGATAAACCTCTACTGATTATTGTTTTCCTGAAGTAAATTGCTTCTAAATTTACAAGCATCATTAAAGCTTCCCTAGTAAAAACATTATCAAATCCTCTAAAGATTCTCATTTACAAGGCCTGTAAAAAAAGGTATGATATGAGAAGAACGAACTGTAAAGGAGTAGATACTATGACTGAAACAAATCAAGAATGGTCTGCTGAAGATATCGAACGTATCAAGGAAGAGATTTTAACTGCTTTAGAAACAGTGATTGACCCTGAATTAGGGATTGATATTGTAAACTTAGGTTTGATTTACGAAGTTGATTTTGCGCAAAACGGCGATACTGTCATAAAAATGACTTTAACAACAATGGGCTGTCCTTTAGCTGATGTATTAACGGATCAGATTCACGAAGCCTTAAAAGAAATTCCAGAGGTTAAAAATCCAGAAGTTAAGCTTGTCTGGTATCCTGCTTGGACAACGGATAAAATGTCACGCTATGCGCGTATTGCGTTAGGCATTCGTTAATTTCGCGCAATTACCCTGACCGGCGGCAAAAGTGAATTCACTTTTGTCGCCGGTTTTTTGCTTCATTCTTTATTCAAATGGATCGGCTTTGGATAATTTTATCTGCCAAGTGTCTTCAGCAGAAATTTGCAAAAGATAGTTATCTGCATCCTTTGGAATCGTGACGAGGACTTTTCCAGCTGTTTTGCCGGTTTTGTCAACTGGAGTTGCTATTGTTTCACCATTTGTAGTTACGACTGTAACAAGAAAGTGTCCTTGTCCAGTATAAGTATAGGTCAGCACAACCACACCTTTTTTAAGGGTTACGTTAGTAAACACGTCATTCCCATTTCCTGCTGCCGAAAAGATTTCATTCTCTGCAGTCGTTTCACTCATTGTGCTACCGGTGCTTTCCGGCAGCACGCCATAATTATCATCTCGAGCGCTTTGCGGACTATTGTATTCAATTTTACAGCCGCTTAAACCAACCATTATCAGCATAATTATCCACCAATATCGTTTCATCTTTTCCTCCTACATCCGGACAATAACGCAACCTGCTAAAAATATCAGTACACCTAATACAACACTAACTATTTTCAACCAACGCAGCATAATTTTCGCTCCTTTCTTCAGCTTTGTTTTAGTATAAAGCTGAATGCTACCCTTGGCCTTTCAATATTCTCCCAACAAAAAAAGACCACGTGTCATTCTTTCGAATGAACGTAGTCTACTGAACTTTTTCTTAGTAACGTTTGCGATTTTTAATTACCGCTTTAAGCATGATAATTCCTGTTACAAGTGTCGTCATTGCCTGCAATAATTTGATTTTATCAAAGCCTTTTAGTTTCTTGTTCATATGAATCCCTCCAATATATTGGTATTTGTAAAATTCATGTTGATTGAACGAATGTTCTACTGACTAATAATAAAAACACCGGCGATAATCAGAATTACCGCTATCAGTTTACGCGCGGTCAATCTTTCCTTGAAAATAAAATAAGAAATAATCACTGTCCAAACGTACGTTAAGGAAGTCATTGGAAACGCAATGGAATAATCTAAGAATTTTAGCAACACGATATTCGTGACTGCACTTAAAATATACAGAAACGAGCCCAAATAAATCCAGCCATTGGTTAACACCAATTTTAAACGAAGCTCAGGCAGATCATTCATTCCTTTTTTTAAAGCCAAGGCACCTGCGCTGCCAGAAAGTGTCGTTACGACTAGGATTGTTATAACTGCAGCATAATCA
This sequence comes from Enterococcus sp. UD-01, assembly GCF_044909655.1. Taxonomy (NCBI): domain Bacteria; kingdom Bacillati; phylum Bacillota; class Bacilli; order Lactobacillales; family Enterococcaceae; genus Enterococcus; species Enterococcus sp. UD-01. The sequence goes on along the minus strand of NZ_JBIYEU010000001.1, from coordinate 84,783 downwards.
ATCATAGCGCCTCCCCATTTCCTTCAACGCCTAACACAATTGATCCGACGATGATCAACCCTGTACCTATAAGTTTATACCATGTGATCATTTCATTCAAAAACAACGCACCTAAAAGAATCGACAAGGCAAAGCCCAAGCTCATCATAGGCTGTAAAATAGAAACTTCACCATACCGAAACGCCGCCATCATAAAAAACATGCCTGCACCGGCTGCCAAAAAACCGACAATATACAAAATTATTGCTTGAGTACCTGTTCCTTCTGCACCGAATTTCCAAGCAAGCTGCCCAAAACTACTTAAGGCAGCAGCAATCAAAATCAAAACAATACCCAAACTAATTTTCTGTTGCTTTTTCTTTTCATCCATAGTCTCCACCCTTTCTAACAATAACGATGAATAAATTCAAAGACGGTTCCGAAATAATGCTCAGGTTCATAAATAAATGAAGATAAATGCGGCGCGTTTTCGACGATCAAGCTTTCCTTTACGCCAGCTGTTGCTTCCATATTTTCATAAAGCATTTGATGGGGCACGAATTTATCTCCTGTGCCGTGAATGAATAAAACCGGCAGCTGATTCTTTTGCAGCTGCTTAATAGCCGAAGCTTCCTTTAAAGAATAACCAACTTTGGCTTTAGCCCAGCGATTGGCAATTGTTAAAATTGGGAACGCTGGCAAGCGAAAGGCTGAACGAAGCATGGCGGCGAATTCTCGATCAACAGCAGAATAGCCGCAGTCTGCAATCAGTCCTTTCACATTTGACGGCAGCTTTTCACCACTGGTCATCATCACAGTGGAAGCCCCCATGGAGCCGCCGAATAGAATAATTTCCGCCTGAGGCTCAAGCTCCAGTACTCGTTGTAGCCACTGCAGCAAATCCAAACGATCCAGCCAGCCCATTCCAATAATATTGCCGCTGCTTTTACCGTGAGCACGCAAATCAGGTACTAGAATATTATAGCCCTTTTCCGCAAACTTTGAAGCAACAAAAGCCATATCTCGCTTACCGTAAGAGCGATAGCCATGAACACAGATCACCCATTTTTTACTTTCAGGATGCGGGATAAACAAACGTCCGTATAATTTTTCAGAATCGGTCTCCAGCCAACAATCCTCTGCAAAGTCTGCTTCCCAAAAACGAGCACCTACTCGATTCTGTTCTGCCTCAGTTAGATCATATTGCGAGGTTCCCTTATTAAAATTATCCGGATTCATCATTTTGTGTCCTGCCTCGTCATACCAGCTATTGTCCTTAAAAAGTGCCACATTCAAAAAGAAATTGGCCGCATAAATTGCAATACCGGCAAGAATCAGCAGAAGCACTAAAATAAAAAGGATCAGCCACTTCACTAAACCACCTCCATTGTTCTTACTTTAAGTATACCTTAAATGTAAAAAAATAGTATTAATCCAGCTGCCCAAGAAAAGGTCCTAGTAAAAAGCTTTTTGCTTTTTACTAAGACCTTTTCTAGCCATTACATATCTAAAGAAGTCAAATCCTCGTACGTTTCTCTACGAATCGCCAAACGATCCTGCCCATTTTCAACAAACACGACGGCTGGTTTTAAATTGCGGTTATAATTATTCGCCATAGAATAGCCGTAAGCACCTGTACTAGTCACAGCAAATAAATCACCTGCCTGTAATGGTGGCTGACTGATATCTTTGATTAAGACATCGCCTGATTCACAATATTTGCCAACGATAGTAACTAGTTCTTTGGGTTCGTCACTCTTTCTGTTTGCTAGAAAACCATCGTATTGCGCGCCATATAACGCAGGACGAATATTATCTCCCATCCCGCCATCGACAGCGACATAATGACGGACGCCGGGAATCGTTTTTTGAGAGCCTACCGTATAAAGTGTTGTACCTGCTTCAGCCACAATGCTACGGCCCGGCTCAATCCAAATTTCCGGAAACGGATAATTCAATAATTCGCATTGCCCCTTAACAGCATGAACGATCGCCTTCACAAAAACATCCGGTGCCAAGGGATCATCAGATTCAGTATATTGAACGCCAAAACCACCGCCCATATTTAAGCACTCAGCGGTATAATCGTAGTGCTCTTTCCATTCATTTAAAATCAGCAGCATTTTCTCAACAGCTGCTAAAAAGCCCTCTGCTGAAAAAATTTGCGAACCAATATGACAATGAACGCCTTGTAAAATCAAGCGCTCATTAGCCAAAATTCTTTCTAGTGCCTCAGTCGCCTGTCCACTGTTCACATCAAAGCCAAATTTAGAATCTTCCTGACCAGTTAAAATGTAGTCATGGGTTTCCGCATTGATCCCCGGGGAAATGCGAAACATCACTCGCTGGGTTTGATTTTTTTCGGCAAGAATTTTGCTTAATAAGTCAATTTCATAAAAATTATCAATAATAATTGTCCCTACGCCTTGCTCGACTGCATAAACCAGTTCAGCTTCGGTCTTATTGTTACCGTGAAATTCAATATTTTCTGGCGGCATGCCGCTTTTAAGTGCTGTATAAATTTCACCTGCAGAAACCACATCACAGCCCAGTCCTTCTTCAACCAAAAGCTGGTACATTGCTAAGCAGCAAAAAGCTTTACTTGCATAAATCACTTTATTTTTAACGCCTAAAGAATCTAAGGTTCTTTTAAAGCCACGTGCACGCTCACGAATATGAGCGACATCATACACAAACAAAGGCGTTCCGTATTTTTCCGCTAACAAAACGGTATCACAGCCACCAATAGTTAAATGTTGTTCTTCATTGAAGACAGCTGTTCCGAATAATAATGGCATTACTTCACCTACTTTAATCATTTTATTAAGAATAATAGCATAATAATGAAAATTTTCCTATTACTTTTTCATCTTTTCATAACAATCCAATTATTTTTTCACTCAATTTTTGCATGTCTGCTGCACGCTGATTTGCAAACAAAAAAACCAAGGTTTGATTATCCTGACTTCCGTAAACCACCGTATCATAACCGCCCAGATTTCCTTCAAAGAATTCCATCTGATCCCAGTAAAACAAGCCGGCACGATAGCCTCCTTCCTGTGATTGAATCAGCTTTTGGTACTCCTCTTGCGAAAATAGCCTTCCGTCGGTCAGGCTTTGTAGAAATACGTAGAAATCCGCGACTGACATATACAGATTGCCCGCGCCAATCAAGCTGGAAAATAATTCTTCACTTGGCGGATTAGAATCTGCCTGATAATCCTGCTTTTCGTAAGTATAAGAATGCGGTATCACAGCGTCCTTAGGCAGTTGGTCCCAAAAGTATGTCTGCTTTAAGTCTAGCTTGTCAATCAGCTGCTCCTGTAAAACCTGTTCATAAGGACGTTTATAGAGTTGAGAAATAATCCCTGCTAATAAAGAATAATTTGCATTCGTATACAAAAAGGCTTTGTTCGGTGTAACAGCTAACTGAGTAAGCACATAATCCAGCTGACTCTGCTGATCGTCCAATCGCACAGCAGGTGCCAATTCTGCCATGGTGATGCCGCTAGTATGGTTCAATAATTCTTGAATTGTGATCGATTGGCTGTTCGTTATTTCGGGATAAAATTCAGCTAAGGTAGTGGTCATTGACAGTTTTCCCTGCTCCATTAGTTTGACGATAAGAGCGCCTGTCATGATCTTTTGTAAAGAAGCAATAGGAAACATGGTTGTTGCGTTATTGGCTATTTTCTTTTGTGCATTCGCATAGCCATAGCTTTGTTCATAAACCGGTTGGCCATGAGCGACTATTAGAATATTTCCTTTAAAATGAGCCTTTTCTATTAGCGAATTAATCTGACTGGACATTGCCGTTTTTTCCGACATTTGTTTTGAAGCAAACGGCTGTTTACTAAATCCGCAGTCAGTTTTTACTATGAATCCTATTACACCAAATAGAAGAATTAAGAGTACCAAGAACCACTGATTCCTTTTCAAACAAGCTCACTTCCTTTTTTCACTCTTTCTGAATTATAGCATTTATGTACGTGTAGCAAAACGCAAAAAGTTCCAAATTCTACTATCAGGGGTTACTCTGATTGAGAATTTGGAACAAAAGATGAGCTAGTTTTCTTGAGCAATGGTTAAAATTGCTGCTGGAATTCGGTATGGTGAACAAGAGATGTAGTCCACTCCGATTTTTTTCAAGAAGCGAATCGACTGCGGATCGCCACCGACTTCTCCGCAAACACCGATTTTGATCGTTTGATCAAATTCACGGACTTTATCAACGGCTATCTTCATTAATGTACCCACGCCTTCTTCATCAATATGTTGGAACGGATCGGAAGATAACAAATTTTTGTCTTCATAGGCACTGATGAATTTGCCTGAATCATCTCTGGAAAAGCCGTACGTCAGTTGGGTCAGGTCATTGGTGCCAAAGCTAAAGAAATCAGCAGATTGAGCAATTTTTTCAGCGGTTAAGCAGGCTCTTGGAATCTCCAGCATCGTACCAATTTTATAAGGAACGGTTAATCCTTGCTCTTCAAAAATATGATGAATTACCTGTTCTAGACGTTGTCTTAGCCACGCCATTTCCTCGTGGCTGCCAATGAGCGGAATCATAATTTCCGGAACCACGCCAGCTCCTGCTTCGGTTTGCGAAACCTCAATCGCACTTTCAATAATAGCACTGACTTGCATTTCATAAATTTGCGGTGTCGTTATCGCCAGACGGCAGCCACGATGACCAAGCATCGGATTTTGTTCATGTAACTCGGCAATCCGCAGATTAATTTGAGCTGTCGTACGATTTGTCGCTTGCGCCAAGTGCTCAATTTCTTCAGCCGTTTGTGGTAAAAATTCATGTAATGGCGGATCTAGTAAACGAACCGTGCAAGCTTTTCCTTTCAGTAAAGTAAACATCATCCGAAAATCTTCCTTTTGAAATTCTTTTAGACGATTTAGTGGTGCCAATAAAGCTTCTTCATTTTCCGCCAAAATCATTTTACGCATTTCGAAAATACGTTCTTCGCCGAAAAACATATGCTCTGTCCGAGCTAAACCAATTCCTTCAGCTCCTAACTTAAGAGCTGTTTTAATATCCTTTGGTGTTTCCGCATTCGCTTTGACACTAATTGCTGCACTTTCTTTCGCCCATGCAATAATCGTATCCAAAAGCTGCCATTCATCGCCTTCTATATAAGGAATACTGTCCAGATAGATGGTTCCTGTTGTACCATCTACAGAAACAGTATCCCCTTGTTTAAGGATGACCTCACCGACTTTGGCCTGCTCTAAAAATTCATCCACATAGATTTCTTCACACCCGGCCACACAGCAAACGCCCATACCTCTAGCGACCACGGCCGCATGAGAAGTCATTCCGCCGCGTGAGGTAACAATCGCTTCACTGACTACCATTCCTTCAATATCTTCCGGTGAAGTTTCTTGACGAATTAAAATTACCTTTTCACCTAAATCGCTAGCTTGTTTGGCTTTTTCGGCAGTGAAATACAATTTCCCGCTGGCTGCTCCGGGACTGGCCGGCAGCCCTTTGGCAAAGACTTGCGCCTTTTTCAATTCCTCCGGTTCAAAAACTGGATGAAGCAGCTGCGTAATCATGGTTGGATTAATGCGCTGCAAGGCTTCTTTTTTGGAAATAATGCCTTCTTCCACCAGCTGGATACACACCTTAAAAGCGGCTTTAGCTGTTCGTTTGCCGTTTCTCGTTTGCAACAGATAAAGCTTGCGGTTTTCAATAGTGAATTCGATGTCCTGCATATCCTTATAATGTGTTTCCAGCTGTTTACTTAATCTCAAGAACTCTTGATAGACCTCCGGCATTAAGGTTGCCAGCTCACTGATCGGCTGCGGTGTTCTGATTCCTGCTACTACATCTTCACCTTGCGCATTTAGTAGAAATTCACCGAAAATGCCGGCTTCGCCAGTCGCTGGATTTCTGGTAAATGCTACGCCAGTGCCGCTTTCAGCTCCAAAATTCCCGAAAACCATTTCTTGAATATTAACGGCGGTTCCTAAGGAATCTGAGATATCATGCAGGCGGCGATACGTAATGGCTCTGCGATTATTCCAAGAGCGAAACACCGCTTCTACGGCTAAAATAAGCTGATCATACGGATCTTGTGGAAATTCCTGATGAGTAACCTCTAAAAAGATATCTTTGTAAACCGCTACCATTTCTTGCCAGTCCTGAGCCTGCATATCTGTATCGCCCGCATAGCCCTTCTTTTCTTTATAAAAAGCCAATTGCTCTTCGAAACGGTTTTTATCAATCCCGCAAACCACATCGCCGAACATTTGTAGCAATCGTCTATAACAATCATACGCAAAACGGCTGTCATTCGTTTTTTTCATTAAACCGACAACGGTTTGATCGTTCAGTCCTAAATTTAAAATGGTATCCATCATGCCCGGCATGGAAAATTTAGAGCCGCTTCGAACAGATACGAGTAAGGGATTCTCTGTAGACCCAAATTGTTTTTTTGTCCGTTCTTCCATTGCTTTGACGTGCTGATGAATTTGTCCAACCACGCTTGGTGCCATCTGTTCATTCTCATTTAAATAATTTAAGCAAGCAGCGGTTGTGATGGTAAATCCTGTTGGGACTGGTAAATTCAGCTTTGTCATTTCCGCTAAATTCGCCCCTTTACCTCCTAAAAGATCCGCTTGTTCCTTACTTCCTTCTGAAAAATCAACAACATATTCCACTGGCAAACTCTCCTTCGTTTCAAATAGTGTAACACATTAACTTAATTACGATTATATAGTGTATCACATTATAAGTCAACAACAAATAGTAGGGCTTATTTTTATTGTTGCTTTATTTTTATAAGAAATATATAATCAATAGTGTGTCACATTTAGAAAGTAGGTCGATAACATGAAACTCACTTCAAGACAGCTGGAGATTATCAAAATCGTTAAAGAAAACGAACCGATCAGTGGTGACAGCATTGCTAAAACATTGGGTTTAAGCCGTGCCACACTGCGAAGCGATTTAGCTATTTTGACAATGACTGGTTTACTTGATGCCCGGCCCAAAGTTGGCTACTTTTATACAGGCCAATCCATTGAACCCTTGCTTTATGAAAAGTTATATAAAAAAACGGTACAGGATATTATGCTACCGCCGATTTTAATTCACCAAAGCACCACGGTGTACGATGCGGTAACCAATTTATTTATGTATGATGTTGGTTCTTTATACGTGAAGGATGATCAGGATGAATTAATCGGCGTGTTGTCCCGCAAGGATTTACTACGAGCGGCAATCAGTAATCCAAACACAGAACGGACACCTGTGGCAATGATTATGAGCCGAATGCCCAACATCATTACGATTACAAAAGAACGAACGATTTTGGAAGCCGGCGGACTTTTGCTTCAGCACAGCATTGATACTTTACCCGTAGTAGAAGCAGATCAGCCTAAAAAAGTCATTGGTAAAGTAACCAAAACCAGAATGATGGCTTACTTTATTAATGCCGGCAACGATATTGAACAAGAAAACTATTAAAAGAATTTATTAGCCTAAGGAGCGTATTCTAATGACAAATAATAAAATCAAAATCTATCTTATTTCTGATTCTGTAGGTGAAACGGCCCAAAAGATTATTTCAGCGGTTTCCGCACAATATCCTACTATTGACATGAGTGATATTCAGCGTTTTCCCTTCATCACAGATGAAGAGCTGCTGCAGCCGATTTTAAAAGATGCATTACACGATAAAGCAATTGTGGTCACTACTTTGGTCAATAAAAAACTTGTAGCGTTAGTCAAAGACTTCGCTGCCCGCACTGGATTGCGCTACATTGACTATATGAGTCCGCTTAGTGAGATTGTGGAAGCTACTTTCGGCATTCAGCCTTTGGAAGAGCCAGGCGCGATTCATAAGCTAAATGAACAATACTTTAGCCGCGTTTCAGCGATCGAATTTGCTGTGCGTTACGATGACGGCAAGGATGCCAAAGGCTTTTTAGAAGCTGACTATGTCCTATTGGGCGTGTCCAGAACCTCAAAAACGCCTTTAAGTATGTATATGGCCAATAAAAACTACAAAGTAGCTAATTTGCCGTTAATTCCGGAAGTCCCTCTTCCTTGTGAATTGGATCAAATTGATTCGAAAAAGATTATCGGCTTAACCACTACGATTGATAGCCTGATGGCCATTCGCAAATCCCGACTTCATTCTTTAGGCCTAAAAGAAGACTCCGCTTATACAAATGCCAATAGAATTGAAGAAGAGCTAGCTTATGCCGATAGCATTTTTGAAAAATACGGCGCACTAGTCATCAATGTTGATAAAAAATCAATTGAAGAAACAGCTACGATTATTGAAGACCTCTCTCGCAACGAACGCTAAGGAGGACCACACATGGATAATGAAAAAAACGAACTGATTGGTGAGCTTATAAATCTAGAGGCGATCTTAAATTTGCCTAAAGGAACCGAACATTTTATCAGTGATCTGCATGGTGAATTTGATGCCTTTAACCATATTTTGCGCAACGGCTCCGGAAGCATCCGTACCAAGGTTCATGCCTTGTTTAATCAGGAGCTTTCGGAAAATCAAATGAACGAACTATGCTTTCTCATTTATTATCCGGAAGAAAAACTGGCTGCATTCAGTCAGTCTGAGCGCTTATCAGAAAAATGGTGTTTCGATACGATTGAACGTTTACTGGCTATCGTGCGTTTCGCGTCGAGCAAATATACTCGTTCCAAAGTACGTAAAGCTTTACCGAAAACCTATGCGTATATTTTAGAGGAAATGATTTATCAATATGATGAGATGACGGATAAAAAAGCTTATTATCAACAAATCATCAAAAAAATTATAGAATTAGAGCAGGCGCAGCGTTTCATTACAGATTTAGCCTATCTTATACAGCGCTTTGTGATCGATCATCTCCATGTCATTGGGGATATCTATGACCGTGGACCTCATCCCGATAAAATTATGGATACCTTGATGTCGTATCACTCTGTCGATATTCAATGGGGCAATCACGACATTATCTGGCTTGGAGCCGTCAGTGGCTCTAAAGCCTGCCTGGCCAATGTTCTGCGCATTAGCGCTCGTTACGGCAATCTTGATTTACTAGAAGAAGCATATGATATCGACTTTACGCAGCTTAGAAAATTTAGTCGGAAAACGTATACCGAAAATCTGCATTTTCTACCTAAGCAAAATCCTTACCGGCAATTGTCGACTACAGAAAAGACTGATGCTATGAAAATTCAGCAGGCGCTGGCGATCATCCAAGAAAAGATTGAAGGTCAGCTAATTAAAAGACGCCCCGAATTTAAAATGCAGCACCGCTTGCTTCTGGAAAAAATTCAGGGCCAGCAGCTTATAATTGATGGAACTGCTTATCCACTGGTAAATACTTGCTTTCAAACGATCGATTGGCAACAGCCTTATCGTCTAACGCCGGAAGAAGAGATCGTCATAAATGATCTATTGCAGCAATTTCAGCATTCAGTCAAATTAAATCAACACATGGCGTTTCTGATTGAAAAAGGTGCTTTGTATTTACCCTATAACCATAATTTGTTGATTCACGGGTGTATTCCGCTGAATCAGGATGGCAGCTTTCAAGAGCTTCAGCTAAACGGGCAAACTTATTCCGGCAAAGAGCTGCTTGACTTTTTTGAACTAAATTTAAAAAAAGCTTTTCATGCACCTTGGCTGACAGAGGATTTTGCCACGGATTTGGTTTGGTATCTGTGGTGCGGTGAAAGCTCTTCCTTGTTCGGTAAAAAAGCGATGAAAACCTTTGAGCGCTATTTCATTAATGAAAAAGAAACCCATGTTGAAGAAAAAAATGCTTACTATGAGTTGCGCAATCACAAAGAAATTTGCGAACAGCTTTTAACGGCCTTTGGCTTAACCAATCCGGAAGCTCATATCATCAACGGTCATACGCCGGTCAAATCGATCAAAGGTGAATCACCGATCAAGGCTGAAGGGAAAATGCTGGTGATTGACGGTGGTTTCTCACGATCCTATCAACAGGTAACAGGAATCGGCGGCTATACGTTATTGTATAATTCTTTCGGCATGCAGCTGGCGGCTCATAAGCCGTTCACTAACAAAAAAACAGCCCTTTTAGAAAACGCAGATCTGGTTTCCACCCGACAAATCGTTGATCGTAAAACACACCGCTTAAAAGTAAAGGATACTACTATCGGCCAAAGCTTACTGCAAGAAGCAGCAGCCATCAAGCACCATTTGCAAAAAACTGGTCATGACTCCAGACATTCGCAAGATCAATCAAATATATAAAGAAAAGGAATCCGCTTCATCGTCAAGCAGATTCCTTTTCTTTTAACCTTCCAGCAAATCAAATTGCTGATGCTTTAATTCATAGACTGCATCACAGGCTGTAGCGACTTCCTGTTCGTGTGTCACGATAATGATACATTTTTGCTGTTCATGTGCTACTTGCTGGAAAAGCTGAACAATTTCTTTTGAGGTTTTTTCGTCCAGATTTCCTGTGGGCTCATCTGCTACAATCAATTCATGATCGCAACATAAGGCGCGAACGATAGCCACACGCTGTTGCTGACCACCCGAAAGCTGATTAACGTTTTTTAATGCCAGCTGCTCATCAATGCCTACCTTGGCTAGATTTTCAAGTGCATAGGCTTTTTTATTTTCCTGTTTTGAACCGGAAATCGCCATTGCCGTTAAGACATTGTCTAAGGCGGACATATAGGGTAATAAATTGTACGCTTGAAAAATAATAGAAACGTCATTTTTACGATAGTTTCTCAAACCGATCTTTGCCAAAGATTCACCGTTATATAAAATGGTTCCTGTTTTTGGCACATCCAAGCCGGCAATTAGAGAAAGAAACGTTGTTTTTCCTGAACCGCTCGCGCCTAAAATCGCGTACATCTTGCCGCGCTGAAATTCCAAATTTACGTTTTTATAGAGAAATTCCTCTTCATTTTGATACCAGTAGCCTACTTCTTGTGTTTGTAGCATCGAATCTCCTCTTTTCTATGTGGTTAAGATTTTTTTCGGCTGTAGTCTTAATATACCAACGGATGACAACAGGATTGAAAAGAAGCTGATTAATAAACCTAAACCAGCTAGTGTGGCTATTTCAGCAGGTTTTACAGAAATGTTTAATTCCTTAATAGCTTGAGCATTTTCTTGAGAGCTTGCACCTAGTGAGCCCATGCCGCCTTGCATACCACCTCCGCCTGGGCCTCTGCCTTTTTGACCATTTTCGGCATTCATACCGTCTGGTGCTTTTTGATCAGAAGCATTATTGCTATTAGCACTGGTTTGCTGATTGATTAATTGTTCCCCTACTACATTTCCGACAATGTTGCCGCTAAAGCCGGCAATCACTAAAGCGAACAGCATGCAGACAATCATTTCACTAAAGAACTGCAGCACTACTTTGAAACGTGATTCTCCCATAGAAAGTAACACCCCAATTTCGAAGCGACGTTCTCTAATCGTCATCATGACAATCAAGGTTAAAATAATCACACCGGCTGCAGCAACTAAAATCACAATATTTTTAGCAAAGCTAGCTACATTATTCAATGGCTGTAGCATTTGTTGGTATGCTTGATCATTGGTTTGTAAGCTGAAGCTGTCCGTATCGATTAATTTTTCAGCAGATTTCACAAAGCTGTCCATTTCCTTGGGATCTGCCAACGTATAAGAAGCAGAATCGATCGTTCCTTTGGCATCATCGCCTTTTAAGGTGTTGGCAAATGTATAGGAAGTATACAATGTATTGGCTGGATTTAAGAAATTAAAGCGCATTCCCATACTGTCGCCGTTTTCAGAGGTCTCATAAATCCCCTTGATCACTAGCTCATAGGTTTTGGTTTCATCTTCTGAATCTGTAATTTTAAAGGTATCGCCGACTTTTAATTCGTTGGCTTCTGCTAAGGATTGTTCAATCACCACATTGTTTGTGTCTTTATCAGCTTCACTAATCGCTTCACCGCTGGTTATTTTAGCTGTTCCTTCTGAAAAATCAGAAAGCATACTTAAATCCAGTACTCCGCTGACTTGAAAATCACTTTGTGTCATTGAGCCCATTGGCCCGCCGCCACCGCCCTGATCCGGACTTTTTCCCTGTGACATCCCTGAATCCTTTTCACTGGTTGACTCAGAAGAAGACGTATCATCTGTATCACTGGAAATTGGCGTAATCCCATCACCAGCGCTGGCAGAAGACGAAGATAAAAAAGAGTAGGATTTTACGTTGTCTAAGGCAGCAATCTTTTCAGCATCCTCAATCGAAACAGGTGTTAAACTAAAGCTACCCGGATCCGGTCGTTCGTCACTATCCTGACTTTTCTGCATCGCTTTTTCCCGATTGGCTGAAAGTGTCACAGTCGCACCCACACTTTTCTTCGCATTCTCCGTTGCAGTTAAGGCAGCACTTTGGATCGTCAAGCCTGCTAAAACAAAAATTAAGATTGCTGTAAAAACAGCACACAATAAAAAGGTTCGCCCTTTTTTGGCTTTCATACTGAGTAAGGCCCGTTTAATAAAATTCATATAATTCCTCCTAGCGATTTCTTGTGAACAGACCTTACTTTATGCTTCTTAACTTAAACAAACCTTAAAGTCGAATTTTAACCGGCAAATCTTGCAAAAGTAGCGAAAAAGTGATTAAATGGGGTTGGTCGTTTTATTGGCTATTGATTAAAATGACTCTCGTTCATCAACGCGAGCTCTTATTCTTGTTTTTAGAAAGGAACGTATAAATCATTGGAAAAAAAGCGCATGCTGCTTTATGGATTTATTTTTTCTACCTGCTTCTTTTTGATCGTGACCTTCTTTTTTTCGACACAGACAGTCGATTACGCTCACGAAACAGAAGCGCCGTCCTCGTCCAACTTGACTGACGAAACAACGACTGTTTCAACTACAGAATCAAGCGAAGCGAAGCCGGAAGAAAAGCCTGAATTAACAGCATATTACGATAAAATCAAACAAACGATGACAAAAGCAGCTGACTCTTTTCAAGGCGAGGTTGGTATGACCTATGTTGATTTAACCACCGGCAAACAGCTGTCCGTCAATGGAACTCAGGAATTTTACAGTGCCAGCACGATTAAAGTACCGTTAACCATGATGATTGCTGATAAAGTCGCTGCCGGCGAGTTGAAATGGGAAGATCAGCTGACCTATAATGAAAAGAATGACTATGAAACCGGCACCGGCATCATTATTAATGATATCCAACCAAAGTATTCAGTAAGAACCTTACAAGAATACAGCATCATTTACTCTGACAACATCGCCAAGAACATGCTTTACGATACCTTTGGCAGTGACATAAAGGCTAAGCAAGCCATTTATGCCCACTTTTTACAAAAAGAGACCGATTGGACCGATGCGAAATTTACTTCTGAGGATGCGGCGAAAATCTTAAAAATACTTTATCAGGAAAAAGCAACTAATCCTGAATATCAGGCCATTTATGATTATATGAAACATACTGTTTTTCATGAACGAATGGATACTCCTACAACCTCTGGAAAAGTCGCTCATAAAATCGGCTCCTACGAAGGTTTCCTACACGATATCGGTATTTTAGAAACGGAACATCCTTTCATCTTAACCGTTTTTACAAACGGCAAAACAAATGCTGGAATCAGTTATATTTCTACAATTACCGATCAATTATGGAACCTTCAAAGCAATGAATATCCGAAGTAACCCAAAAGGACTAAGTCAAAAGTCAGCTCTCCGACTTTTATCTTAGTCCTTTTTCTAGGTTTGCTTCCCCATATTTTTGATTTTGATTAAACGCGTAATTTCGCTTCGTTCATTTTCTTCTAGCTTCATTTGAATATAGTAAATTGTTTCCTGTAATTGAGGAATTGTCATGTACTCCAACGCATTGACTCGCCGTCGTGTTTTTTCGATCTCTTCTGCCAGCAGCTGACAGGTTTTCTCCACTTCCGCCAGTTCCAGCATTTTAGGTAGGATCGTTGAGATTGTTTCAAATACCCCATCAAGTTCCGCATTTGAATTGACATAGCCATAATTTAAAGGCGTAGTCGCTGCCGCTTCATCATAATGAAAATTCATGATTGGAACAGGCACGCTCATGATGTTCTTTTCAATGACATCCACCGTCATGGTTTCGGCTGGAATAGCCACCAATTCTTCTATAAAAGCTTCATTCAAGGTAGCATTTGCTAGAACAAAGCCGGCTAACGCATCCGTTAGCTCTTTTTCAACCGCAACTCTAAGCTCATTATTCTTTTTAACCAGTAAAATAAACCGGCGCATCAGCTCATCTTGTTTGTCTTTTAGTAGCTTGTGACCGCGAGTCGCTGTACTTAACTGCTTCTTTAAGCGAGTAAGCTCCATACGCGTTGGATTCACATTTAAACGAACCATTTTCTCACGCTCCTTCAGTCAAGTACTGATCCAGCATGTCATCTTTAATCCGTTTTAATTCGGTTCTTGGCAGCATAGATAACAGCTCCCAGCCCAAATCTAGCGTTTCGTCAATGGAACGATTCGTATAGAAGCCTTGATTGACATATTCTTTTTCAAAGCGTTGGGCAAATTTCGCATATATTTTATCAACGTCAGACAGTGCGGATTCTCCTAAAACCACCGCTAGTTCCTTGGCTTGCTTGCCTTGTGCATAAGCTGCAAACAGCTGATTCATAGTTGGTGCATGATCCCCGCGCGTCTTGCCTTCTCCTGTTCCTTTATCTTTTAAGCGTGACAAAGACGGCAATACATCAATCGGCGGTTGAATCCCGCTTTTGTATAATTCTCTGGATAAAATAATCTGCCCTTCCGTAATATAGCCGGTTAAATCAGGGATCGGATGCGTTTTGTCATCCTCTGGCATGGTTAAAATCGGAATTTGGGTGACAGAGCCCTTCGAACCTCTAATCCGTCCAGCTCGTTCATAAAGCGTGGCTAGATTGGTATATAAGTATCCCGGATAGCCTCTTCTACCAGGAACTTCACGACGAGCTGCCGAAATCTCCCGCAAAGCTTCACAATAGTTCGTCATGTCTGTCATAATGACTAAAACATGCATGCCTTTTTCATAAGCTAAATATTCCGCTGCAGTCAACGCCATGCGTGGTGTAGCAATTCGTTCAATTGCTGGATCATTGGCTAGATTCATAAACAAGACTGAACGGTCAATCGCTCCAGTTTGTCGAAAATCCTCCATAAAAAACTCTGCCTCTTCAAAGGTAATCCCAATCGCAGCGAAAACCACCGCAAATTCTTCCTCACTATTCAAGACATTTGCCTGACGGGCAATTTGTGCTGCTAATTCCTTATGAGGCAGTCCAGAACCAGAAAAGACGGGCAGTTTTTGACCTCTTACTAATGTATTTAAATGATCAATCGCCGAAATTCCAGTTTGGATAAATTCATCCGGATAATCTCTGGCAACTGGATTAATCACCTCGCCGTTAATATCCACCATTTTTTCAGCTAAAATGTCTGTTCCATTATCCTTAGGACGACCTAAGCCGTCAAAAATACGTCCAACCATATCCTCTGAAACGCCAAGCTCTAAAGGATGACCTAAAAAACGGACTTTAGAATCTCTAATATTTATGCCACTAGTTCCTTCAAAAATCTGTACCAGTGCTTTATCTCCATCTATCTCTAAAACCTGCCCACGCCGGATTTCTCCATTTTGTAGCCGTACCTCAATTAATTCTTCATACTTGACGCCCTCTACCTTTTCAACAATCATCAAAGGTCCGACCACTTCACTGATCGTACGATATTCCTTAATCACTACTCATCCCTCCTTGTGCGACAATTTGTTTGATTGTTAACTCGATTTCTTCTGCTAATTCATCCAAACTGGCTAATTGCTCTTCAGGCACGTATTTACTTCTGGCAATCCGGTCTCTTAATGCAACCGTTCCCGTCATAATTTCAGAAAAATATGCACCTAACTCCAGCGCCTTTTGGCCAGCGTTGTAAAAGCTTAAAATCAATTGCAGCATCTTGTATTGCTTTTCCCGCGAAGTAAAGGTATCCACTTCATCAAAAGCATTTTGCTGTAAATAATCCTCCCGCAAGGATTTCGCAGCTTCCATTGTTAAGCGATCTTGATCAGATAAAGAATCGATGCCCACCAGCCGCACAATTTCTTCTAGCTGAGACTCCTCCTGTAAGATACGCATTCCTTCTGTCACCATAGCTGACCAATCCGCCTGCAGCTGTTGGTCCAGATACTTGCCAACCTCTGTATCATAGAGCGAATAGCTTTGGAGCCAGTTAATTGATGGAAAATGACGTTTTTGTGCCAGCGTTGCATCTAATCCCCAGAAGACCTTTACCACCCGCAAGGTATTTTGCGTCACTGGTTCGGAAATATCCCCACCTGAAGGAGAAACCGCACTAATCGCTGTAATACTGCCTTGTCGACGATCCTTTCCTAGAGCGATGACTTGACCGGCACGCTCATAATACTCCGCCAGACGACTACCTAAATAAGCAGGATAGCCTTCATCCCCCGGCATTTCCTCTAAACGACCGCTCATTTCACGAAGTGCTTCCGCCCAGCGAGACGTTGAATCGGCCATAATAGCTACCGAATAGCCCATATCCCGAAAATACTCTGCAATAGTGATGCCTGTATAAATGGATGCTTCACGCGCTGCTACAGGCATATTAGACGTATTGGCAATTAATACCGTTCTTTCCATAATTGATTGTCCAGTAATTGGATCAATTAATTCAGGAAACTCATTCAACACATCCGTCATTTCATTTCCACGCTCGCCGCAGCCGACATAAACCACTAAATCTACATCCGCCCATTTAGCAATTTGATGCTGTACCACGGTTTTTCCAGCACCAAAAGGACCAGGTACAGCAGCAGCTCCACCTTTGGTCACCGGAAAGAAGGTATCAATCACGCGTTGGCCCGTAATCATCGGCACACCCGGATTAAGCTTTTCCAAAATCGGACGACCACGGCGAACCGGCCATTTTTGCATCATTGTAAATTCCTTTTCGCCAGCCACAGTTTCAACTACATAAAGTGGCTCTTCAATCGTAAATTGACCTTGTTTAACCTCTTTTAAAATACCGCTAACACCATTTGGCACCATGATCTTATGTTTAATTATTTTAGTTTCCTGAACGAAACCAATGATATCTCCCGCAGAAACAGCAGCGCCCACCTCTGCTGTTGGTTCAAATGACCACTTTTTCTCTCGGTCCAATGCAGGAACCTTGATTCCTCTGCCAAGGAAATTACTTTCTGTTACCTGAGCAAACGTATCCAGCGGACGCTGAATCCCGTCAAACATTTCTGCAATCAACCCTGGCCCCAGCTCCACCGATAGTGCTTCACCTGTTGTCACTACCGGTTCTCCCGGACCAATGCCTGTGGTTTCCTCATAGACCTGGATCGATGCAACAGCGCCCCGCATTTCAATAATTTCGCCAATCACGCCCAGCTCGCCAACGTAGCACATATCCTGAATACTTGCATCAGACATGTTTTCTGCCATAACTAATGGGCCGGACACTTTAATGACTCTTCCAGTTTGCAAACTCATTCCTCCTCTTTTCTAAAAAATGTAGTATGCTTAGTGACTTTTTTAGTTGTTTTTTATCAACCACTACAATATATTTTGACCAACGGCTCTTTCGACATTCTCCTGAATCTCTTTTAAGCCGATTCCTTTTGTTCCTTGATGACTTGGGATTAAAATAATCGCCGGCATCATTTCCGCCTTGTAGCGCTCAATCGTTTCTGTCGCAAGCTCAGAAGCTGCCTCTGTAATGAAAATAACGCCAAAACCACGTTGCGCCATCGCTTCAATCGTTTCTCTGACTTGTTCTCCGGCAATCGCGTAAACCACTTCAAAGCCAAATAATTTGAACGGCATGACAGAGTCTCTGTCGCCAATGACACCAATTCTATGCATTCGTCATCCGCATCCTTTCTTTCACAAGTTCTACTGAAAAGCGACTGCGTTTGCTAATTAAAATCAAGCGTAAATTTTTCCACTCGACTTCCTTCGCATTTAAAAAGGCCAATAACGGCAATGGTCCAAATGCTGCAATTTTTGCTTTTCCGTACAAACCGGTTAAATAGTCATCCTTCACCTTTTCAAACGCAATTAAATCCAGCTCTTGTGTTTCCGGCACAACAAGCCCTTTTAAAGCATGACCATACGTTGTATTTAATACAAATTCAGTAAACGCTTGAAACGATTCTTCTGCATAAACTAAAAAGGCTGCCTTGGGAATCGTCCCTGAACTTGATAAAACTGTCGATAAAAAATGGGGCTGCTGACCTTGCTTTATCCCTCGCCCCATCGTCGCAATATTTGTTAGGTCAATAAAGGCCTGAACCTCGGCGATGATTTCAGGATAACCCAGCTTTTCAGCCAGCTGTCGCTGAAAGGTTAAAAAATTCCGATCATAGATAATATCCACCGCCTGCAGCAACGACGATTCTCGAAAATAGTCCAGAACTTCCACAATGGCCTGCATTATACTCTGCGGCAACTCAGTTGAAACTCTGGTATGCACCGCGCTTTTGATCGCTTCCAAAGAATAACGTCCATCATTTATAAATAAATGATCCAGATTTGTTCCTGTTAATTCAGCCTTAGTCATTACTTTCAGATTATGAAACGTCAGGCGCGACGTATATATTTCAATCACTTCGGGCTCAGGCGCCAGCTCATACAGCCATTCAAACAGCTTGCCCTTTTCTTCAGCATAAATATATTCAAAATTTTCGATAAAGTCACCAGTCAGATAGGTGCCATACACCGTATTTTTTAAAAGCTCTTTCACTTCAGCAGCATCTCTTGCCTGCAGCAGTTGCTCATATTGTGAATTCGTTAAAAGCTCCGTTTCTTTCAAGCGAATTAAGGGATTAATTTGATTATATGCCGTTTCTTTCATCGTGAACCTCCTCTCATTTGCTCTGATTCAATTAAGCTATTCACTGAATAATTGCTCCGCCAGCTGAAAGCTTTCCGCCATTTTTACCTCTTCCACTAAACTTGAAAACAAAAAGTTATACTCGATTCCTGCCTGTACAAGGATAAAACCACCCTCTCCTGCAGCTGTTTCTTCGGACAACCGAATCTCCATCTGCTCAGGCGTATGCAAGGACAACCAATCTGCCGTCAGCAATTCTTTAGAAGCTTCGCCTAGAATTATGGTAGCATCGCCTGATAAAGAGAGTTGATTTAACGTCTGTTTAACAAATGCTTGAAATTCTGCTTTTGGCCAAGCCTTCATTTGTTCCACCGCTTCAGCAAAAAGCTGCTCTAAATAGAACTGCTTTTTCTGCAAGGTAGCTTGCCGTATAGCCAGATGCTGACGGTTTTGCTTTTGTTTAAACTCTTTATTCAGCTGCTGTCGATTTTTTTGAATCAAGTCTTTTTCCTGAACAATTACCTCTGTTTGTTGAGCTTTCATTTCCTGATCAATCCGCTGTATTTCCTTTTCTTTCAATGCAGCAGCTTCTTCTTGTCCTTTATTTATAATTTGTGCCACAATTTTTTCAATTGCATCCATAATGTACCTCCTCTTACTTCACGTTTAGAACTAGTAAAAATGAGATAACAAAGCCTAAAATTGCATAGGTTTCAACCATTGCAGCATAAATAATTCCTTTCGTTGCATGCTCTGGTTTTTTCGCTAAAATTTGAATGCCGGCTGCCGCTACCCGACCTTGCGCAATACCGGAAAACAAACCAGAAAAAGCAATTGGTAAAGAGGCGACAAAATAATTTAAGCCCTGCACCATACTTAAATCATTATTCAAATTAATAAAAATTAAAAACGCAATAACGAAGCCATAGAGCCCTTGAGTTCCGGGAAGCAGTTGTAAAATCAATGCTTGCCCGAATTTTTCCGGCTGTTCAGTAGTCAGTGCCGCAGCAGCTTCTCCTGTAAAACCAACGCCTTTAGCAGAACCAATTCCAGCCAAAATCGTCGCTGTTGCCATTCCCAGCACCGCTAAAATAATCCCGCCACCGTTAGTAATTAAATAATCCATCATTCGTTTATTCCTCCATTATCTTTTACTTTTTTTTCAATATTTACATATTTTTCTTCAGCTTTTAACGGATTGAATGCCCGTCCGCCGCCACTATAAAATTTTCCGAAAAACTCAACATACTGCAAACGAGCACCATGAACATACGCGCTAAGCAAGCTTAAAAAGAGATTCAGGGCATGCAGTGCTACAATCAACAATAAACCAACAGTAAAGCGCGCAACCGGCGGCATAAAAGCCACCAGCATATTAAAGGCCGCAGCAATACTCCCGCCGGAAATCCCCAGCGCCATCAAGCGCGTGTAGCTGACTAAATCACCAATATAACCGGTGATGCCGTATAGACCATATAATCCTTTGGCTAAGCCCTTAACCTTGGATCTTGAGCGAATGACTGGAACGCTGACAATTAATACTGCTGAAACTACTGCCACACTGATACCGATAATCATGAATCCCTGATTGCTAAAGAGCGTCGTCCCTAAAACAGCAATTAGCAAGCCGACCAACAGCCCTTGCCAAGCAAAGCTTTCACTGATACTCTCCAAATAACGTTTTCGCTTTGTTAATTCAATTCCGTTAACCATTAAGCCAGTCATTAATTGAATAAAACCGAATGCCACGGAAAGCAACAAAATAGTATTTACATCTTCAGTTGTTGAAAGAATTGGAAACGGCAGAGCTATTCCAGCCAATGTTTTAGGTAAGGCTGCGCCAAAGAAAGAGCCGTAGATCAAGCCCCAAATTATCGTCGGAAAGGCCAAGATCAAAAAGAAATCAGCAAACCGCTTTACATTCCTCGCTAAAACCAATCTTCTTGCAGCCAACGCCCCCATCAGCATCAATAGTCCATAGCCAATGTCAGCCACCATCATGCCAAAAAAGACCATATAAAAAGGTGTCATAATCGGCGTCGGATCTATCTCGTCATATTTTGGCAAGCTATACATTTCCGTGAGCATTTCAAAAGGCGCTACTACTGCATTATTCTTCAGTTTAATCGGAACACCCTGCACAATTTCCGCTTCCGTTGGTTGATCGAAAACTAGATAAACTTCATCTTGAGGAAGCACCCTTTTTAATTCATTGATTAAATCTGCTTTTTCATCAACTGGAAGCCAGCCTTGCACCACAAAAAAATAACGCGTGTTTAATAATTGTTTTTTCGCTGCTTCACGATGAATGTAGGCATAGCACATTTCCTCAGCTAGATAAAAACTGTCGATATGCTGACGAAATTTAGCTAATTCAGCTTTAAGTGCCTTTTCCTTTGCGACCAATGCAGTTAATTCCTTTTGATTTCGCTGATAAGCCTCTTTAGGTAAACAATCAAACGGATATTCGAACGAGTGAAAACTAACCTGTGACAGATATTCTGCAACTATTTGCTGCTGATTTTTTGGATAGATTAAACTGTAGTAGACGTGATTTTGACTATGATAAACCTCTTCAATATAAACCGTTGTTACTGATTGTAATGCCTCTAGAAATCTTATTTGATTCGCTGCATTAATAGAACCCAGCAAGATATTACAGGTTTTTAACTCGTGTTCATTAGGCACAACATCCAAATATTGCCAGCGTGCTAACCAAGCTTCTTGCTCCTGCAACGTTTTTCTAGTCGCTTCAAGCGCCTGCAAATCCTCTTTTAGCCCACAAATCTCCGTTAAATAATGTTCGATTTGTGTTTCATTAAATGATGCTTCTAAGGAAGTAAGCGTACTGATTTTGCGCTTAATTGACTTCTTTTTCGTATTCGTGTCAGAATATCTTTCTATAAAAATGACAGCTTCTTGAATATCCGCTAACATGGATTGATAATGCCGTTGTTTCGATTCATCAAGCGGCTGAAGTGTTTGTGCAAAACGTTCTTTAATATAAGAGCTATCGACATTAGAATGAAAAAAATCTTTGATCTCAATTGCCTGCAACCCTTGGATGGTTTGTAGAATTCGTTCCTCCTGCTCAGCTGCAGCAATAATCGTCATTTTTTCCATCTTATTCACTGCCATAGTTTTTCTTCACCCTTTCTATAATAGAATGGATTACCCGCTCTTTATTTAGCTCGTATTTTTCGATAAAATCCTGTGTCTGTTTTTCCGCTTCACTAACTAATTTCTGCTTTTCTTTTTGTAAGCGCTCAGCCTGTTCCTCTTTGACAGAAACCACAGAAGAAGTCACTTTTTCTTGACTCGCCGTTCGTAAAAGCTGCAGCTGCTCCTTTTTCTCTTGCTCATAAGCAGCAATTTCTGCTTTGACCTGTTCCTTTAATAACGCCGCCTGTTCTTCTGCAGCATGTATTTGATCCAATGCTTTTAAAACCAATCTATCCACCTCCATTAAACTAAAATATGTCTTCATTCGCGTTAAAAATGCACGCAAAAAGAGCGCAAACTCAAAAAACTATTCTTCTCACCCCTTGAAGAATCCGATCCTTGAAGCTTACGCCCAACCATTTATATTCATATGCTCTACATTCTAACAAAAACAACTAAAAATGACAATAATTTTTCATGTCATTTTTCTACCCTCCTTTTTAGAATCAAAGAACCCATCTTCAGGAATAAAGATGGGAAAGGAGTTTTACTCACTTGAGTAAATGAAAAAAAGTTTGTTGTTAGGATATATATATCATACTATTAACTAATTATCTTTTCAAATAATATGCTTTTAAAATTTTAGTTCTATAACGCATTAGAAAAATAATACTTCAATTGTTGATGGCATCTGTTTTAAGCGTTCACTCAGCTGTTCTTTGCAAACATCAGTAAACCAATCATAACGCATTTGATTAAGCACACTTTGTTTCATTTCTTCCGATAAATCAGACAATGTAAGTTCAGCCGCAGAATAGTCCGTTACTTTTTCGATCATTTTACTATTTTGATGCTGCTGAAAACGATAAATTCGGCCTTGCTCTATGTAATAGCATGCATGAGTAATGATCGCCACAAAACGCTTATCTTTTGCTTCAACTAATGCCAAGAACTCTGCTAACGTCAGCGTCTTCATTTTTACTTCCTCCATCATTAGATTGTTTCCCTATTGCTTCTTTTATAAATACTTAAATATTAGCAGGTTTGTCCATACGATTCAACCATCCTATCAAAAACATTCGACTCTTTTTTCTAAAATCACAAAAAAAAAACTAAAAAAGGTAATATAAACCTATCTTTTAGGTATAATAGAATTATATTTATTAATTATTGGAGGTTAAAAAATGCAAGAAACAATCTTAAAAATCACCACCACTTTCCAAAACACTTGGCTTATTCAGGTAAAGCATGATTCATTTTCAGAAGCGAATCATATCTTATACGGAGATACCTTACGCTTATCCATTACTCCGCAGGATACTTATTATTTTTCAGCAGATATTGGCTTAACTTATAAAAAAGAAATTCTAACTACTGAAATAGCTAGTGATCATGAAATAGCCTTTTTTACTTACATGGCTACGGCTCAAGAAAAAGCCTATTCAAAAGCCTTAGCAGCAGAATACCACCTCGAAGACTATATCAGAGAACAAAACTAATCAATAATAGCTTCTGATTTGTCTTTTCTGGAAAGATAAATCAGAAGCTATTATCTGCACTTTTATTGTTACATACTTTTATAAATTTTATCACTTTTCATTCACATAAAAAATCACTAACATTTAAAGCTCGGTGTCTAACTTAGGCATTAACCACCTGCTCTAACTGTACAAATAGCAATTACACTAGATAAAAATGATAGCAATGAAAACATACAATCACCTCCTATACTTAAAAACCAAAGATCAAAATAAATAATTTCCCTTTAGTAAAGAATAGCAAACATTGATTAAGAAATAAAGCAATAAAAACAAAAGTGCGAAATTAGCAGAAAAGTAATCAAGTTTATTTATATTTTTATTAAGAATACTCATTACGGATTATTTCACATGCTATAATCGCATATAAAGGAGGACAAACTCATGAATATCGTGGATACTTTACGTTTTTTTAGACAAAAATTAAAGCTTCGTCAGAAGGACATGATGGCTGAATATGCTGATCCATCTACCTATTCTAAAATTGAAAACGGTACACGCTCACTAAAAGTCAATGAATTGGAAGAAATTCTCAGTCATACTTCTATCAATCCGGAAGAATTTTTTGGCTTTACTTCTTTTGATAAGGAACAACAGTATTTTAGAGAATATTATTACTATTGCGGCGCTCATCTAGAAAATAAAACGACCAAAAACAAACTTTTAACTTATTATGATTCTTTAAAAAATAAAAAAACAAGAACGCTTCGGGAAAACTCCAACTATCTTGCTATAAAAAATTTCTTTTATGCTCATTGGTCTGAAGTAGAGCCGATTACTGAACAAGAGATAGCAGACGCTTACGATAGCTTGTTGAACAAGTCTTTTTATTTACAGTATGATTACATCATTACTGCTAACCTAATCCGCTTTTTCACACAAAAACAGATAGATCAGCTACTTAGTCGTATGTTTCCAATCAAGTATGAGAATCAGCGAGATTTTACAACAAAAAAGTTTGCCTGTACGATTTTAACAAATCTGATTTCTTTATGCTTATATGCACAGGATTATGAAGGTGCCGCTAAATACATTTCACTTGCAAAAAAACAAGATAAACGCAATGAAAATTATAATTTTAAATTGAACCTTCATTATCTTACCAATCTTTTAAACTATTTAGTGGATGGCGAATTGATCTATATCGAACGTGTTTATAATTTTATCCAGCTTTTAGAAAATACCGGTGACACGCTTCAAGCAGAGCTCGTCAAAAAAGAAGTGAAGCTGCTTACATATAAAAAAAACGAGCAACAAGCTCTGGAAAACTATACTATTGGCTTACTAAAAGAGAACTAACACTTAAGTTTGCAAACAGATAGCCCATCTCTATGAGATGGGCTAAAGGAGTATTACTCAGATTGAGTAAAATGAAAATACTGTTAGGGTACATTTATAATACTACATTATGTAATAAATATCAACCTAAAGATTAAAAAAATTATTTTAGATTCAAAATGCTATAACGCGGTTTCTTCATTTACAGATATTTATTTCTTTCATTTCCTGTGCTACAATTAGCAAAAAGGAATGAGTAAAATGAAAAAAATAATCACGTTTATGTTAGCGAAGCATTTATTTTCTTACTTTACAATCTGCATCTTTTTCTTTTATATACTTTTTACTTCTAGTCAGACCTTAAGCCATTATTACTGGTTCTTTGCTGCTTATTCAGTTTTGTTCAATGTTGAAGTTGGAGATAAAAAGTATAAAAAACAAACATTTAGTGAACAAATCCATAATGTCTATTGGTCAGTTGTTATACTCGCTCTTGTGATTTATCTTGTTCTTTTTCTCTGCTTTCTTATTTATATAACGCACTGAGTAATTAAGATAGAGTCAAATATTTAAATGACCATGAAAAAGAGTTTTCTTGGCTAATTCAAGCCTTCTTACTTTTGGCATTGAGTGTAAAAAATAAACAGTAGAAACACTGTACAAATCTCTGTACATCAATGTTTCTACTGTTTTTCTCCATAAAACTCATGGAGACGGCGGGAGTACAAAATAACTGGTGTCATCACGTACTAGTTAGGAAAAACAAATATTCCATATGGTAAATAGTATTGAAATTTTTACAATTATAGTTCTATGACATCCCTCAACGGATTCAGAACTACATCAAAAACTACATCAAATCTTGGGTAATTAATTGAGACAAACAAGTCTACTCTTCTGAAATGTTCAGAAGAGTTTTTATGTCATATACAATCAATAAAGTTTCGTTTAATTATTTTACAGTTCACAATTTAGAAATTGCTTTCTTAAATTCTTCATATTTTTCCATAAACTCGTCTCTCTCAAAATCAAAATCCCACAAGGAATCATCTATCTTTTGATCTATATGAGAAGGTAACTCTTTTAATTCCTTTCTATATATTTCCAATTTCTCAATAGGTTCTTTTGCTAATTGCTCTAAAAATTGTCCATCCCACATCTCACCAGCCAAGGGATCGTCCAAAATAAATTCTATAGCTTTTTTTATTGCCAGATCTTCTAATTCATGTTGAGAAAACATTGTATAAACATCATTTTCGTTTATTTCATCTTCTGTTTTATTTAACAATTCTTTTAACCAAATATCATATTTTTCAGTCGTAATAGGAAAATTATCACTTACATGATAAATATCTTTTATTTTTTCAACCATTTATCTATACCTCCAAATTCATTAAATAAGTCATCTATCTTTTTAAGACTATCATTGGCTTTTTGCAATTCATTCTGAAGAAAATTTCTAACATCTTTGGGTAGGTTAGGATTTTTTAGTGAGTTTTCAATACTTCTCTTTGAGCCCTTAAGAGATTTATGAGTATTGAGCATTTCATCCAAATGATCCCAATATTTTCCAGGTTCTCCTTTTTTAGGAACTGGATTCCCTTCTAAATCTCTTCTTGTTCCACTAAAATCACCATCAGTTAAATGATCATTAACATTATTATTTATTTTCTTCACACTTTTTTTCTGAGCTGGAGTTAGCTTATCCTCAATATTTTTTGGAATATCATCAACAGCACCTCTGGCTTTCTTATAAGAAAAATCTCCTGTACTCTTTCTTTTATCTAGCGTATAGTTTTTCCCACTTTTATTTCCTTTTAATATCGGTGCTTCTTCATTTGGAACAGTTAAGCCTTTAGTTCCATAGTAGGTACCAATCGTAATAACAGCTATAGCGCTCAAGACAGTTGACCAACGCTGGGCTTTTTCTAAATTGGTTAATGGTTTGCCTGTTTTTTTGTTGATGCCTGTTCGTAATTCTTCCGCCATTGTCGTAAAATAATCATCCAGTATGCCGTTTTCTTTCGGATTCATCAAAATGGTCAGGTAATCTTTATAGGTCTCATTGAACTGGAAATCTGTTTGGGATACTTTTAACGGATCTTTTACCCACATCCATTTATAAGCACCTGAAGCTAGCTGGACACGAACATACTGCCGGCCTTCCATTGTCTTTTTAAATTTGTCGGCACGCTCTTTTTCCAGTTGTTTTGCTCTTGAATCCCAGCGAGTCGTGATCGCTTTCGCCCACGTCATGTCTAATTTTCCTATGTCAAAGGTGCCAGTTGCTGAACTCCACGCTTTGCACTCTTTCACTTGTGCCAAACCTCGGTTTAATTCTTGCTGACAGGCTTCGTATTC
The DNA here is from genome assembly GCF_044909655.1 of Enterococcus sp. UD-01. Classification (NCBI taxonomy): domain Bacteria; kingdom Bacillati; phylum Bacillota; class Bacilli; order Lactobacillales; family Enterococcaceae; genus Enterococcus; species Enterococcus sp. UD-01. The sequence continues at coordinate 57,599 of NZ_JBIYEU010000001.1, read as the reverse complement.
GGAAAAGATACTTGCTGAACGGGCGTTATACGCATGAAATTTCTCCAGCTTTTCTCTTCTTTTCGCGATAACGTCACACGCATTCATGTAGCGACGTTCTAAATCCGGCCGAGGTGTTTTTGCCATACTCATCTGGTGATTTAATGCTTGTTTCAACTGCTCTAAGCGATTAATTTCTTCCAAAATTCGGTCTTCATCTGTATCAATCCCACTGACCATTCCCTGGTACTCACTTAAGAACCGCTTATGTGCACTTTCCAATGCTTCACCTGTCATTATAGCAGATTGGCACAACGGCGTGTAGACAGTCATGAAATAGCTTTTGGCACTGTCATAAGCCTTGCCAGATAATGGCGCAGATAAGAAGGTATGAATACTTTGTTGTAACATTGCGATCGCTTGATTGGCTTGACTGCTTAATTGTGACGCCTGTGCAGCGCGTGCTTGCGCTTCACCCACATAAAATTTAAGCCCCATGGTCACTCTCCTTACTTTCCCGCATGAACGAACGGTACACTTGATGTTGGTACTCTTTCTGTTCGAACAAGAACCGTTCTTCTTTCTCCAGCTGCAATCGTTCTTCATCAAATTCTCGTTGAGCTTTTTTAGCAAGGAATAAACTATCTGAACCACGATCCTCTATGTACGTTCGTTCTTCCGGTTCACAATTAGTCAAGACAAATCCATACACTGATTGTTCCCGCTGTTGTAGTTCAAAATAGGCTTCCTGTTGTTCTTCTACGTAGCGACGTTGCTTTTTCAATGCAACTTGTTTCTCTTGAAGTTCTTCAATTTTTGTGCGATATTGTTGGGTTTTCTGCTCAAAAGTGAAAGGTTCATTTGCCATTTAGAACCCTCCCGAAAGGTTATTTCTAGTCAGTTGTGCAAAATTCTGATCGATGCGTTCAAAGTCTTTCGCCACCGAATGAATATTCTCTCCAGCAGATACGATGCCAACAGATAATGTTTTTAGCCCATTCTGAAAGGCAGGGAGCGATTGCTCAGCAGGACCGTTTCCCGCTACATTGGTTCTGGATGATGCTGGAGAAACCTGAATATTGTTCAAAGCACTGGCTGCACGGCTAAAAGAAGTGGACACGTTGCCTGCTATACTGGCATTACTTGAAATAGCCATAACTTACCTCTTGATATTTATTTATTACAATAGTATCAGTTTATGGCTTAATGAACAATATTTCTTTAAAAAATTTCTGTGTAATTAATGCATATATATAAGAAGGAGGAAAACTCCTCCCCTCCTTCACAACCAAGAGCTCGTCGTTTGCGGGCTTTTTGCATAAAAAAATACCGACCGGTTAAGGTCGGTTGGAAACTATTTGAAGTTTTAGAATATAGGTGAATAGTTCCTGATTCCTATTTCCTTCATCAATTTCAGTAATAGGACTCCTTGGATTAGATTTTTTCTTTTTTTCCATTGGATATAACCATTTAGGTAATGGATCATAATCATTTGTTTTAATTAACCACTTACGAGATTTACCATCTATTTTTAAAGGATCAGCAGTATTTTTATTTCCCAATTTAATCGTTACTTCTACACCGATTGCCGAATACCATTCAATACTATTTTTAGTTAAATCAAATCCTTTGAAATAAACATGAATACCTTTTGATGTTTTTAAAACTGAACAACCCAAGTTTAAAGACTTAATAATTTTTAAAAGTAGCTTTGCTTCAGCAGGTGTATCGATGTCCACCATGACAAATTCATTATCTAAAATACCAACAAAAGAATCGAATTTCCGAACTGTTTCATAAGACAGTAACTTTTTATGGTTATTTTTAAATGATTCAGCAGCATGTTTTTCACTACCTTTTAGATAACCTCTATAAATTTTTATTCACCTACCTTTCATATGTGATACAATTAGCAAGAAATAGAAAAGAGAATCGGGGTTTTATTATGGAAATTTTTAAGGAATTGTTATCATTTTTTTCTACTTTGTTGACTTCATGGCCATTTATCATATTGATTATTTTCATACTCATCGTTAGTGGTAATAAAGTTAATTATTCATTTAAAAGAAGGAATGTACGCTCCTATATAAGTAAATTCATTGGTAATATCAAGAGTTTAAAAATTAAGGACATTGAAGCTTCTTTTAAAGATGATCTTGGTAATTTAATGGCAGAAATATTATCAACGAAAGTTAATTTAGATAAGTTATCATATGAGAATCCAAAAAAATCTATTCTGCACTCATATGAACATTTAGAAGGAATTTATAAAAATATAGTTAAAATAGTATATCCAGAAAGTGATTTTAATTTAGATGGAGAGATTGATTCTGATAAACTTTTCAAAAAATTATTAGCTGATAATTTAATTAATAACGAATACTATGAACACTATACTCAACTATCGTTAATCATAAAAAAAATTACTAACAATGAATATAAATTACTAACTCCTAATGATGCGTTATTATTTAGGTCTCAAGTACATGATATGATAAGTAATTTAAGAGGCATTGAAGCTACTATATTAATAAAAAAAGACTCAAATAAACACCATAATCTCAACCAAGAAAATCTTTAACTCTCTTCTGAGCCAACTCTATATACCAGCTCCTGTCTAACCAGTCAGGAGTTTTTTCATTCGTCACATCAGTATTAACAATTTTACAAATATCTGGTGTATATCCGATTTTCTGAATACTATCACCTTTTACTTTTTTGAGTTCTTTTCCGGAAGTACTGGCAAATAATCGAAATACTCGTTCATGTCTCTTTTTCTTACCGTACAATGCGTAATCAAATTTACCACTAATCTTAGTGATCTTCTGGAATTCTATTAGCTTATCGCTCTGATTAATTGTCTCCTCAACTGGTGTACCTTTTACCAGGTAATTAACCACTGCTTTGTTAACAATCGGTAAATCATAATCTAAATGATCCAATTTTTTAACGTATGCACCTTTAGATTTATGTTCTCCATCCATATCAACAATTAAGTAATTGTTAACGTCTTTTTGATAAATCTTTTTGTAAAAATCAAAGCTCATGTGTAATCGAGTACGCTGCTCCCATTCATAAACTAAATCATCGAACAAATCAAAATCATCGCGCTTAATTTTTACAAGAATACCATCGGTATTAGATTGGATCAGTTTTAATGATGGTAAAACTTCTAATTTTTCTATCAAATCCAACAAAAATAGTTGAATATCTAACACTTGAAAGGAGTGATGCCAAAAGTCATTTATCTCATTGCTTGCCCAAGTAGAAGGAGAACATAATGGCTACATTTAAGGAATATAAAAAGAAAAATGGAGAAAAACTATGGATGGTAACAGTTTATTTAGGAATTGATTATGTAACTGGGAAACAAGTTAATGTCACAATCAGAAACGCTAAGACAAAAAAAGAAGCCCAAAGTAAGTTAAATAAAAAACGTCTCGAATTTGAAACAGGCATTTCAATGACTGAAGTAAATTACACTTTTCAACAAGTTTATGACGATTGGATTGAACAGTACCAGCATACAGTTAAAGAAAGTACATTTGTTAAAACAAAGCGAATATTTAAAAATCACATTCTCCCCTATTTTGGTGAAATGAGGATTAAAAAAATTAAGGTTCAGCACTGCCAAAAAGCTATAAACTTTTGGGCTAAGAACCTTAAGAGATTTAAGATGGTCATGAATTATGCTGGGATGGTTTTTGATTATGCAATACGCATTGAATTAATAAGTACTAATCCAACTAAACTAGTAACAAAACCAATGGTCAAAGATAATGTGGAAGAAAAAGAAGATAATTTTTATACAAAAGAACAATTAAAGCTATTTTTTAATGCTTTAGAAAAGGAAAATGAACCAAAAATCTATTCGTTGTTTAGAGTATTAGCTTACACTGGTATGCGTAAAGGTGAAGCCTTAGCCCTTACATGGAATGACATAAACTTTGAAGATCAGACAATTACAATCAATAAAACTTTAACTCGTGGGGAAGAGTCCAAACTTATCATTCAAACGCCAAAAACAGGCAATTCTAAGCGTGTTGTTAGTGTGGATGATGAAACACTAAGTATATTGAAAAAGTGGCATAATACGCAAAAGAAAAGCTATTTTTTAATAGGTATAAATACGATTAATAAAAATCAGTTAGTTTTTAGTAATCTTAAAAATGAGTTTCTACAACCTACTGTTACAAGAAAATACATGAAACAAGTTTGTGATAAACATAAGTTGAAACCAATCACTACTCATGGTTTCAGACATACTCACTGCAGTTTACTTTTTGAAGCTGGCGCATCTATTAAAGAAGTTCAAGATCGTCTTGGCCATACTGATATTCAAACAACAATGAACATCTATGCTCATGTTTCTCAACGAAAAAAAGACGAAACTGCCGCGCGTTTTGCCAATTTTATGAGTAACTAAACTGAATCTACATCAATCTCTAAACCAGAAAAACCAAAAGGCGTCACAAACGTTGATAAAACAACATTCGTAACGCCTTTCCTTATCTCACAATGGAGACGGCGGGAGTCGAACCCGCGTCCAAACATATTGCCACTTAAACTTCTACGCTCATAGTCATACTATTTTAGAGGTTCGCTCAAGTTCATGCCGCATGACAGGCCCGAACTTTCGCTAGTCTGATGATCTCTTCTAAATTTTACAGACGGAAAAATTTAGCGTATCCCACTTCATTTGAGACCCTTACTCGAGCACATGGGCGATGCCGAGAGGATCTTCACCCGCTGTTTTTACGCAGCTAGAGCGAAAGTATTGTTTTCGTTTTTAGCAGTTATATTTAACTGTAACGTTTTTACGTAGACGTAACCTTCGAAGCGCAATTCAAGCTCAACTATGCCTGTCGAATCCGTAACGTCCCCGTTAGGATTTAAAAGTATAAGCTTACGTTTAACAGTATAACATATTCCAGCTTGTTTTAAAAGAGTGACACTGTAAGACGTTTCTAAAATAAAAAGCACAAATCGAAACACGATGTTTTTGATTTCTGCTTTATTCTATTCTTTTTCAAAATGTTTAAACTGACGCAAATGCAACAACGGCTAATAAGTCAGCAACGAGCTCTTCCAAATATTTTCGGTCAATTTCATCATAACCCTCGACAACGCCACAATCTAAATCCAGCACGCCTACTAAGCTTCCGTTTTGTAGCATCGGCACGACAATTTCTGAACGTGCTGCTGAATCACAGGAAATATAGTTCTTATGTGTTTTTACATCAGCGACGATCAACGTTTCAGCTTTTTCGGCTGCTTCTCCACAAACGCCTTTTCCCATCGTAATACGCGTACAGGATACCTTCCCTTGAAAAGGACCTAAGATTAATTCATTGCCATCATATAAATAAAAACCAGCAAAGACCGTTTCCGGCAAAGCATCCGCCAATAACGCGGAGGTATTCGCTAAAGTTGCAATTTTATCTTGTTCTATTTCTAGAAGACCTGCTTGTTGTTTCAATAGCAATTGATAAGCCGCTTCTTTTTCTTGATCGGATTTCCACATGATTTTTTCACTCTCTTTTCTATTAATAACTGCTGTTTATTATAGCATATCCTGCTGAAGAAGCAGCTACCTAAGTAGTTATTTTGCCCTGATACTTTCTTAAGCTTCTTCACAACAATTTCAAACCCTTTCACATAAACTTCACGCTTTTTTATGTTTGGTTTAATTTATTAAAGTTATAGTTTAATCATAGTAAACAAACAACCTGTGGATGAACGTGGTGTTAAAACTCTTTGAGGACTAACGGATGTTTATTCTCGATCGAATGAGGTGTAGGTTCGAATCCTACCGTCCACGTCCGTGCAAACTTTGCACTTTATTATAAAACTGAAAGGATGATGCAGTATGAAAAAAATCGTTGTTACAGGAGCAACCCTCTCCGCACTAACACTTGCCGCCTATTCATTTTTTAAACCTTCGCCAAAGCCGCTCTTTAGCTATATCAAACGTTAAATCACTCTTTTGTATCATACTAACCTAGGGAATAAAACTATTGCTCTATCAATTGTTTCATTCCCTAGGTACTTTTTTGAGTCTAATTATAGAAATATCTATTTTATTTATGATATGCTATTCTTAGAGTTTTTATATGAAGGAGTCTTTCAGATGGAATGGAACGATTTAATTACAAACCACGTCTCAGTGCGAGCTTTTGAAAACAAAAAGCTGCCTGAGGAGATAAAAAATCAATTAATTAAAGCTGCCCAAAGTGGTTCAAGCTCTAATTTTTTACAAGCCTACTCGATTATCGAAGTAACCGATCAGCAGAGCTTAAAGCGCATTGAAGAAATTTCAAATTGTAAAGGGTATATTGAAGAAACTGGAGCTTTTTACGTATTCGTTGCGGATTTATATCGACATCAGACGCTTCTGAATCAAGCCGGTCAATCGGACGAACATTTAACGACAATAGAATCCTTTGTTGTTTCCGTAGTAGATACTACAATTGCCGCGCAAAATCTTGCCATCAGTGCTGAAGCAATGGATTTAGGTATTTGTTATATTGGCGGTATTCGGAATGATCTTTTTACCATCACAGAGCTTTTGCAGCTACCTACGCTTACTTATCCTTTATTTGGTCTATCCGTCGGTTATCCTAAAATTAAAAATGAAGTAAAACCTCGTCTGCCGCAAGCGGAAATTCTTTCCCAAAATACTTACCAGCTTCCAAATAAAGAGCTACTAAAAAGTTATGACCAAACGATGACTGACTATTATACTGCTCGAACAACCAATCAGCAGACAGCTGACTGGCAATCAAAGATTCTCAGCTATTTTAGTGAGCCAAAGCGTCCTGAAACAGCGGAGTTTCTTAAAAAGCAAGGCTTTAATTTTTAATGTTCAAAAACAAAAACTACTGAATCATTTTTAAGAAGACTTCAGTAGTTTTTGTTTTTGTTAAAAAAAGAACAATATTTCATATTTTTTTATCGTTACACTTTAATTTATATTTTTTTTATTTATAATATAGTAGTATAAAATTGGAGGAAAGACATTTATGAAAAATCTGATTAATGCCTTTATTATCGAAGATGAGCAACCTCATGCGGAAATTATCAAAGAGAGTATGCTTATATTTTCAAAGAATAGTTTATTAATTGAATTTGATGTTCATTTAATAAAAGATTATCTATATTTTTATGAAAATTTAAATACGTTTTCTTTTTTAAATACGGATGTGTTTATCATAGATATACATCTCCATTCCACTTTTACAGGAATTCAGGTAGCTCAAAAAATACGAGCCTTAAATACTAAAGCTACAATCATTTTTATTACCGGTGATGCTTCTAAAGGAATTGAAATCATTAACAATCGAATTTATCCTTTAAGCTATATTGTAAAACAATCGACCTCTAATTTATTTTTCCAGGAAGAAATTTATTCTTTATTAAAAAAGATAGAACAAAATATAACAACAAACGAAGCCAACAGTTTAACCGTCTACTCTGGAAGTACCAAACGGTTGTTTCATTTCTCAGAAATTTATTATATTGCTTCTGTCAAATCACAAAAAAACAAAGTTGAAATAAAAACACAACAGCAGCAAATCATCTGCAAAGGGAAAATTTCGGAACTAAAACGCAAGTTAAATGCGCCTTATTTTTACACAGAGTTAAATTCGTTAATAATCAATTTTGACCACATACAATCATATAACCAAAAAGAACAAACGCTGACTTTTTCCGATCAAACTGAACTGCTGCTAGGAGCAAAGATGATTCAAAAATTCAGTCATGCCTTTTTATCGTATGTGAAAAGGAGCTCTGTCTAATTGCTTTATGGAATGAACTATCAAACCGTCTTAATTATGAATAGCTTTATATTATTTTGGGGCATGGATTCCAGATTTTTGCTTCCTAAAAAAACGACATTACTGCTAAGTTTATATTTATTTGCCATTTTATTTCTCAGTTTCTTTTTTAGCTATAACATCAATATTCTAATGCTTTTAGTTTTTCTTGTTGTTCGTTTTTGCGTATTATTACATCGCTTTCAAAATTGGGGAATTCCACTGATTTCTTTTTTATGGAAAACCATGCTAATTGCCTCTTTGTGGTTATTCACGTTTTTTTTACCCGGCTCATTTTTTAATGTTAGCTTTGGTTCTTCATTGAAAGAAGTACTATTGCTTTTTTGTCTGCAATTGATTCTTTTGATCTTTATTTGTTTGTTTACCGATTGCATCGTCAAAAAATACAATGTCATTACCTTGTTAACTAACAATAAAAAAAGACACAAAAAAGAAGGCATTACGATTAGTTTACTTTATTCTGTTATTTTTATTAGTCACTTATTCATCTTTAGCACTTATAGTCTTAGCTTCTTCATATTTAGTATTCTTACTTTAATGATTAGCGCCCTTTTGTTTATTATATTTTTCTATATCCTTACCGTTTCTCAACAAAAAATGGATGAATATCAGTTATTAGTTTTAAATTTCAAAAAAATTAAAGCTAAATATGAACAGATCAGTGATTTCCGTCACGATTATAATGGTCTTTTATTAAGTATTAACGGATACTTACAAGCTGAAGATCTCGAAGGAGCAAAAAATTATGTTACTTCTCTTGTCGATTATTCTGCCTCGGTATTAGTTCCTGACTATTATACTGAATTAGATAAGGTCCCAATTCCGCCCGTTCAATCCGTGTTAGCTTCATTTGGAGAACAAGCAATCGAACAGGAGATACAATTTCAAATTGTTATAAAAAATAAAATCACTGAACTTGAAATGGAGCTGATTGACTTCATTCGCTGCTTATCGATCCTGCTATCGAATGCCTTTGAAGCAGTTAGCGAGCAAGATGAACCGATTGTTTACATGAATCTGGAAAAAACGACCGATTCTATTCTTTTAATAATCAAAAATGCAGACCATTCTACTGTCGCTTTGAATAGTCTGCTAGTTAAAGGCTATACCAGTAAAAAAACAAATGCGGGTCGCGGTCTATATATTATTACTAAAATTTGTGACAATTACACGGGTGTGGATTTCTCAATTGAACGAATAAATCAAATTTTTACTGCTACTTTATCTATAAAGCTGTAAAAACTTACTTTTGTCAGCTTGATACTACTAAAACAAAAAACCAAGAGAGACTTGTGAGTCGTTGCTCTTGGTTTTTTCATGTTATCTTACTTTATTTTTTCTTAAAAGGAAAAATGTGCCGGCGGTTAAAAAAACAGCACCAATGATAAATGGTAAAACTGCACTTCTCTCTCCTGTTTGAGGCAGCTTCTTTTCAATGACAGAACCATTGACTAATGGCTTAACAGCATTAAGGTTATTAGATGAATCACTTGTAGCCACTTCCGGTAAAATTGGGCTATAAACATATATCACGATCTGCTCTTGCTCCGTGAAAACGCCTTGTTCATTTGCAGGCAGTTTTGCTTTATCCAAGCTATAGCCTGCTATGTTTAAGCGGTACTGATCGTTTGCTGTATTATAAGAACTTCCTAGCGCTCCTTGTAAAACCTGTGGCTCATGGATTTTTTTTCCTGTTTGATCTACATAATAAATAATCACATTTTGCCCGTTGATTTTATTTTTCGTATAAACATACGTAATTAGTTGCTCCTGATCAGTAAAAATTCCTTGCTCATTTGCCGGTAGCTTTGTTTCATCTAAAGTGTAGCCGTCTATTGCCAAGCGGTACTCATCTGTTGCTGTATCATAGGCAGCACCAATTATTCCCTTTAAGAGTTGCGGCTCATGAAGGACTTTTCCCGTCTGATCCAGATACTGAACCTTAACATTTTCTACCGAGACGGGATCCTTTGTATAAACGTACGTAATGGTCTGTTCCTGATCGGTAAAAATTCCTTGTTCATTTGTCGGCAGCTTTGTTTCGTCTAAAGTGTAGCCGTCTATTGCCAAGCGACGTCCATCTGCTGCTGTATTGTAAGCATCGCCTATTATTCCCTGAAGAGTTATCGGATCATGAATCTGGTTACCTTCTTGATCAAGATAACGAATAGTCAGATCAGCGCCAGCTACTGGCGCCGCAGGATCAACAATGACTTTTAAAACATGCGTGGTATTCTCATTAAACAATGTTTGCCGAGCCATATAAATAGAAACATATTCGCCTGGTTTACTCGTATCTACATTATTATAATAGGCATAAGTCTGTCCGCTAGAAATCGGTGTGCCTAATGTTCCGTCTGAGTTTAGACGATAGGCTTGAATTCCTTGTGTCTTTACAGAAGAATCAAATGTACTGTTTAAAGGAACATGAACCACGTCCGGGCTATTACCAAAAGCATAGGCTCCAGGAAGTTTACGCTCACGGCCAACCAAATTGACTGTTTTACCTGCCTCAATAAGCTGACCGAACCCAATTGTGGTAAATGTGTAGTTTTCTTTCTTATCTGTTGTACCAACCTGCTTAATTAAATATTCGTCTATTGGAAAATCAAAGCTAGCTTGACCAGTTTCATCTGTTTTCATTAAAGTTACATCTTGGGGGTTACTTTTTGAAGTAACAGTAAAATAAGCTCCTTCGATACCAGCATCTGTTACAGAATCTTTTATATTAAAGACTAATTTCCCTGTTGGCACGACTGCTCTGCTTTGATTAAGCGAATAAGTTGAATTTGCTGATTGGATAGCAGGCTCTTCTGCTGTACCCACTATTGACCAAGAGAAAATGGAACTTACAATTCCTAAAATAAGTAAAAACGTACTGACTTTTTTCATTTTATCTCCTTTTTATCAATTTTATTTAAAAAATAACTTTTTTATAATAATAATTATAAGTTAAAATAAGAAATTGTCTATACATTTTTGCTAATTTGGATCAAATTATTAAAAATATTCTTAAAATCCAGATATTTCATAAGCAAAAAATCAATGTAAATCCCATAAAAGTCAAATATATATTGCTCCTTTCCTATGTTATAATTGGAAAAAAGGAGGGCTCTTATGGGGAATGTTAAATTAACTCGTGGTTCTAAGGGAGCAAATAAGCTTCGATTTTATACTATCTTTATTGATGGTGATTTAGTTGGTAAAATAAAGAGAAATCAAACGTTGGAATTTGATGTTTCAGAGGGAACTCATACGGTTCAATGTAAAATTGATTGGGAAAAAAGTAATGAGCTTACTATCGAAGTTACTGATCAACCTATTGAATTAGAAGTAAATGCTAAAAATGCTGTTGAATCAGCTGTCCGTTCCTTCCTGCCAATTGATGGGCGGAATAAATATCTCATTCTTTCGCAAGTCAAGTGATGAATTTGCCTATTGTTGCCAAAAAAATTTGGAACAAAAGTATTTATTCACGGGTAGAGAGGTTGAGCCAAAAGTCGTTTAGGTTCGAGCAATTGGAGAAATTGCCGAAGAACCTGATTATTCGTAAGTAGTGGGCGAGACAAAACTGTTTTTTAGTTTTGTTTCGCCCACTCTTCTCTTTCAGCGACATTCATTATTTAACTTTGATTTTTAGCATAACAAGTTTTAAAGACACATTGTTTCAATTTATGTTTTACCAGTTTTTGAAAAACAGTTATAGGCATGATCAATAAAGACTACTTCTGACAATCAACCATAGTCAATTCTTTGAAAAGGACACATAGGTTTCAACAAAATAAAAAAACTCCTAAATAATCTATCTATTCAGAAGTTTAGCCTATGTTTAGTAATTAATTTTATTCTGCTTTGCACTTTTGATCTCCATGTCAGGATAAAATGTAACAACCCCAATCTTATGTTAAGGTCTTTTTCCAAATGAGAAGAGAGAATTATCAATATATCTATTAAGTATAAGCAGATTATTATATAGTTAAGACTTCGGTAATAGCGGAAAGACTCTTCCAAACAACAGCATATAGTTCCTCCGGTTGTTCAGTGCATGTATAACCATATAGGCCTGTATCGAGCACCAGTCTTCTGAGAGTTTTGGAGAAACAGCATATAGAGAAAAACAGAAAGCCTGACAGCAATACGAAAGAAATAGTACATAATATAAAAGCTATTTTGAAGTATCAAAAAACAAAATATTCTCTAGTACAAATCGCCCCTGGCAAGCTTAGCATCAATGTCAAATACCATTTTAATTGATATTTTCGCATCAAGAATCACGTTAGATAAGTTAAAAAATTTCTATCGAGATCTTCAGCATCATCCACTTTTTCTCTACTGATGCCCTTCTCTTATTTAACGCAGAGATATCGCTTAAAGATGCTCAAGAGAGATTGGGACATTCGGGCATTAACATTACAACAAACGTTTATAGTTTATTATATGCATGTTACCGAAAATAAAAATAAGCAGATGCTCAATCAATTTGCCAACTTTATGAAAAATGGATAGTCAAAAGGTATTCACAATTCAAATTTGTAGCACAAAAAAACACCAACGATTCTAATCAATCGTTGGTGTTACGTATACCGGCGGCCAGAGCCACATGATAAAAAATACCATTAAATAGTTTTCAAATCTCTTTTATTTAGCGGTTTCCATAAAATACCTTTAAATACATTTCAATTTCTCGCACCATTTTCGCACCCACTTTTTTCATGGTTAAATAACGGTTTAAAAAAGAGAGTTCATCAAGCCACGAGTTTTAGATCTAGTTCTTGCATCGTATTCTTGAAAAACATGATAGTATGTTTTCCTAATTTCTTCTGGCATATCTCCAACAATTAAAGCCACTTCTTCTACAGAATAACCTTGGTAAATTAAGAAAGAAACAAATGTATGGCGGCAGCAGTGCATAGAAAATTTGGGCTTATCTGTTATGCCACACTCAACGAGAATTTTTTTAATCTCAATATTGGCTTTTCGATTATTACATATTCCCTCTTGCCAATCAAAGAAAACTTGTTTACGAGGATTGAGAATATTCCTAGCTTGGCATCTTTTTGATTGATACTGCCATAATTCTCTAACTAGCTCAGCTAAATTCTGTGACATTTCTACTTTTCGATAACTATTGGCATTTTTACAAGGAAGCCAATCAGTCGAATTTGAGGGAGGCTCAATGTAGTCATAGGTCTTGTTGATATCTATAAAACCTTGCTCAAAATTCAGATCATTGATAGTCAATCCAACGATCTCGGAAAATCGGCATCCTGTTAATAAAGCAAAAATTATTGCGTAGTAGATAGAGGATTCTTTATCTCTGTGTTGAACCACATACTGAACAACTTTTTTGTACTGAGCATCATCAATATATTTTTGATAAACAGGTTTCTCCTTTGTCTTATCCCCTAATCCTCTTAAAGAGCTTCCAGAAGTAAACTCAATAGAGATATGCCCTAGGGCAAAAGCTTGTTTTACACATGCTCTCATATGAGTATGGAATTTTTCAAGTGTAGCTGGTGCATAATCTTTTGAGAACCTATTTAATAAGTCCACATACCTATCATTAGTTAAATCAGACAGTGAGAGTTCTCCAAGATAGTTTTTAATGTATCTCTTGCTATCTTGATAATGTCCTTGAGTCTTTCTTGAGCTAGATTCCTTTTTATATTTCTGAAAAAACCATTCAAAGTATTCATAAAAGGGGACTGCAAAAGCCATTTGTCTATCTTTTGAAGCAATTGATTGTGCATACTCTACAGCTTTCACGGCTTCAAACTTAGTTGAAAAGCTGCCTAATGCTTTATTTTCATATCCTCCAGTTTCTCTTTTTACACTTATAAAGGCACGCCATTTTGTACCACGCTTGCTAACACTCATTCAAACACCATCTCTTTCCAGATGAGTGTTTAAACAGCTATATATATGGTCAATATTATTATACCTCATTTTTTTCAAAGTAAGCAAAAATTTCTGGAAAATTATCTTCAATAAAAGTTAATAATTTGCTTTCTAGTATATAATATTTTCCTGAGCTACCCCCTTTAGGATATGCGACACATCCATTAGGGTTCTCTTTAATATCTAATGTCTTTTTGAATTTTGGATTTAAAAGAATTAGCTCATTAAACATGGGTCTACTAAGGCAAGTGTGCTTCTTTCTAAAATCCTCTACAGAAACACAGTTTCCTTTAAATCCTAATCCTTTTAAAGCTTTATATTCATCTTTTTGAATTAGAACAAAATTTTCGGGCAATATGATACGTGCCTGATACTCAATGATCTGTTCCAAATTTATCACCTCTAGTTTTTAACCTATCCATACTTACTTTACTCAGTAACTATTTCATTTTCTAACCACTTTTGAATTGCTTTAGGTAAAGCACATAGGAATTTCACCTCTCCCCAGTTTACGGCGAGCCTTACGGAAGTATCATTATTTACTGTCATTGTCATGGCGACTTGAATTCCTATTTCAAGTTTAGTGTTAAACATGTATCGCTACTTTTTAGATTATGGCGTATTTACACTTAGCTCGAATGACAGGGAACGTAATTCAAAAATGGGATATTCAGTTTTCAAAGAGCGTTTATTTGCTTACACTATTAACAATAAATAACCCGTGAAAAAAGACACACATTTTCTCAAAAAAATAAAAAAAGAGAAGCTTTTGTAACTTCTCTCTCTTAATCACTATTTTCTTATTTCAAATTTAGAGATTGAAATAAGAAATGCAACAGCACATTCTTGAAAACAATCTTCATCATAATTTCCTGTTTTCCATGCCATTTTGTGCATCAATGGGCTAAAACGGGTTATTAGTGTTTCGGTTGCTTGTTGGTTATTTAACTTGGCTAGTAAAAATATTTCCTTTAGGTTTTCCATTTTGTTTCTCCCTTCTAACCTCTCAATCTACTACAGTTAGAAAGGATGGAGGGGAACGAATTAGGTGAATACAACCATTTTTTAATTTATAATTGGCTGTAAAGCCTTTTGTATAAACGATGTTTTAAATTTGTAACACCTTGTCTGGAAATTCCTAAGACTTCGCCAATTTCTCGATCAGTTTTATCAAATATAAACTTTTCAACCAAAAAGTATTGTTCTGACTTAGAAAGTGTTTCCATAGCTTGTAAAAGGGCATTATTTTCAATGATTAATGGGATTCCAAAGATAGTGATATCAGCAATAGTAAGATCGTTTACAAACAAAGAATTTTCTAAATTAAGAGATTCTTCAGATAGTTCCTTTTCGATTAACGTGAATTTCTTTTTATAATACTGTGCTGCTGCATTAGTGATGACAGTTTGAAAATATTTTGTCAATTGAGCATTAATCCGATCATCTGTAGTATTCATTATTATCACTTCTTCCAAAATTTTTAAGAAGAGATACCAATAGATAATTTTATGAATGTAATCTATATTGCCAATAACCTCTATACG
Organism: Enterococcus sp. UD-01; assembly: GCF_044909655.1. Taxonomy (NCBI): domain Bacteria; kingdom Bacillati; phylum Bacillota; class Bacilli; order Lactobacillales; family Enterococcaceae; genus Enterococcus; species Enterococcus sp. UD-01. The sequence goes on along the minus strand of NZ_JBIYEU010000001.1, from coordinate 42,340 downwards.
CTCGCTCTACATTTACTTTGGAATCATCATTCATTCTCCGCAAAATATTATGTGTCAAATTTTCATAAGAAAGATTAGATGTCTGCTTTTCATTCAACAAAGTAAATATTTCTTTACCAGAAAGTGGACGTCCTGCTTCTTTTAATATAGACGCTATTTTTAAACTGATATCAGAATAAGAAATGCTTCCATTCTTCATTTGGCCTCTTTCAGCCATATATTTTTGATATTCTATTTCGGAACTTAGCTTTTTGGTGTTGTCTTGAATTATCAACGATGATTTTATTTCCTTTGGCTGACTATCCAATTTCTCTAAACGCTCTTTTAGATCAAAATAGGACTGAGTGATTTTCCTCCTTTCTTCGATTAGTAGGGTCATCTGCTCATAGATTGCACTCTTTTCATCAAATTGGTCCATTGTTTCTCCTCCTTCATTCTTTAACAATAAAATTGGGATTAAAAAGGACACAGAAATACAAAAAAATTTAGAATTAAAGATAGCTAGAACATAAGCGCTTACTCCAAAGTGTAGATTTTCCCTTCCATATCAACCTTTTTTTTTTATAAACAATAAAAGACAAACTATTTTTCAGTCTAAATTCACTGAAAAGTAGTTTGCCTACAGTTTAACGTTGAGATAAGTCTCAAAATCTTTTTTATAGATATTGAAAGTGTTTGGTCAAAAATTTTTCTATTTCAAACAATAATGAGGATGATAAAAGCTCCATTTCGTTTTTCTATTTTAATGCTCTGCAAATATTAAATAGAGTATTGTCTACAATGAATGTGTCTAAAAACACTTTTTGATAGTGAAATAATGGTCTATAATTTTCATTCAATATAATCTTTTTCTTTGAAAAATCGATTTCTATAGAATCAATACCAAATTTAAACCCAACTCCTAGCATTTTTAAAAACGCTTCTTTAACACTCCAACTTAATATGAAACCAGAAGTAAGATTTATAAATCTATCAGAAATTATATTTTCACAATCAACACCAATCACTATATTATTTTTTGTTATTCCCCAAAAACAATAAGTGTCACAATGAGATATACTAATTGATAAAGAAGTTCCAAGAATATATGGTTGGCCTGATTCTTTCTTTAAAATTACAACTTCATTCCAACTAGAAAAATCTGTAACTTCTTGACTAATATACTTTTTAATCATTAGATGCGAAATTATTGTTTGTATACGTTTCTTTTTTCTTTTTATCTTGTTTATTTCTTCTTTTTCTTCAACTGAAAAAAAACGCAAGTACCTTTCAATATTATTATCAAAATACGAATAGTTCATCTTTGAGATTCCCAAAATAGGTAAATTTCCTTCTGATGTAAAATTAACCTTCATATTTAGATTCCCCACTTATTTTATAGTATTAAAAATTAAGTTTGCTTGTTCAACAATCATTTTTCTGCATTCAAGTAAAGAATTATGGTTCGCATTTTCTACAGTTATCAATTTAGATCCATTTATACTATCATGCATCTTTTTTCCAACCCTAATAGAAACTACAGTATCATTTTTACCTTGAATAATAATTACCTTTGTATTTATCAATCCTAAATAAGATGTAAAATCATTGTCCTTCACTAATTTAAGATCAGATTCAATACTCCAATGTTCATGATTACTATCAATATTTATTTTATCTGTTCTAAATCTATAAAAAGAATTTAAAAGAATTAGACCACTGATAGTATATCTACTGTTCAAGACTTGGTTGATTGCTATAAATCCTCCTAAAGAATGGCCTATAAGAACAATTTTTTGATCTTTTTTTATATAAGTCTTCACTAAATAATCTATTAGCGAAACATAAAAAGATAAATCAAACTTCATTGAATTATCTTTTTCATAATTTTGATACCCAGGTCGATTAAATATGATAAAGTTTTTTCGCTTAATTTTGAAGTATTTTCTCCAATTACTCCAAGAGTCTTTGTTATTGTTTAGCCCATGTAAAAAAATGTACACTGGTGACACACTATCAATTAGAACTACATCTAAATCACTTTCTGATAATATCATTTTTCCACTTGTCCTCTAAGATGTTCTTTATTCGTTTCATTTCTTTTCTAGTATTTTTGTTTAAAAAGCTTTCCATTCGATAAACTTCATGTTCAGCAAAAGACTCATCCAGATTGAAAATTTGAATCCAACACATTGTACATCCTATTTCACTAGGTAGTTTTTCATAAAACCAATAAATATCCATTTTGGAAAAAGGGAACATACTAGTCATTCGTTTTCCTCTAACTTTCATCTTACTTCTATTTGTTATTCGTTTAGAAGTCCACTCATTTCCATTTTTGTGTCGTAAAGTAAAAGTTACTTCATTCTCAGTTTTTAATAAAACTTTTACTGTTTCATATTCATCAAATAACTCCGACCAGTTTAACACATCATTAGTATATTCAAATATTTTTTCACAATCTCCCAAAATTGTAATTTGATTTTCTACATACCCTTTCACGATACTAACCCCCTCTCAAACTCAATTTTAGTCATTTATTATCCCACAATAGCTACAGCTCTAACCCAAGAAGCATCTGCATCATCTAAATTTATTGGAAAACAACTAATCTTAAAATTCTGATTTAAATTTAACAAAACTCTTAAATTGCAGAGTCGTTCTATTTGAATGTATTCTTTTTCTCTACCATAAAAATGAGAAGGCCATAAAACATCTAATTTTTTTGTTTCATTATAATCATTGACCATTTTTGAAATAGATCTATCAAATCCATAGGAATCAATACCTATTACCTTTATATTAAAATCTAATAGAAAGTGTATCGCTTCTTTGGATAATCCAATAGAGTTAGAAAAATATTCTTCTGTTCCCCAATATTTATCCATTCCTGTATAGATAAGAACTATATCCATAGGGTTTATTTCGATTTGTTGAGATATAACAGCCTTTTCAATTATAGCTTTTTCAATTAATTCTCCTTTAGAAATAAACGAAAGATCAATCACTTTCCCGCATCCAAAAAACCATTCTAAAGGCAATTCATGAATTTTTTTTTGTAGTTGTTTATCAAATCTGCTTCCGTAATGAAATGGAGCATCTATATGAGTTCCAGTATGCGTAGACAACTCGAATGTATCTAAAGACAAATATTCTTGATTGGGAAAAACATCAAGTGGTAATCCTGTGCGACTAGCAATTCGTTTCGCACCATTTTGATGTGTCACTCTACTTTTTTTTAGTTTTAACGGTTCCGAAGGATTATTGTTTACTAACAAACTCAAATCGATTATCTTCATTAATGCCTTCTCCTCTAAATATTTCTATGCCCTAGATGTCCTTCCGGTGCTACAGGAGCCATAACCAAAAGAGCTTTTAGAGGCTTTTCTCCCTCATTATAGATTGTATGAGGTACTCCCATAGGCACTGCTGCAATGTCACCTTTAGTTAAAGTTTGAATTTCATTTTCGATTACCAAGTCTCCTTCACCTTCAATAATATAGATATGTTCTTGGCTATAATCATGAACATGCACTGGAGCTTTAGTTTTAGGATTAATTGTACACAAAGTAACAAAAACTTCTGATTTTTCAAGAAATGACGGACTAATAAGAACCTCTAGCTCTCCATAATCTTTTTTCGTACGTCTATTTTCCATGATTTCTCCTCCTCTTTCTTATTTTATTAATAAATCTATATACTTGTAAATGTCTTAATTGGTTCTAATTTCTTCAATTCTAAGCGATTGATCTTCCCAGTTATTCCTTTAGGAATTTCATTTACAAGAACAATTTCTTGTGGTCTTAATCTAGCATTCAATTTTTTTCGCAAAAATCTCTTGAAATTTGTAACATTAAAAGATAATGGATTACTTACCACTAGGTAATAAACTAAATAGTTCAAAGAGTTGTTTGATTGCAAATCAACAGCTGCTTCAATAATCTCTTCATAATTCAAAATCAAGAATTCAATATCAGAAGCTTTACACCACTCACCATTAATTTTAAATAAATCATTTGTTCTTCCCTTATACCAGTAGTAACCATCTAAATCAATTTTAAACTTATCTCCAGTGTACATTCCTTTGTCCTGAATAGGAGTTTGACCTATATATCCTTTCATTATGGATGAGCCCTCAATATACAAATTTCCAATTCTATTAATAATAGGATTTTCCTGTTCATCCAATACAGAAGTTTGATATCCTGATATAGGAATCCCCACACTCCCCACCTTTTTCCCCGTTTTATCGGTGTTAAGGAAAAAAATATATAAAAATTCGCTTGTTCCCATTCCTTCAAACAAAGGTACATCATATCTATCTTTCCATTTTTCAGAAACTATTGGAGGTAACGGTTCTCCACAACAAATACACAGTCTAAGTGATTCAAACAAAAGGTTATTTTTTGAAAATAAATCTAGTAAGGAAGAGTATATGCTCGGAACGCCCACTAAAACAGTAGGCGAATTTTTGTTTGCCAATTTTTGTATATTTGAAATAATCTCAAATTCAGATATAATGAGCGTTGCTTTACAATACTGTGAGAGAATACAACTTGTTCCTACCCCTAGAGCAAACGGTATTTTTGACATTGAAAATATCGTATCTTCTTTTTGAAATCTACAATTTGTGTATTGGTAATTTTCACATATAGCTTTTATAGATTTTTGCGAATGGATCACACCTTTTGGTTTACCCGTACTTCCTGAAGTATAGAGAACAAATATGGGTTGAGTTTCTGTATTTTCAATTAATTTTACTTTTCGCCAACATATTTGTTTTTGTTCAAAATCGCTCCAGTAATAAATATTATTTGTAAAGTTAATCTCACTTTCTTTATCTTTCATAGTCTTATTTAGATACATTGCAGTACAGTTACTATTTTTGTATATATATTCTAAAATAGGTAACGAGGTTTTAATATTTATTAGTACCGGAATCACACCAATCTGTATTGCTCCCCAAAAAGAAGATATTAAATCAATTGAATCGGTCATATATAATGCTATAAAACTACCTTTCTCAACACCATCCAAAATAAGTTTTAGAGAAAATTTATCAATCAAGTTCTCTAATTCACTATAAGTTATACTTTGATGATCTTGTATAATTGCTATTTTAGAATCGGTATTTTTATCTTTTTCGTTTTGAAAAATGTAATCCTTTATATTATTCATTACAATCACTCTCTTTTATACCAAATTGAAAACCAACCTAAAGGTTTATGTCTTGTTTCAGTAGAGAAAGACAAAACTCGTTCTAATTTCTCTAATACAAATTTATCATGGAAAGTATTTATCAAATCGTCACTTGTTAACAATCGAGGCTGCGGTGCAGTATATTTCATTTTGTCTGAAAAACCCCTAATTAGCAACATTCCTCCCGGTTTTAAAGCCTTATTTACTTGTTTTACATATATTTCTCTTTCATCATTTGATAAATGATGAAAACATCCTTGATCAGTGATAACATCATAATGATTTTCTAAAAGGTCAACTGTTAAAATATTTCCAACTTTCCAATGTACTTTTACTCCATATAAATCAGCTATTTTTGTTGCTGTTTGAATAGCTGATTCTGAAATATCCATTGCTGTAACATTCATACCTCTCACTGCTAAAAAAGTTGATTCTGAACCAATTCCACATCCAATTTCTAAAATTTTTGAAGAATTAGGAATCTTTTCATTAAAAACAAGACTTACCAATTCAGGATTTGCTGTTCCCGATACCCATTCGTGTTGAGATGGTTTCTTCTCCTTGTAAGCACTATCATAATATTTTTTTATACGTTCATTCATGATTTTCTATTCTCCTAATTTTTGTATTTTCTGAAAAATAATTTTTCAGATTCCATAGTGCCTTTTTAGATTTATTTCACATTAGAATAAATCTCAGTAACAAGATCATATAAATTAAAACTATCTCTTCCTCCAAACTCGATCAAAACATTGTACTTTTTTTTGATTGATAAAGATAAATCTACTGTTTCAGTGGAATCCAACCCTAAGTCATTAATTAAATCAGCATCCTTTTTTAATTCTTCTGGTTCAATACCAAAATCTAAAAGTTCATCCGTGATAAATTCAATAATTTCTTCCTTATTCATTATTTAACTTCCTTTCTAATCTATTTTCTCAATAGCAATGCTTACGTTAATTCCCTCTTTAGATCTATTATTAATTAAAGCTCTCGTCTTTATGCTATTTTTATCTGCATTCTTTAAGTATAATATTGCAGCAATAACATCTGTTGATGCTTGAGCTCCATATAGATGTCCATAATATTTTTTAGGGAATTTTAAATTAGGTTGATGATTGTATTTTAAGTTCAAATTTGAAATAGCTTGATTTTCAACATTATCATTTTTAACAATTCCATTTGCTTCGGGTAATAATAGGTCTATATCTTTATACTCCAATTTTGATTGTACTAAGCAATTTTCCATATTTAATTCAAGAGAATCATCACCAAAGTTTGTAGATATATTTTTTATTTCAGCATATATTGGAGCATTCCTATCAAGTGCATGTTCATATTCTTCAAGTATTAAGACTGAGCTTCCTTCTCCTAATATTGTTCCGTCAGATTTACTACAGAATGGAAGAATTCCTTCTTTTTCGTCATTTTTATCTAAAAGTTCCCCTGCTTCGTAGTGACAAATACCTGATAGAAGAGTTAGCGGAGCTTCTGTGCCTCCACAAATTACTATATCATTATCACCTCTCTTAATTGAATTTATTGCTGAAAACATAGCTACACCGCCAGTGGCTTTGTCAGCCACGTAACTTTTACTTGTGCCATGAATTGAATTAGCTATTGAAATATACCCCTGAGCAGCAGCTGGAAACCAAGCCGTTGCTTGCCACGGATTTACAAAAGTAGGTCCAAATTTATATAATTCTTCAAAACCTCGTTCTGAAATATTCCATCCTCCAGAATTATTTCCAAAATATATACCAATTCTATCTGTTTCTAAAAATTGAAGATTTAAATGCGAATCTTCAATTGCACAAGATGTTGCAGCTAATGCAAATTGCGTAAACTTATCTGTTTTTTTTATGAATCGCCGATTAATATAGTTTGTTGCATTAAAATTTCTCACTTCTCCAGCAAATTCAAAAGGGAAATTACTAGTATCAAAGTTTGTAATTTTTGAAATTGCAGACTTTTCTTTTAAAATACCAAACTCAAACTCTTCTATCGTATTACCTAAAGGGTTGATTATTCCTAAGCCTGTAACTACTATTTTTTTACTCATAATAATCTCCTTTATATTTACTTAAGACACATGCAGAATGTATTCCACCAAAACCACTAGCAGATGTTAAGACGGTATTTACATTTTCTTTTCTACATTTTTGCAAATAAAATAAATCACATTCAGGATCAGGGTATTCGTAGTTAATGTTAGGAGGCAAAATTCCAGATTCAAACACACCTATACTCGCTAAAGTGCCAACCAATCCAGCTACAGACAAAGGATGTCCTACCATAGATTTACTGGAACTAATAGGTATTGTTTTTGCATACTTGCCAAAAGCTGACTTAATAGCATCTGTTTCGCACTTATCATTTTGTTTAGTGGAACTACCATGAGCATTTATATAACCAAATTCTGAAATATTTTTTTTTGATTGTTTAATTGCTTGACTCATTGCTTTTTCTAAATATAGAGACTCTTTTAAATCAGTCATGTGGTATGCATTATTATAACTTGCAAATGAATCTACCTTACAATAAATATGCGCTCCTCTATTTACTGCATGATTTAATTCTTCTAAAACAAAAAATACGCTGCTTTCTCCTATGACAAAACCTGCTCTCTTCATATCAAATGGGCGCGAAGCTTTTGAAGGGTCATTTTTCCATTTAGAAAGCGCATTTATAACATCTAAAGTGGAGTATGTTAATGATGTTAAAGGTGCTTCAGCCCCACCTGTTAAAATTACTTTAGCTACACCCGATTTTATGAGATTATAACTTTCTCCTATAACATCTAAGCCTGCCGTACACCCCGTAGAAAGTGCATAGCAAATATTCTTCATTTTATATTTATGAGCCATGTAAGCCCCTGGAAAATTGAACATACCTGCATTATAAAATTCTTTCCCTACAGGTTTGTATGACAAATTTTCTGTTCCCTTATTAGTTAATACTTCATATATTTTTTGTATAGTTGGGGTTCCTCCTATTGCTGAACAACTAATAATTCCTATATCTTTCCTCTCTGTATTACCATCATTAATTTTTGAGTCCTTTAATGCTTGTTCAGCTGCATAAACAGCTAATTTTGTGAATCTTGATTCATTTCTTACTTCTTTAAAGCCTTCAATTAATGTATCCACATTTTCATGAATTTTTGAATTGACGCTTGAAGATATCTTCATTTTTTCCATTTCTTCATCAAACTCCACAAAAGAAATGCCTTTTTCTGTATTACTCCAGAATTCTTTTTTATCTTTTCCTCCTGGACTAATTACACCAATGCCTGTAATAACGACTTCGTTCATTTTACATAACCTCTCTTAATTATGTCTCTCCTCGTTGGTTTGTTTTTAGTATTAGAAACAGTGGATAGTTATAATCTATAATTTGCCCTTGCTTTACATATTTTTTTAATAAAATACCGTCTTCTTCCATCATTAAAATATAAACTATTCCCAATAAATTAATTTGGCACAGTGGAGTACGTGATGGATAAAATTTCCCTTCTTTGATATAATTAAGTACATATATTCTACCAACAATTTTTGAAATATAGATATTTGAATTGGGAATCCGAGTGATAAAATAATCTGCAATCAGTATATTTTCTTCGCATAATCTTTTTGGTATTTTTTTAACTAGATTACTATTAATAATAATTATCACGCTTTCAAAAAATTTACTTTAAATAACTAATCCCAAGGGATTAGTTCCCAAGGAATTAAAAATAAATATAGAACCATATGCTTTTTCCTCCTTCCGTAATATTATAAATAATGCATAGACTTAAGTTGCTTCGCATCCTGAATATTCAGAATATTAAAAAAATCATTACTTCAATTATTTAAAAGATAACTTAAATCAGAAAAATAATTGTCTAAATGTTAAATATTTAAACAAAAGGAGTGGATTTTATGCTTGCAGGTGAGTTAGTGAATAAGATTAGAAAGGAAAGAAAACTTACTCAAGAAAAACTGTCATCCGGAATTTGTACACGACAAACGCTAGCCTCTTATGAAAATTTGACTGTAGATATCCCCTTTACCAAACTTTTAAAAATAATAGATAAATTGAATGTAACAATTGAAGAATTTACCTTGCAACTAAAACAGACTAACGATCAAAAACGTTTCATAAGTGAACATATGATTAAAGACTTTTATAGCAATCAATATATTAAACAAAAAGACCTAACATGGCTATTAAGACTATATGACGAAACTTCTGATTTTTTTTATTTAGCGAGCTATCTACAAATAAAATCAAGTTTAATCAAAGTGCAAAATTTAGATGATCAAGAATTTTTGAAAGATGAGAAGAATAACATTAATAAACTCATGAATCATTTGGATATAGTCGAAAGATGGGGAAATTTTGAACTTGCTATATTTACAAACTGTTTGTGGATTTTTCCAATGCCATATATATTTGTAAATTCTGAAAAAGTTATTTCCCATCTTATAGATTTTTCAGAAATAAGGATATATGAAAGATCAGCATTTTCTTTTTTCTTTAATATAATTATTTTATTTATTGACAAAAATGATTTAAAAATCGCAAAGTATTTTTTCGAAAAAATGGAAAATACTTTACATATAGACACACATCAACTTTATGAAAAATCATTTTCTGTATTTCTCAAAAATTGTATTACCCTAATGGAGAGTAATTTTGATGACAATGAATCATATAAATCATCATACAATATTATTAATTATTTTTATTTTTTAGGATTCCATAAAAAAGCAAAAGAACTTTCTAATCTTTTAGAAAGTCTTAGAGGATAGTTGATTTGTTTTTCAACTAATTTTTTAATGTTAAGGAACGTAAAAGTAAACCAAATTTTTATGTGCATTTTTTCTTTACCAATTTAAATTAGTGTAATGTCACCCATGAAATTCTTTAGCCGTTTCAAATAATTGTTCAACTGTTTGTTTACGATTATTATATATTGATTGCTTTTATTCCAAGGGAATGACGTATATAATCACAGCATTCCCTATCATCTTCCCGCAAATGTCGCTGAATTAGCTTTTTTCTCTTTTGATTCACTGCACTTGGCAATTAAGGAGCAACTTCCACAGTCAATAGGAGTACTTTTATATTCATGATATCTGTCTCTATTAGTTATTATATATTTTAAAACTATTTTACCAAGACAAAAAGACAAATTATCGAAATTAATCAATAATTTGTCCACAGTCCGGAACTTTCTAACCATAAATAACATAGTTACCGATAGTTATCGTTTTTTAATTTATTGAAAACTATTTTCACCCACATCTAAAAATTATACAACTATTAAAACAATTATTATATAATATAGGTTTAGTGACCCTTTTTCTTTTCCTTTTTCTTTTCTTGTTTCAAATCAAATTTTTTCTTTTTTTGAAGTTCTTTATCTTGTCTGGCTTGCTTTTTTCTAATTATTTTGGATTGTTCTCGCGATTCTTGCATAGATAATTGAGCTTTCGTCGATAGCACAGGTTTATTCTTCTCTTTATTTATTTTACGTTGCATTTTCTTTGGATTAACCCTTTTTTCTTTATATTCAATGTTTGCTGTAGAATTTTTATGAAGCAAATTTTGGTCATTCTTATCCACAACATCTTGAAGTTTTAAATGAACAAATTCCTCTATTTCACTGTTCTTAGGCTCTGTTCCAAAAACGTACTTAGTCGCTCTATAATCACCACATAAACCTTCATATTCAACCAAACCACACCAATAAGTTCCATCAAAATAAACTGTTAATTTCATTAAAATTCCTCCCCTAAATAAACTAATAAGGAAAAGGACAACCCGAGGAGGGAAGGTTACTGACACTTAAGTTATGTTTATGGACTACCAACCATAATGTGTTTTTATCCCTTAATCATAATTTTATCTATTATTTTTCTGTCAAACACCTTAATTATAACCTCATTAACAGTATATTTCAAGATTTCCCTCACAATATTGCAAGGATATAGAGTATCAAAAAAATAAATTTCTTCTGTTTATTTTTATATTGGGATATACCCCATGATATAGGGACTATCTTTTTTATACATTCGTCTGGCGATCCTATCTCCAGAATTTCCCTCAATTGTGTAAACAACTTCATTTTCTACTTTCTCCACAATTCCTACGTGATCGCTAACAAAATCACCATCCCAATCAAAGAAAATAATATAGCCACTTTGCGGTTCTCCTTTATCCTGCCATTGACCCTTTGTCTTAAAAGTCTGAATCCCTGCTGGACAATAGGCAAATTTTTCCATTTGAACATTTGCTTGACTTGCACAGTACGAAACAAAAATGGCGCACCATTCAACACGACCACTAAAGCCATACCAACGCCAGTATTCTTCACCGCCTTCATGAATACCCTCAGATAATTCTGATAGTGCTACTTTTACAATCGAACTATTTCCGCTGTTAGTAGAATTAGTGCCAAGGTATTGCTTGACCAGCTGACATAACGATAGGTAATCTTTTGAAGTAATCTCTAGATTTTCCCCCGTTCCACACCGTGCATGCGACTTTCACCGCACACGGCGTTCCATCAATCACAGATTAGAAAGTTATACATTTATCCAATCAAATGGTTAAAACACTATATCCTGCTTTTAGTCGCAGAACATTTATTTTCTCAATTTGGCTTGTTGTAAGTTGTAATAATTTCAGATGTTTTTCAATTCTTTTGGACTCAGATAATACATGGTTTTTCCGACTCAAATCATAGAGTTTGTCTAGCTGAGGTATCATTCCATAGTATTCACTATATCGTAGTGTTTTGTTCATTTGCTTTTTATTCATAGCATCACCCCTTCTTCGGATAATGTTTATTTGGTCTTACTCGACTCTATGAAATGTATAAGCAATCTATCTAAATAATTGACTTGTGGCTATTCCTCCCATTTCATTACGAAATTTTCATCGGTCATTCCACTACTCTCACTGACATAAATGGTCTTATTTCCTTTGAACCAACCATCTCACTGGAATATAGCTCCCTAGATGTTGCCAGCTTTCGACGTTCCGATATCCTTATCTGTTCATATATTTTTAGGCGCCTGCTCTAAACCTGCATAAAATCGTTACCTTTAATAACGAATGGTTTTTCATATCTACATATCTTACTCAACCACTATATGCGTTCATTCACTCAATAATATTAAGCTAGAACCCGATACATTTCTATACCGTCATGTTTTAGATTCTTTATTTCGCAGGTTCGTCAGTACTCATGTACATACTCACCATGAATATTTTATAGACTCCCGGCCTATAGGCTACGCCATCCACCGCTGGACAGGTTTCGTTTTGTTAAACAATTTCGGTAGCTCTCAGCCGACTTCACCGAGCTTTTGACATATAAATTTACTATAAAATTTGTGCCAATCGGAGTTTTAGAGGAGCGTTTCAGGACGTTACTCCGTCATTCCACTGCTCAGGATATCAGTTCTCCTTAATAAGAAAATTGACGTTCATTATTAAGTGCCTAACCTTTTCAGCTAGGAACGCCTCGCACTGTAGAACATATTGCCATAGGCGTATCGATAATCATAGCCCAAACTTACAGCTACTGGATTAGTATAGGTTATTGTCTTTCCACCTGCTTTTTCTTTAGAAAAAGCTATGGATGTTTCTAGAGAATAAAATTTCTCGCAATAACCAAGAAAGCCACCACCAAAATTATAGCTCTGAACGACGTTTAACACATCGTACTCTCGGTGACTCTTCCACATATCCGCAAAGTACTTTACTCCGACCTCAATAGATTCGTTTGGATCTTGGATACTGTTTGGCGCTTTACCCTGACTTTCGCTGCACTGCATAATGTCGGGATATTTTTCTGCATTTCCACCTGTCTCAACCATAATAATGCCTAAAAGATAGGGAACCGCTTCTGAAATATTGTTTTTAGTCGCTTCTGTTGTGACTTTCTCTTTCCAACGTAAAACCGCTTCTGGAAGACTAGAGGTATTTTCCGCAAAATTATTAGAAGAGTCATTATCTCCACCAACAATCAAAATAAAAAAAATCAAGAAGAATGAAGCGCCTAAAACAATGAATAGTTTAAAGGATTTCATTTACGTCCTCCTTATCTCTCTGATTACGAAGATTTTTTAGCTCGTCTGCAAGCTCCTGACTTTCAGCTTGAGTAAGAGCATTGAGCTGATAATCGGAGGAGGCTTCGTCCAATTGATTGTCCTGTGAAGATAGTGGATTCGTAGTTGTTGAATTTTCTATTGACTGATCTTGTATGGTTCTTTTGGTTTCGTATAATGCTGGCACCTCTTCTTGAGAAGCCATCTCTAAATGATTGTCCATCATCTCTTGCGAAGTCTCAATTGGTTGTTCCATTTCTTGTACATCAGACTGTTCCATTAAAAATTCATCAACCTCCTCAGGTGCTATCCGCAAATTTTCAGGATCAGAGAAAGAATCATTTGGGTGATTTACTTCATCCAGGTTATTTAGCTGATCTTGATGAATAGAATTTGCTAGTTCGCCGTTGAGTGATGCACCAGTTGTATAAAGAGTATCCATGTCATTTTCATTTGCTAGAGTAGTTGATTCTGTATCCTCTTGTTCAGTGGCTACTTCTTGAGTCGTTGTATTTTGGACGGCATCTGCCATATCTTCATTCTCAGTCGATTCAGGTACATTGGGTGAAACTGTTTCTTGTCCAGCTTGAACCAGTAGTTGGTCTTCCAGTTCATTCATGCGATAGGTGCGTTCTAATTCAATACCTGAACGAAGATAGTCATTTTCTGCGGTATTTGTCTTGTACACTTGCTCCATTTGTTTATTGGCTTGGTTCTGCTGATCTGCTTTACGTTGCTTGTGATTGTGCCAATCTTTTTTTGGATGAAACTGAAAATCTCGTAATTCTGCTTGTCCTTTCGTCAATGATCGGATAATTTGTCCTTTATTCTTCCAAACAAACAGTCCTAAGAACACCTTGACAAACAGACCCACAAGCATGGTTACAATATTCGTGACCACAAAGAAAGAGTCTAGAAGATTAATAATCGCAAAAAGTAAGCCAAATCCAAAGCCCAAGCCAACTTTCCCTGCAAATAAAGTTCCTAAGAGCATCACGCCATTTTTTAGGAGGTGATGCATGTTCGGAATCAAAGCAAGAAACAAAAGAGAAGGAAAAAGAAAGATTAGCCCATAAATTAAGAGTTGGATCAAAACATTGGCAACCCCAATAATCAGCACTGCTATGCCAATGACAATCAGCATCACAAAAGCATTGATTAATACCACGATTTTTTCCGTCATACGGTCTGAGGTCAGATAAGAGTTTTTATCTGCATTGTCTTTAATGGTCTTTTTGACCTCTTTTATTTTGGCATCATCGTAAGTCTCTTTATTCCTAACAAGATATTGGTCAAACTCTTTCACGGTCAAGTTTGTTTTCCCATAGTTTAGCAAAGCATAAGGCTGGAGAATAAATTCATCAAAAATTAAATTTCGAATCTTTGAGGTGCCGTCTAAATGACTCGTGTCACCTAACAACTTATCGGCATTGCTTCTAGCCGTGCCATTCAAGCTGCCACTGGTAACATCGACTAGTTGTCCTTGGACATTTTGAGAAATCGTATTGATTTCTTGAATCTTTGTTGCACCATCTTGAAAAAAAGCCAAGCTGCCAAAATAAATCAATAAAAAAACACACAAACGTGTGAGTGCTTTAGCAAAGCCTTTTTCAAAAAAATCCTTGACCATTAAAACCAAAACAAACGTAAAAATGAGTATCCCTAAGACCTCAAAGAGCTTTAAATAAATGGAATTTGCAGTCGAAAAGAGAGAAGGTAAAACACCTTTTAAAAGGTTGAGATTAAAGAGTTTGTCAATCACATAATCAAGCGCCAATACAAGATACTTAATTAAGCCAAAGGCAATATTGATTAACGCATTTAGTACACTTTGCAAGTTCTCGCCAATGTCTAACCAGCCGCCTTTTTCAAAGAAAGACTGTAAACTGTCTAAATGAAATACATCCTTTAACATAGAAGATTCCTCCTTCCTAGGTAGCGAAAGCCATTTCTACAGTGGCAGAGTGATTGGCTTTCACGGTTTGTAGCATTTGATGGAGCTCTTCAAAAGGACAATAAACTAGCATTTTGCCCACACGTCCTCTTAGATCAAGATAGAGGCAATGATATTTCGGTAAATTTTTTAGCCACTCCCTATTTTCGTCAGAAACTTCCAGTCCTAAATGGCGTAAAATATCTTCTCGTTCATCCTTATCGTCATAAGCAAAAATTCGTCCAAAGTTCCCAGTGTCGTCTTCCTCAGCCGTATCTTTTACCGATTGGGTGACAATAATCAATGTATTGTTAAAACTACGTCCAACACGACGCATCGCCTTGATAATCGCACGTCCATTTTTGGAGATATTAAATAGCCAAGCTTCATCGAATAAAACAACGGTACTTTCTACACGGTCTCTCAATCCGAATAATTCACAGAACTTACCAATACACATCATTAACATCACTGATTTCCGTTGGGTAGCACTAAAATCACTACTTAATGTTTCAGCACGGGGCATATCTAACCCTAATACTTCTAAGACCGTCACTTTCTTATCTAGGTTTAAGCCATCATTTTCTCCATAAGAAAAAGCCAGCTCAAGAATCGATCCTTGCACGGACTTCATAATGAGATTGGCTGTATCTTGTACTTCTTCATTCGTATTTTTTAGCATGGTGTCAACGACATGTAATAAACCTACACGTTTTCCTTTGTCTCGTTCCTTAAGCACCTCTTCAATCCCATCTAGCATAGCTAGACGCGATTTCTTTTCTCTGGCATGGGTAAAATCATAGACTTCCTCAAATAAATCCTGTGCCATATCTTTCGCCGCCACCCGATTTTGAATAAAGCAGAAGGGATCAAGGACGCCCTTATTAGACTCTTTTTCAGGATCAAGGCGAACCTGATGGAAGTGCTCTTTCACAAATGAACAAGTTGCTGGGAAATCGTTCTGATAGTCAGGATCTTGGATGACTTGCGTAATCCAGTCAAAAAATTCTGATTTTGGGTCAACATATAAGCCCTTGCCTTTCATCAATACATAGATAAAGAAAATGAACTTAGCTAAATAAGATTTTCCATTTCCTGTAGGGCCAGTAATCGCAATATGAGGACTATTGGCTTTTTTATCCGCAATGTCGCTTTGATTGCCAATCGAAGGATTTAAAAAGACGGGCTTACGACTGGTTTGGGCAATTTCCTTGGGTGTTAAATTTCGAGTATTTTTTAGTTCTGAAACCATCCCTATTGGAATCCCTACATTGTCGCCAATCCGATTATCAACAGCAATCATCATTTCACTGATGCCTTCCACAGTGGTGTAGTGCAGCCAATTTTTTTCTTTGCCCGTTTTATGTCCTAATAAAAACTTATGGAAGAGAAAGACTTGATCAGCCAATCCTTTGACTACTTCTACATTCCGAGATTGTGCCATCGAAAGAATCGTTCGAACACGACTGCGACATTCTTCGGCAGAATGACCAAACACACAAAAAACCCCTAACCATTTGATGATCGGGACTTTCAAATCAATCTTATTATTTAAATCTGTTAGTGAATAGCGATTAAACTGACTTGATTTCATTTCAGTATCGCCCATTGAGAGGGTTTCACGAGCACTATTTTTCAATCGTTTGCCAGCACGAGAAGATTTGCCTTTTAGTCCACGTCCACCTTTCAGTGGTTCAAAATGTCCTTTTAACCGAAATTCAACTGGGAAAGGAAGACTTTGCATTAATTCTACGACATGATTAAAGGCTAGATTTGGTGCAAATTTATGAATCGGCAACATCGCAATAAAGGTGGTGCCTTCAAAACTACGTAGTTCTAACAATCCTTGTTCTTTGGTAGGATTAAGGATCGTATCTGTTAAGGAATAACCATCTTTTTCGACAAAATCCATTGTATAAGAAGCTTTCATTCCTCTAGTGTAGTTGTAGCGAAAGGCTTGAAGTAATTCTGTTTCTGTTAATCGACGCGCATTAACTGCACCGACTAATTGAAAAATTTCTGCTTCTAGTAGACGAAAACGATGGAGAAACTCTTTATCTACAGATAATTGATAGTGATTTAATGCCAATAGTTTCGCAATACAGCCATCTAGTAATTCTTGAAACTTGCCTTTCATAGAAGCGGCGGCAGACATACCAGAGAGTTTGACGCCAATATAGAACTTCTCAGTCGTAATGATGGAGAGCTGGCTTTCCAAGGTTTCAAATGTTCGTTTGACAACATTGTTGCCCATTTCTTTTGCTTTTGTATCAAAATCTTGAGCAAAAGCTGCTAATCGTTCTTCTAAATTATAGGAGTTAGGGTTTAAAAACAATTCAAAATCTTCAAAGCGGCGTAAGCTCTGTAAGAATTGATTCCATTTCCGTTTATGTTTTTCTTGTGTTTCGCGATTTTGTCCGATGACATATTCACTAGGGCAAGTAAAATATGCCCAGACTTCATTGCTTGATGTCACAAGAAGATTTTTATACACCTTTCCAAAAGGTTGTTTGAGTTTCATGTAATCTTCCTTTCTTTTCAAATTAAAACAAAAAAAGAACAGCCGTCGTGACTGTTCAAGCGTTAAATTGATATTCCAACCATTTCTTCATAAAAAGAATTGCTCGTTTTAATTAATCTTTATCCTACGGATATTTTTTGTGTCTGTTTTTCCTCTAGCTGACTAATGCGATATTTAAATAAATTAGCAATAAGAGTATAATCAATATAAAAAGGGAGGTCTGTTGCTAAATGAAAAAATTGAATAATATTTTTCTTTATATTGCGCTACTAAATTTTCTTTCAGCACTGTTTCTAATTTTTAGTTCTGGCTATGTCACTAGGATTGCCAGCTTTCTTTTCTTTATCAATTTTGTACTCAACATGAATTTAGCTTCTAAGAAAGCAAACGGTGTGCTTTAGACTACTGTTTTCAACTCAGTTTTTTGCAGCGATAACTTCATGTATAGGAGCGCTGAATTTTTCCAAATAAGTTTCCCACTTTAATCTCTCTAGCTAGCATACTCCAAACTAATAGTGATTATGAATAACTTTTTTGGTAAAATTAACTTATTATCATTTTAGGAGGGATCTTTCTTGAAAATAATCAATAAAATGAAAATTGACTGGTCTTGGTTTTGTTTATCCATCACATTTTTCGTAATGGGGCTTAATGGAAGCAAGTTATTTTGGGTGACATCTGTTCTCTTTATGGTAAGCGCATTTCTAGAGAACCGCCCAAGTAAACATTCTTGAGCTATCTTTATGCAATAGAGCCAAATTCAGGAACTATCATGGTTGAACTGTCACTTGTAGATAGGATAGAAATGACTGAGGAAAATATCCATCTAACTTTTATGAAGATTGCTGTTAATTGCTATGCTAGCGGAAAATGAGAATGTGCGTTCTCGTTTTGTGATGTTTTTTTAGAACCAGGTCAGAAGCAATAGATGGAATACCATTGAGTGCCTATTCAGTCAATCACTTTTTATCCAATTAGTAGAACGTCTTTTTTATGATTTTTGCGCTAAATAAACACCATAATTATAGTTCTTATATACACAATCGATAAACGAAAAACCGCTCTTTTTCAATAGGTCAAAATGAGTAGCTAACGAGGCCGGGCGATCTTCGGAGTAATAATTTGGAAGCCATTGATTTTCTACTTTTTCTTCTGATACACTTTCAAGCATAAATGATTTCCAATATTCTAAATATTTCTTTTGGACGAATGAATTGCATCCAAGCATGATATCTACATTAATAAAAATACCTTTTTGAGAAAGAGCATGAAAAATTTTTTTATAGAACATCAACTTATCTTGGGTTGTGTCAAGATGGTGTAAAGCTAAAGAGCTGACCATTACATCATAGGTTTGAGTAAATTCTAATTCATAAAAGTCATTTTTTATTAAAGTGATCGGTTTCTGTATTTTATGTTTAGCTAGTTCAAGCATATTTTCGGAAATGTCCACACAGGTAATTTGAGCGTTTGGGTATTTATCTGCGATTCGTTTTGCTAAGGTTCCTGTTCCACATCCCAAATCAACAACAGAGAAATTATCTAATTGACTATAGGGGATAAAATCCAATAAAATTTCACACATCTTATGATAATTCGGAATCAATTTCACAATTGTTTGGTCAAATTCAGCGGCCTCTTCTTCAAAATGGGACAATACTTTCTTCATTCGATCCATACTTTTCTCTCCCTTCATTTTTTTCATTGTAACACATTTCACAAAAATCGAATAAATACTAATAAAAATAGATATTCTATAAGACTTTGTTTGCAAATGAATTTAAAGAAAGTTAGTTGCTTAAGAACTTGGATATAGATTGATTGAAAAAGATTAAGGATGTATGTCTATTTGATAAATTTTTGCTTACGTAAAGCAGTTTCTGTTACTTCCAATTTATTGCTTTTAAAAAAATTAACAAATTTTTGGATCCATGGTCTATCAACGCCGGTATCTCTGTATTTTTTCATTGTAGCATCATACTCACAAATTTTTGAATAATCAATAGCTGAATAGCGATCTTCAAAAATTGAAATCTCTTTTGGCAGCCTAGGTTTTTTCTCAGGATTATCTGTTGCTTTACCAATACAAAGAAGAAACAATGGCAAACAGAATTCAGGAAGGTCACAGAGTTCAATAATTTCCATACTATTTCTTCTAATTCCTCCAACAATCACCGTCCCATATCCCAAACTTTCAGAAGCAATCACAGCATTTTCACATGCTAGTGAAGCGTCCGTAGTAGCCATAATTAAGGCATCATAATTATTGGTCACATCATAATAGGTTTGGTTCTTTTCACTGACGGTTCGTGTACGATTTAAATCTGCGACAAAAAGAATAGCCTCCGAACATTCTTTTATTTGTGAATTTCCTGGATTTAATCTCACCAGTTTTTCTTTGATTGTTGGATCAACCAATCGAATCATACTGTAAAACTGTCCATTTTCAAAACTAGGTGCTTGCTTAGCAGACTGTAAAATTAGGTTTAGTTCCGTTTTAGAGATTTGATAACTTGCTTCAAACTTTCTTCTAGAGCGGTGTTCTGTAAGAATCGTAATCGTTTCATTCATCCTTTTCTCTCTCCCTTTTTTATAGTATGCTAGTACTATAGATGATGGAGTTAACTCCATGTCAATGGCTTTATCCATTTAAAATAGGAGGTAATTATAAGTGAATTACACAATTGGTGCATTTTCAACGGAAGTCGGTTTATCGATTGATACACTACGTTATTATGAAAAAGAAAAACTCATTTTACCCAAAAGGAACGAAATCAACCGTAGAATTTATGACACATCAGATATTACTTGGATTAACTTTATAAAAAAGCTAAAACAGACGGGCATGCCAATTAAAGATATCAAGCAATATGCAAAACTTCGGTATCTAGGAGATCAAACCATCGAGAAACGAATGGATTTGTTATATAAGCAATACGATGTCCTTGTTGAACAACGGGAAGAAATAGATCAATACACCCAATTTCTATTAAAGAAAATAGATACTTATAGGGAAATGCTAAATGAAAGAGACAGTAATTAATTTTTATTCTTACTAATTTAAATCAAAGATATTGGATTTTTTTGTTAAAAGGGTTGACATGGTCTTAACTCCAGCATTTAAGATGGGTGCATACTTAAATTTTAGGAGGAATTTCCATGAAAAAATATGTTGTCATCACAGGTGCCAGTTCTGGTATCGGGTACGCTGTAGCTAAAGGATTTGCAAAACGGCAAAAGAATTTAATTTTAATTGCTAGAAGAGAAGATAATTTGTTGAAGCTGAAAAATGAGATTGAGAATGAAGTACCTGAAATTGAAGTTTTAATCAAAGCTGCTGATTTAACAAAAATAGACAGCTTAGAGAATTTATTTTCGGAATTGGATCAGTATTTCATTGAAACATGGATAAATAATGCTGGTCTAGGCTATTATAGTGAAGTTAAAGATCAGAGCCTAACCAAAACGTTACAACTTCTTAATTTGAATGTTGAAGCCTTAACAGTTTTATCTGTTTTATATGTTAGAAAATATCATGACCAACCGGGTACACAACTAATTAATATCTCTTCAGCTGGGGGCTATACGATGGTTCCCAACGCAGCGACTTATTGTGCGAGTAAATTCTATGTTAGTTCCTTTACGGAAGCACTAAGCTTGGAATTGCGAGAAAGCAGTTCTTCACTTCAAGCAAAAGTATTAGCACCTGCGGCAACTAAAACCGAATTTGGACAAAAAGCAAATGATGTCAGTGAATATGACTATGACAAAAAATTCAATAACTATCATACAAGTGATGAAATGGCCCAATTTTTGTTGGATTTATATGACAGCGACAAAGTAGTGGGCATTATTGATAGAAAAACTTTTTCATTTACTTTAACTGAAAATTTATTTGCTTATGCGAATCAAGCTTCATCTAATCAAAAATAAGAAATCACCATAATAAAAGCTGCCTAACAGTCGATTGTGAACTGCTAGATAGCTTTTATTGTTGCTTTTACTGACAAAAAATTATAGACTACTTTTTTATGATAAAAAGTTTCCAATTGCTCATGATAAAGAACCTTTCTTGGTAAAACATACGTCCATAAATAACTGAAATAATCCTTCAAAAACAAATCAACGCGCTTGCCATCGGGCTCCACTCGATTGAATAATTGAACCATCCCATAAGAAACACCAATCGACACCATCAAGGCAATTTGGTTTAAGCCAATTGTTAAAAAGGACAGAAGCAGCATCAAGGCAAAGCTAATTGTCGCAATTGTAAAATCTTGCGCGTAAACCACAAAAGGGAGCTTGACGTTTTTTGCCAGCTCCCGAATCATGTAAGGTGCATTAAAGGGTTCTCGGTAATCAAAAATCTGTTTATTCTTCATATGCTTACAACCCAAAGTAACTTTTCAGATTAGAGAGAGAATTTAAAATGCCAGCGGGATCTTTGATAAACGCATAAATGATCCCACCAAAAAATAGGATCGCAAAACCCTGTATCCATTTAGAATCCATAAACTCTTTAATGACCAGATAGACAACCACTACACCGAAAATAGGCGCAACCCAATCATTTAAAATATAGTTGCTGGCTTCTTTGGCATTGGCATCCGCAAAGACAACGGTTCCTCTTATAAAAGTCAAATAGAACAGAGTTACGCCAATACTGAGCTTTGAATGGATCAATTGTTGCAGGTACATTTTTACTTGTTTCAATTCTTGTTTCATTTAGTCGATTCCTCCTAAATAGTGCGTCATTTTTTCAATAAAATAGGTATTGTCTCTCTGCTTTAATAGCAGTGTCATATTTTCTTTATGAAACGTCTTGGTTGCTTTGTCATACACCTCAAAAGAGACAAAGGAAATCAATTGCTTCTCTTTGGCATAGTTTTCCGTTTGAATGTTTTCAACCGTATATTCACCATTTAACGTTTCAGGTTCTTTCATCAAATAAGCCATTTCTTCTGTGGATACGGATACGTATTTTTCAAGAAAGGCTTGAACAAAGGCTTGCATGTCCTTATTTTGTTGGTTCTTAATCAGTCCATAGCTAGATTTATCCATACCCTCTTCTAGGACTTTTCCAGTTGTCAGTGTTGGTTCATTGGAAAAATAAGGATAGCTGGTCACTTTAAAGCTACCATCGGGATATTCTTTAAAAGGAATATTCAACAAGGTTTGATGCTCACTGGTTTCATAGTCTGTATATTTTTCTTTGGTCGTGACTTCTTTAGCGCCTTCCTTTTTCTTAACTTCTTTTTCTTTCACAACAGGTGAGACCACCTCATAGGTAACTCGATATTGAGCAATGGCTTGTCCGTCTTTTGTGATAACATCGTAGAAGCTGTTATTCTTTAATTTTCGTTCGCTGCCATTATTGGTTTCTTCCTCTATTTCAAAGGAAAAATAGGACGTTTGTAAATTTGCTTGTCGTTCTTCAAAGGCTTGTTGCTCACTAGGAATGTTGATATAAAGCGAAATAAAAGGCTCTAGAAAATGTTTGTACAGTTCTGAGACGGTACTCGTTTGCGATTGGTTCGTTGTTAAGGTCTTTTGGATCTCCTTTGTCAGCATCGCCTGTTCTTTTGTAATATTGGCTTGCATCTTATTGGCTTTTAGATAACCAATGGGACCACTGATGATTAAAAAAGTCAGTAGTGATAGAAATAAGAGGCGAAACAAGCGAATAGAACCTGTTTTTTCTTCTTTTGGTTTTGCGGGTCTAGCTATTTTTCGTTCTTTGATAAACCTCATAGAAAATCCTCCTGTTCATTCTTCTTTTAAAAAAGAGAACCCCTTCAATTTTTGAAGAAGTTCTCGTCTGGTTAATCGTTCCCCATAAATTTTTAAACGGCTTGGGCTACTGGTATAAATATAGGTGGCTTTGTAATAATCATAAAAAAAGCCGAGATACTTTCCCGACTCATCATAGTGCTCTAATCCTTCAATATATAAGCTGGTATGTGCTGAAAGCATTCGTTCAAAACAGACTTCACGTAATGGTTGAAAGATTAAATCCTCACGTTGCAATTGCTTTTTCACATATAAAAAACGTTCTGCCTGTTTTTCAGGGATGGCTCCCTCTAAACAGAAAAAGCCATATTCTTTAAGAATATCTTTGAGTCGAATCGACATTATCCATGTTCCTCCTATTAATAACGAACATCAAGAATGACGCCATCATCTGCTTGGTATAAGTTAGGATTCATGCTCAACTCTCTGCCGATCTCTTCATAATCAATATGCCAAGCGATAAGTTCAGGTACACCCTGTAAATAGCCTAATTCTTCTATATATTCTTCTGCGTAATCTTCAAAGGAATGACAGTCCGAATAGACACCAATATCATCTATATTTTCAGCAGCTTCCAATAAGCTGGAAAAGAATCCATAGGAAACAAGTTCTCCTAAATAATGGATTGCTGGATGATGTTCTTCTTCTGCTAATAACGCCGCCACTGCATTCATCTGATCAAAATCCTCATAGTTGGTTAACTGAAATGGTGCCATATAATCAGTAACGAGGTAGTCATCAAATTCATCAAGAGATAATTTTTCTCTGACTTCTTCCATCCGAACCGGTAATTCAAACCAGCGACCTCGATGGAACAATGGGTTTTCAATGTAAAGCTCAATCATTTTCTCACCTCATTTCTTAGTCAAACAAATAATGCGCTAGCAATTGTTCAATTTCTTCTTGTTTGATGATGATTTGTTCTGTTAAACGTTCATCCTTTTCATCTTCCTCAAACGTATCTTGAAGTAATAATTCGCGAATAGTCGTGGTGATTTCTTGAATTTCCTTTTTATCTTTTTCCTTTAATTCCGCTTGTTGAATCCGTTCCATAAGTTCGTTCTTTCCTAGCGCTTGATCAATCAACCATATTTTCTTTAAGGTTGGTGCAAGGTAGTTGGATAACCAGCGCAGCGCTTTGTCATAGGATGGTTTTTCCGCTCTTACGGTTAACCGTAATTCTTGCATACTTTCAATGACACAGCGCCATTCAAGACTATAGCCCGTTCGAACCCCTTCTGCATTGCAATCAAATACTTTAACAGAGGTATCAATCAATTCTTTAACCGCCCATTCTAAAGTTTCTCCAGTAGAGAGAAGATATTCCACAAACAGATAGGCTTTTTCATCGGCTAGACGGACTTCATAACGATTGATAATTCCATATTTTTGACGCGCCATTTCTACCGAGATTTCTTCTTTTTTAGCCAGTTCATAATCCTTTTGATAGAAATTCATATAAAAAGGGGATTGCTTCGAGCCAAAATAAAGAGACAGGCCTTTATTCACCAGCTGCTTATTTTTCAACAAAAAACCACCCTTGTAATCGAAATTACGAAAGGTGGTATCCACTAATCCTTGTTCATATTTTGCTTTTAGCGCATAGAGATCATAATTAGGCAGTAGTAAGGATTCAAGTTCATCTAAGGCAATATCAATACGTGTAATTTTTGTATCTATCCGCAGCCCATGTCCAAAAAGGTCATCTTGATACAATCGCCAAAAGAATTGAGACCAAGATTCCTGTTGCTCTTCTAGGATTAACTCATATTCGCGGCAGCCTTGACCACGAAGTTCAATCATCACCCCCATATCAAGGTTAGCAGGGTTAAAGAATACAAAAATTTCACTAAAGAAATAGGTCTCCGTGTAATGATTGAAGCCATAGCTTTTATAGCCGAAATAGTTAAAGTCCATCTTGAGCACTTTTTCAATTACTCGTTCTGGTGAATCAATCTTAAAGCGAACTCTTAAGAAATCAATTTTGGCTTCCATAGGTAGAATTCCTCCATCTAAATGAAAAACTTCCCTGATTTTTGTAATCAAGGAAGCTGGAGGTGTTCGTTTGCCAGTTTCAATCATGGATAAATAATTTCTTGGAATCCCTAATTGGTTCGCAAACACTTGTTGGGTTAGTTTTAACTGTTTCCGTAACTGTTTAATCTCAGTTGAATGCATCTTTACTTCATCACCTCATTTTAATAGTCATAGTCACAAAATTGGTTCAAAATAGTCACACGTTTAAAAAACGCTGTATCCCATATCTACCAAGGGATTCGGCGTATAAAGCGTGTCTATTTTGATAAAGTTACCCCCATGTTATTAATCGGGGGTAACGGTCAAAGGAGGGACAAGCCCTCCTTTGACCACGCACAGTCGCAGTCAGGATACCTGCCTGCTTCTTTTCGCTTCACCGCTGGTCGCACAGACGCCCAGCTTTCACAAGGAAACCTTGTTCATGAGCGAAGCGTCAAAAGGATGGAAGCTTCCATCTTTCATTAACTCGTTGATTTTTCCACTGTTACGTCTGACTAGGCATGGATAACCGTTCTAAAAGTTGAACGGTTTGGCAACGAAAAAGCAAATAGAAAACTTTTTTCTATTCCCTTTTTCATTGAGTAGTAGGAGATAGAATCGAATCTGAAATTTTGATGGCGTTTATTTAATTAGCAGCAATTTGAATATTGAGTGCTTAAATTTGATCATCATTTATGAAAGATATCGTTTGATAAGTCAGATATTTCCAATTTACTTAGGTGGATAGCTCATGTTTAGACAATTTAATACTGCGAATTATCGCTTCTGTTTTCGAGCCACAGATACATTTACGCTTTCAAGCAATACTCTTCGCACTCGTTGCCAGTAACTGAGATTGACGTGTTATTTGACATCTCGTTTGGATTCCCTAGAGATAGTTGGCTAATTATCAGGCTTATCTTAGCCTGTGATAGTCCTTTATCAAGATGTGCTTCAACTTTTACACATTCTTCTAGAGTCAAAGGATTGTATTTCATTGGTCAACATCCTAAAAGGTTCAAAAGACAAGATTACAGACTATTTCGATTTGAACTGTGTAATGGTTTCACCTGTCCATCGTTTAAAAGCTCTTGAAAAAGAAGCTTGTTCCTTATATCCAACTAAACTTGCTACCTCTTCTAATGATAATTCCTCAACTTGGAGATAACTGATAGCAAGCAATTGTTGAACTTTTTGAACCAACTGCATAAAAGTTACATTTTGACTTTTTAACTTTCGTTGCAATGTTCGGACGCTAACGCCTAGTGAAATGGCTACTTCCTCTCGAGAAAATGAATCGCTAGGAATCGCAGAAAACAATGTTTTTTCTACAAGATTCAAAAAAGAGTTTTCAGCAGAAAGATCTTCAAGACGACGTTTTAACTCTGGTTTCAGGTAATCCCACATAATATTATTCTGAGTCACAAAAGGCAAAAGTGTATCCTGCAATCGAAACGTTACGACATTGGTCTTTGACATTTCAGTTGGCACACCGATATATTGCTGGAGCTTTTCGCTATATGGATGCGGACTAGCTACACGTATTGGTGTAATAGGCGCTCCCGTTCCAGTACGAAGTAAACTGATTAATACCAACTGTTCATTAAGTAAGGTAAAGCGAGGCATAGTTGAATTTGGAATATCAAAGTCTAAATAAAGATTGACTTCTTCTTTCACTTCATCTACCTCAACATCAATTACTAAGGGGCATATAAGCTTTTTGTACTTAGCGAATCTACGGAATCCTTCAAGTGCATTTCCAGCACAAAGTGCGACAAAAAAAGGAGGCATGAACGTATTGATGTTTCCAATATCACTGAATGCTAAAATCTGTTCATCTGTTAATTCACAATCTAACTCAAATAAGAAATTTAAATAATCAGTAGGTGAAAGGACAAGTTCTTCTTTCCAAAGGAGATTAGGAATTTCTGCACGCTGTAAAACACTATCCAAGGAAAGACCGATTCCTTGGATAAATGCTTGAAACTGTTTGGAGATGACTAATTTCATATAAATCCCTCATTACTTTACGACTGTATTTTTCATGATTTTGTCTAAAAATCTGTCTGGTGCAAGTCTGGACATCAATACCGACATTTTAGCTGGGAAAGTATCTTGATAACGAATTTTTGGTTTTTTAGCTTCAATAGCTTTTTTGACTATTAACGCAATGTTTTTAGGATCATTGACTAAAGACGATTTCTTCTTATACATCTGACGATAATAATCAGCCACTTGCTTTGTGACTTTTTGATAAACTGTATCTTTTCCTGATTCTTCTAGATGATCAGCTGCGATTGCCCCCCATTCAGTCAGTACGCCACTAGGTTCAATGATGGACACCTGAATACCAAAATCTGCTACATCCATACGAATTGAATTACTTAAAGCTTCTACCGCAAATTTTGAGACATGATACCATCCACCAAGGTAACTTGTCACTTTTCCACCTACGGACGAAGTAACAATGATTCTACCTTCATTTTGCGCTCTCATATATGGCAAAACCAACTGGGACATTCTAGCAACACTTAGTACATTCACATCTAACTGTTTTTGTGCTTCATCAAGAGTAACATTTTCAATCGGACCATATGATCCATACCCAGCATTGTTAAAAAGTACATCAATGCGTTTTTCTGTTTTAATGATTGTTTCAACCACGCTTTTTGCTGCTCCTTCATCTGTTACATCAAGATATACTGGTATAACACCAAATGCTTTTAAGGGTTCCATCTTTTCAACACGTCTAGCACCTGCGTATACCTTATACCCATTCTTTGCTAACAACTCTGCCGTAGAATATCCTATTCCACTACTTGCTCCTGTGATTAAAACAACTTTCATGTAAACTCTCTCCTTTGTGTTTGGATATATTTATTGTACTGAACACAGGAGGTTATTGTAATGATACTTCGTGCCTATATTATATCCATTCGCGCCAATATTTTCACTATGTTTTCAATCATTTATTAATATAACTAGTGAAAATAGCCAACAGAAATTGACTAAATATTGAACTTTATTTTTGATATTCAGGAAACCATTTTGCGCTTACGAGTAATTACGAACTGGGAGATAACAAAGTTATTCAAAGAAAAATATACCCAGAGATACCGACCAAAGTAGAATACTCTTTAACAGAAGTCGGACAGAAACTCTCTCCTGTTTTGCAGGCTTTGTGTGAATGGGGAACAAAATATTCACAAACCATTAATTTGTCTGAATAAGACTATCAAGTCATTTCTTTAAATAGTTCAACTTTGAACTGTTTTGGTAACGAAAAAGGGATAGAGTTGACCCTGCGATTCTTGATAGTTTCATTTATTTAATGAGCAACATTCTTTAAAATGACTTGGATGTTCAGCGTTTCAATTTGTTCTTCATTGGTATGAACTCGTAATTGACTGTACTTTTTCATCATACCTTGAAGAATTTCTTTTTGCTTGTCTGTATTGGTGTAAATGATGATTTCTGAGCGAGAAACAAATTCCAAATCTGCATGATAAGGTTGAACGATTTTCTCTAGCTGATGAAATAATTTTTGGCGATCCTTGACGGAGAGCGCCTTATTATCACTGTAAAGTACGGCTACGTTTATAAATAATGGCGATCGTTGCCGTTCTTCATCATCTAGCCAGAAACTCATATCATACCATTTGTATTTATTCTTACGAATGACTTCGGCTTGACTTTCTGTCTTCAAGTAACAATGGACAATATGCTTCTGTTCAACTTCAATAAAACCACCAAATTTTTTGACTAATTCGCCAATTTTTCGGATTTCCTCTTTCCGTTGCGCGTTGGACAATATCTCCATTTGAGAATAGTCGTAGCTGATTTCAATGGGATATTTGGGATGTTCTTCACGGATTTTTCGGACTTCTTGATAAAAGGCTTGTTTCTGCTCTTTATTTTTAGGAAAGGCTTTAATGGCGTGAGGGGAAAGGATTTCTGCTTCAAATCCAATCCCCTCCGCTTTTTTAGCCACTTGTTCAATAATTTTTATCATGGTGAGCTCCCTTCTATTCTTCCAATTCATCTAAGCCAAAAGAATGGTGTGCACCTTCAATTTCTTCTTGTGTAGGATCAACTTCTCTTGTATCCAATAGCTTCATAGCATCCATCTTTTTAAACACTTCTAAAAAATCATAATTTTTAGGAACGAAAGGGGCATAAAATTCTCTTGGAACGGCGGAACCGTCATCCACATAGCCGCGTCCTTTAATGGGTTTATTAATAAAAGCTTTGCCCTTGTGTTCATCCCCAAAGGACATATAATAGCCTTGTTCTTGAAGTTTTCCAACACTGATACGAAACAGAATATTATCCCGAACACCACCGCCAAAATTCTCTGCATCCGGACGCTGTGTGGCAAGAATTAAGAACACGCCAGCTTGACGAGCCTTTAAAACAAGCTGTTTTACATAGCCTAGAATTTCATCCTGTTCTTTGTAATTTAAAGTAGTGAAAAACGCTGCCCACTCATCCACAATCACGAAGTAAGGTGGGATATCATAAAAGGCAAAGTTTTTCCCTGTAGTGTAGTTAGGAAGCAGCTTCATATAGACATAGCGGCGATTCATTTCATCGACGGCATTTTTCAAGCAACGAGTAATCCATTTTGTCCCATAAAAAACATGTCGATGAAAGAGAGGAATATTTTCTAAATCCTTTAAATCAGCCTCTTTTGGATCACAAATATCAACGGTGCCAACTTTTACCAATGCTTGAATTAAGGTTAGAATCAGGTACGTTTTTCCGCCTCCGGTGCCGCCAACGATTAACATATGCGGGACTTCGGCATAATCCCAAACAACCCCCTCCATTAACTTCACTTGTCCATTGGTGACCACACAATCCTCAATCCCAATCCGTTTACTTCTTACATCGACCATTAGTGCATAGGTGGTCAATCCCATTTCTTTTTGTTCATCAATAAAATCGGCAAGGTACATTTCTTCAAAAGTTTTCGCAATTTTTTGAAAGCGATCATGCCATTTCATCCCATCTGTAGGAACGGTTAAATACAGTATTTCCTTTGTATTGCGATAATAGACTTTGGGGAACAACATTTTCTCGGTTGTCCGTTCGTTGTTTTTTCGCTCTTTCTTTTCGTAAAGCCCATTACTTTCTAACATCCGCGCCAGCATTTGCCGTTGATAGACACGAAAAAAGAAGCCCCCTTTCAGAAAAGAGCTTCTTCGAATAATGATTAAGCCTAGTAAAGAAAAGAATAAAATAAGCAACAGACCTGTAACTGGGAAGACAAGAGCCTGATAATCGAAAGCCTGTCTTTCTTGCATAACTTGAAGGAGTGGGTAGAGAACAAAGTAACCATACACACCAGCAGCCATTAAAAAGGGTGTCCATAAGAATAAGAGGTAGCGTAAATAGACATTCCGGTGATAAGGGCGAATCCGAATGCCGCGATAGTGAATCAGTGATTGCATAGCACCCTCCTATTTTTGCGTGGCTTGTGACTGTTTTTCTTTTGAAGCTGAATGTTGAGTAGGAACAGCTACTTTCTTGATACCTTCCGCGCGAATCTTAAAGGCTTGTTCAGATTGGACACTGTCATTATAGCCCTTGTAGGAAGACAACCAAGCTAAGGCAGTCACTTCTCCTGTTAGTTCAATTAAATCATCATAGTCAAAAGGGGAAAAATCTGTTTGTGGAGGTAAAGCAATATCAATTTGGTCTTCTTTTGCCTCCGAATAGACCGTCACGCGTTGTTCACGAATTAGTTCGGTTCGTACGCCCTCAGAATCAGTCTCGTAGATCGCTTGATTACTCAAATAGAATAATTTCCCAAATGTTTTCTGTACATCAAAATCTTTTACTAAATTGTCTTCAAATTTTAAACTCATATTGTTTTTCCTCCTTTAATCCAATACAACAAGCTGTTGTGCAAATACTTGTAGTTCCAACGAACGAGTAGCGGTGCCAATATTATTCCGTTTGGCACTAGGAACGAGTGTCACATTGCGTAATTCGACTTCTTTACGTCCATCAAAGCGTGGGGAATTGCGCAAACTAGGCACAATAATTTCAAAATCTGGATGCAAGGAAGAAGACGCAATAAAAATACGACAAGGGACACGATTGCCCATAACATACACTTCTCGTTCTTCTTTGACGGTGGCTTTGATTTTGTTTCCAAGCTGATGATCTTTTAACGTGATACTGTTAATACGGTTTGCCATGAATAGTTTCCTTCTTTCTAATAAAAAGCGTGCTGGAGTTGATTCCGCACGCCTTCTTCCTGTTTGATTTTTAGATAGATAACGTCACGCAGATTTTTGTGGGACTTCGAATGGGAATGCTCATGATTCACCTCCGCTAATCAAGAATAAAAGTCTATAAAGGATTATTTATTGTTCCTTTGGTTGTTCCTGATTTTCTCTGCCTTTGATCAACCACACAATGACAATCACAAGAAGCAGCACGCCTAGTATCAGCAGCCAACCATTAGCGTATTCTCCTGTTTGAGGCAGACGAGAGGTGTTTTTAACCGTGTTTGCTTTCATCGTTGTGACTTGTTGTTCGTGATTTCCTAACTGTTTTTCCCCATGTGAGGCATAAGGTTGGTCTTCTTTTTTCTTCCCTTGTTCATCGGCTTGGTAATCGCGTTCAATACATTCATAGGTGGTATTTTCTTTTAAGGTATTGGCTGGAATTGGTACTTCAATTTGTGTAGTGCCAGTGTTGTCATCAATGTTGATTGTAGTCGAAACTGTCGCTATAGGTTGTTCACCAACTTTGTTCGTTTTGCCCTCTTTCTCAACGACTTCCCAAATCTCAGTCTCGCGGACATAGGTTCCTTTCTCATAATCTGTATGGCTGACTTCATCACGTAAGACTTGGTCTTTGGTAAAATCAATGTTCTCTGTTTTCCCATCAATCGTTGCTAATGTTGTGCCCATTTGAGGGAGGCGTTTTTCATTTGTCGCAACCAGCTCGATTGTTGTTCCATTATTTTCAGCATTCACTTTAAATGGAAGGGGTTCAGTAGTGGCGTTATAGAGTGCAAGGGGACGCGTTTCTACAAATTGATACTCACCTGTTGGCAGGTTGGAAATAGAGATTTCACCGTTTTTATTCGTAGCATCGGTTCGAATAACCGTTTTTTTCTCTCCATCTAGTCGAATGAGCTTGAAAACCACATTTTCTAATGGTTTTTGAGTCAATTGATCGACTTTTAGTAGTTTTACATTTGCTCGTGCCAGTTCATTGATAATTGGCTGACGGACAACGCGAGTGTAGGCTTGTTTGTTTTCCGCAAAGCTATCACGCCAAACATGAATCTCATGACCCTTGTCATTTGTTGCTGGGGTATAGGTGAAACTGTACTGATTGTTTGGCTGTTCAGGAAGTTGATAGTTTGCCCCAGCATCTATTTCTTCTAAATAATAATCTGCTTGAACCGCTGGCAGTTTGAGGTGTTCAAAAGCAATCACACCCTCTTTAACAACCGCGTA
Organism: Enterococcus sp. UD-01; assembly: GCF_044909655.1. Lineage (NCBI taxonomy): Bacteria > Bacillati > Bacillota > Bacilli > Lactobacillales > Enterococcaceae > Enterococcus > Enterococcus sp. UD-01. The sequence continues at coordinate 9,316 of NZ_JBIYEU010000001.1, read as the reverse complement.
CCCTAATGTACTACCGCCATTAAGCGAAACATCATTTGTTTTCAATTCATTGCGTAGCTTCAAAGCAAATACTTGACCATCATTGGCAGCTTCCAATTCAATCGTAGCGGTGCCATCTTGCCAATCCGTAATGACTTCTTGTTGCTTGTGTCCATAGATGGAGATTTCTTGTAGGTCATTTTCAGCCAAGACACTTGTAGAAGTGATTGTCTTTGATTGTCCCGCATAATCAATAGAGAATGGTATCGGTTCTTCTGCTAAAACAATCCCTGCTGGTGCTTCAATTTCCACTAATTCATAGTCGCCAATGGTCAAAATGACGGGACTTTTCGCCTGTCCATTTTCATCTGTTGTCAGTACTAAATCACTTCCTTGATATTGAACAAATTCACCTTTGTGAATGCGTATGGTGTTGTCTGCGGTCGCGTTGTCTTTTGTTGCACGAACCTTAAATTTGATACCAGCTGCTTTCTCTTGTGTAAATTGAATGGCTTGATAGTTCCCATACTCGCTTTCTTTTTCCACGATTTGAGTACCAGTTTCTACGGTTTTAGTAAGCACGAGTTCCCCTAATTGTTCTGTATTCTTATGTCGAATGACAACTGTACCATCCTTTTCTTCACCAGTTACCCTGAATTTGATGGGTTCTTTTGCTAGGACATAACCAGTAGGAGCTTGAACTTCTGTCGCAAGGTATTCACCAAAAGCAAATTGATGAGCCATCATTAAATAGCCTTCATCATTAGTATAAAAGGTCGTTACCTTGTTTCCTTTGTCGTCCAGCTCGTAATACGCTTGTCCAGTTGTAACAGAGGTAAAGGTATAACCAGCATTTGAACGGACAATTTCTTTTCCTGTGTCCGCGTCTACTTTGACAATTTTTACTTTTGCTTCCTGCACTTTATTTTCAATGCTGTAATGAAAGCTTTGGTTCTCTTCTTTGATTTCAAAGTCAATCCGACTTGCTGTCTTATAGCCTACAGGGGTTTTGGTTTCTTCCATATAGTATTTTCCGTAAGGGAGACCTTGTTTGTAAGCATAACCTTGAGCATCGGTTTGAATGGTTGCGACTTTTTTATGCGTTCCCCAATTTTCATAAATGGTAAATTCTACATTTGCTAAACCCTTTTTGATTTCCTCGGTGGTTTTACCGAAAAGTGTCTGCCAAGCTTGTGTTTTCCAATCGTAATTGGCAAATTTAAGTAAATCTACATTCCCCTTAATCACGGTATCTGTAGCTGTTTCAGTGATCGCTGCTACTTCCAATTCTTGCCCAGCATAAGCAATCCGAAAGGGAATTTTTTCTTTTGATAGGTTGTAGCCAGTTGGAGGAGTGATTTCTTTGAAATAATAGTCTTTTTCAATTTGTAGGTTCTCAATAGAGGCTTGAACGGTGCCATTCACATTTTTTAAGGTTACTTCTTTCATTTTTGTACCGTCTGCTTGATAGAGTCCATATACAGCATTTTCTAGACTAGCTTGCCCTTGAGCGATATCACCAGTTTCTGTATCCTTTTTTACTAATGTCACTTTTCCAACTTGTCGTTTATTATGGAACGTCACTTCTTTGGTTTTTCCAGCTTCAATTTGAATGGTTTGTATTTGACTAGAAAGGACATGGTTAGTTGGTGCTGTGATTTCACGAATCGTTAATAGGGTGCCATGTTCATAGTTTTTTGTCTCAATACGACCATCTGCTTTGGTCGTGAGCGTTTCAATGGCGCTATCCTTATTATTGGTTACTTGATAAACGGCACCCGATAAAGGTTGATCTGTTTCATCACTTTTTTTGATGACACGACCTTTTCCATTCTTTTCGACCTGCACATTCAGTGAGAAGTTTAGTGTGTCCTTTAAAGAGAACACAGCCAATGTTTGCGCATTGTCTTTGTAGTAGACCAGCGGTGTAGACAAAGTCTGAATCTTTTCAAAGGTCAAAGTCCCATTTTTACTAGATACAGTCGGTGTTAATGTCAGAACATCTCCATTGACAGAGTAGGGTACATTCGCAGTATTGGCTTGATTCTTACTAAATTGTGTCATAACAGCATTTGTATCTGTTAGTTTCAAGGACTGACCCACTGTCAATTTTAGGGTGTTGCCAGCAAAGCTTGGGACTTTTTGATACGAAGCAATCGCAGCGTTAATTTTTGCTTTAATTGATGCATAGCTACCAAAATTTACCTGCACATTTTGAGCGCCTAATTGTTCCCAAATCATCAATTGCGCGGTCGCATAGGTGTATTTATCTGTTCCAACAGTTGAATACAAAGAACCAATCCAATTGGCTTTTGTCAAAACATCATTTGAAAATGGATAATTCGTTGATGGGGTGTATTCGCCATCATACATCGTTCGTGTAGGATCGACGCAAAAAGCAGTTTTACCATCTACTTTGTATTCCACAATATAAGAATTGACTGTCCAGCCTTGATAGACATGCGAGTATTGAATATCCGTATACTTGTTTTCTGAGGTTGCGATAGCACGAGCAGAGAGAAAAGGAATTTGAATCACTTCTCCTTGGTCATTCGGAATGGAGACCGTCATTTTAGGATCAGCTTTGACTTGTTCTCTAAACAGTGCTTGTCCAAGGGCAATAATTTCATCATTCGAAAGCCCAGCAGCACTATAAGGATTCTCACGAGCTAACAACTCTTCTACAGAGTGAGTTTCCGTATTAGGGCTATCATTGGCTTTGGCATTTTCAGTCGAACTAGCGGTCTCTGAATGCTCAGTAGTCGTATGTTCAGGTTCAACTGAGGTAGTTTCTTTCAATGTTTCGCTAGCTGATGTTCTTTGTTCTTCTGATGCGGTTGTTTCTTGCATGGTATTTTCTGTTGCATTACTTGTTGTGGCGAGTACCGTGACAGGTGTCACCATCGTTTGCATGAACAGAGTAAGCAACAGGATGACTTGAATGACTTTGGCAGTTAACACAGGGTTCTTCTTCATTGTTTTCCTCTTTTCTTTATTTTTAGGCATAAAAAAAAGCACTTGTTTCTTTCACAAGAGCAGTTGTTTTCTGTGCATAGTTTATTTTTAGTTGTTAAAAGCGGGAGACTGAAAGATTCTTCAACGTCTTTGACGTTCAAATCTAGCAAGTGTATCAAAATTACTAGTAGAAAGCGTTTCGTATCTTCTTTCTAATTCCTTTAACTCTCGACGCATCTCTTCATATTCCGAAATGGTCAAACAACAAGTATGGAATTTATCCCACTTAGTAAAGAAATGAAAGGCAGTACTATCTGCCATTAATAGATCATTTTGCGCTTGACCAGCCATCTCGTAATCAGTACGCAGTCTGTTAAATTGAAAAGCAGAGGTTGAAAAATAAGGTTTTTGATTGGCTTTTAGATTGCCATAACAAACACTGAAATAAGTGTTTTTCCGAACCCGAATGGATCTTACAAAGGAACGATCATAGCTAGCAAATCCAGTTTTTTCCAAGCGTTCATTATTTTCCTCCAGAGACAACTCACTATTCCAGATAGTGGACATTTGATGTTGTTCGGTTAGTTGAGCAATAATCGCTGTACCTTCTGCCATTAGCTCTTCGTATAAGTGGAGAAGCGCGCGCTGGTCTTTTTTTACTTCAGCTTCGTCAAATTTTTTGAGTTGACGAAAATCATAGCCTTTACTCGTAAAACCATCAGCAATAAAAGGCTTGTTGTAATTATCGCGAATGAGCCAAGAACCACAATAGCCAATTTGCGGTACATCATATTTTATTTCTAGTTTTTTTGACAAGTCTAGAAATGCATCACTTGATTTTAGTTCGTTCCAAAGGATTGATGAATTCATAGCGTGACCTCCCAATTTTGATTAAATCTCTGATTATTGTTTTTTAATACCTTGTCCACTTAATAATTCTCTTTATTCGAATTATCCTTCTTAAGCTTTGATTTCTAAAAAGTAAAACAAATCCATATATTCCAAGGAATATAGTCACTTTGTTTGTCCAGTGTAAGCCCCCTAGAGAAGCAACATGCCAAGATGAAACATAATCTCCAATTTTTCATAATTCATCGAAGCTGCAAGAGCCATTATTGGGATAATAAAAAAAGCAATCATCACCGTGAGTACACTCACTAGCGAGATTGCCTGTCGTTTTTTTATTCATTATTTTCTCCTTTGATTTATTAAAAAATAGGTGTTCACTGAGATACACCTACTTTTTATTTGAAGAATAATTTTGTATCTATATAGATTAAGTCTCAATAGATACTTCAATAGATTGCTCAATTTCAATTTGTGTTACGATGGATGTATAAAGATCAGTATCTACCTTTGGTGTCTCTATTGAGACTATTAGTGAATACCTTATTTTTTCATTGGACTTTCCTAAGTAACCGCGTTCTCTCCACCAACCAATTACAGGATATACAGCCACATAATTAGTATCACAAAAATTTATCGCCACATCTTCACAGAAATCGGAATGAATTGATCCTACATCTCTATTTCCAGGCCCCAAATACCAATTTCTCTTAGTACCATCACCACTGTCTTTTTTATCATCTCCTCGCATTTTAACATTCACTCTTTTTTTGAAATCTTCTAATGTTTCATCACTATTAATAACATCAAATCTTAATCCACAAGATGGATAACGATATTTATCTTTCCAGCCAATCTCACCTGGTCCAGGTTCGATAAAGTATGATAATGTCACTTTAAGTTTAGCATCGATTTCGCCCAATGATTGAAGAACATCTTTAGGCCAAGGGATTTTATGAATATGCATATCATTCATCTTTCCAGACTTAAAAGGCTGTAATTCAGATTGAATGACAAGATTTACAGAATTATTAGCGCATTCAATTGCTTTTTCTAAATTAGGAATTCCGTATCCACATGTACGTAATAACTGTTTTATTCCAACTGTCTTTTTATCATCAGATCGGAATTGATTAATCATTTTACTAGTCCAATTTGCAGAATGTACTAATAATGCTCGAACAGTTTCTGGCCAAATATCAGGATACTCATTATAAATTTGACTTGCCATCCATGAAGCTTGTGCAGTAGCTGAACTTGTTCCCCAAGTAGTAGTTAACGGTTTAGTCAAAAAATCTTTATTAGTCGTCAAAAGTGATAAATCTTCACACTCTGAAAAATCAGCTCCATTAGTTACCATATTTCCACCATCTAATAATATCTCTGGTTTAATCGGCCATTTATCATTCCATAATTTAGATGTAGAACTATACGGGGATAATTCTCCCACATCTGCAATTGCTTCACAACCATTATAATCAGAAGAGGATATCCTAACATCATTAGAAAATGCACCTACAGTGATAGCATTCCATGATTGACCTGGATTTTCTACGCTATGAATAATGTTAACGTCTGGATAAGGAGAGCTGTTTAATTCTATCGGGTGTACATTTCCACCACTAATGAAGAATAGACGTTTCTCTCCATCTCCATTCACTCCAGATGTTATACTATCAATCGCTGCTGACCAAGATGTAGGACTACCATCATCAGTATTATAATTGGGTGCTGTTACAGCCATACATAATGTTCTGATTGCCTTAGGATTTGTGATTTCCGAAAGAAAAACTGCTTGTTCAGTAATAGCACCATATAATTCTGGAGAATTTTCTCCCCTAGGAGGTAAAATTTTTACAGATTCTATTTTATGATTAATTGTAACTTGATGATTATCACTCATTTTTTCCTTAAGATTATAATACAGAGCGACTCCAGCCATTTCTGTTCCATGACCATCGTGATCATCAAAGTTCCAAGCACTATTAACTGATTGAATTGAAGCGGGACTGACAATTGCCGGAAATAAAAGTGGATGCTCTGAATTTAGACCTGTGTCTAGTAAGCAAACTGTTATGTTTTGATCTGTAAAATATGTTCGTGTTAATAATTCTTCAATCCACTCTTGTTGATCTGCCCCTGATAAATCATCAAAAAAACTTGTTTGTTCTGGAGCTCTCCGAAATTCCGCTATATATTCGCAAATATTAATTAAATTTACGAGTTGTGATTTTTTAGCAAAAATTAGTTTAACGATTCTTTCTGGAAAAATTAGAATTCGCTCATTAACTTCAATTCCTAGCTCTTCACAACATTGAATCAAGCTGTTAATAGCTAAATCTTTATTAAGTGTATTTTGAGCTGAGTTCGTATTTTTTACATCGTATCTAATCCATACTTCACACCATTTTTCTTCATCATCAGGCATATCATCTATTTTTCCAGTCCAAAATGAATCAAGCATTGCTAGAGAAATATCTTCAATACTACTTACTAAATCATTATGTTTGGGATTTCCACTCTTTTTAGATATCTCAGTACCATATGCTTTTACTTTTTTTAAAAAATGAACTTCTTTTCCATCTGGTACATAAACAGTTGCTTTCACCTGTTTTGTTTCCAAATTTTCTTTCACGTTTAAAAGACGTATACCCTGTCTTCGATCTTCAAGACTCTTTACGGACAATTCATGACCAAGAGAACCTGAAAATTCCAAATATACGCCATTTTTATATCTTATTGCAGCTGCTTGCTTCTGAATTTTTGATCGTTCATAGCTATCATTTAATTTACTTTGGATAAAGTTAGCATGTGCATTAGCATCTTTTCTTACTGGATAATTGGATTTTATTGGAATAGAGCGCCCTGAATAATCCAAAGCTGTTTCAGTATTACGTAAAAAAATATTTCTTTTATCAACAGTCAAAAGCTACGCCTCCTTGTCAGAATAAATAACCATCCGTTCTTTAATTAAATTGAGTAACTCTGATTGAGTTATTATGCTATCATTTAAAATAGAACTTTTAATAGAATCTTCACAAACACGAATTAATTCTGCTTGACTTAATGAAAGGGACTTACTTATCAATTCATCTGACGGTTTAAATCCTTTTTGAAAAACAGATAATTTATACTTATATATTTTCCTAATTTCACTTTCAGAAGGAGTTTGATAATGTAAAACATCATCAAACCTTCTAAATAAGGCTTGATCTAATAAATGATGATTATTGGTTGCAGCTATAATAATGCTGTCAGAAGAATCTTGTTCAATAAATTGTAAAAAAGAATTCAAGATTCTCCTCATTTCACCAACTTCATTATCAAGACTTCTGTCTGCCCCAATTGCATCGAACTCATCAAAGAAATAAACTCCAACATTGTTCTCAACCTCTTCAAATATCTGACGCAATTTTGTACTCGTTTCACCCATGAACTTTGTAACTAGTTTATCAATTTGAACAGAGTACAACGGAAGATTTAGTTCTGAAGCAATAACAGATGCAGTGAACGTCTTTCCTGTTCCAGGAGGGCCTTCAATTAATATTTTTCTGCGGTTGTCCATGCCATATTGTTTCAACTTATTACTATTTTTATATTCAGATATAATTCTTAAGATTCTATCATGAATCTCATCCGAAACAATTAAGTCATGTAACCTTTGATTTGGCAAAGACATTTGTAACATGGGATTACTTTGTGTTATTGGTATAATACCAGCTCTAGAAACACGTGGCTTATCGATTAACTTTTTTAAATCTTGAGCAAGATTCACATGATTTTTCTTTGCTTCATATGCAGCTATTTGTAATACAACAGTTTTAAATTTTTCATCATTTCCATCTAGATGAGCTTTTATTAAACTTTTTATTTGGTCTGCTGTAGCCATAAAAAAACACCTCCCATGTGCCATACTTATAACAAGTACCATTCTAATTGTATGCTCCATAGATGGTAAAGTCAATCTATACATTTTAACATTTAACTTGAATTAAATGATTCTGATTAATCATGGAACTTACTCTAGCTTACAATCAATCCCTTCCACTAAATTATTCAATAACTATCTAGTGATACATGCTCTATATCAGAGCAAGTTGATTAAGTACACATTATCATCAGTTACTTTCACAAATTCATTCCAATAAAAAAGGTACTAAAAAATTTCAGTACCTTGACCATATTTAATAACTGTTCACTTCACTCAACTAATTATTAAATAACTAAGTTTTGTTCTAAAAAAATATTCAAGATTTAACATTCGCACCATTTTCGCACCAGAATGCAAAAAAAGACTGTCAAATCAACGATTCAACAGTCTTTTCTATACCGGCGGCCGGGGTCGAACCGGCACGCCCTCGCGGGCACTGGATTTTGAGTCCAGCGCGTCTGCCAATTCCGCCACGCCGGCATGTTTAAATTTTGCAAGGCGGTAACCGGATTTGAACCGGTGATGAAGGTTTTGCAGACCTCTGCCTTACCACTTGGCTATACCGCCATATTACAATTTAGTAACTCTAAAAAGAGAACTGGGGTAGCTGGATTCGAACCAACGCATGACAGAGTCAAAGTCTGTTGCCTTACCGCTTGGCGATACCCCAATTAAAATTACAAAGGGCGACCGATGGGAATCGAACCCACGAATGCCAGAGCCACAATCTGGTGTGTTAACCACTTCACCACGATCGCCGTAATCTTAACTTGTGTAACAAAATATAATGGCAGGGGCAGCAGGAATTGAACCCACACTAACGGTTTTGGAGACCGCTGTTCTACCTTTAAACTATGCCCCTAATGGAGGAAAGTGGATTCGAACCACTGAACCCTAAGGAACGGATTTACAGTCCGTCGCGTTTAGCCACTTCGCTATTCCTCCATAATGGCGTGAGACAGAATCGAACTGCCGACACACGGAGCTTCAATCCGTTGCTCTACCAACTGAGCTACCACGCCGAAAAACTAAAATTTAAAATTAAATGGCGGTCCCGACGGGACTCGAACCCGCGACCTCCTGCGTGACAGGCAGGCATTCTAACCAACTGAACTACGGAACCAAATAACATGGAGGTTAACGGGATCGAACCGCTGACCCCCTGCTTGTAAGGCAGGTGCTCTCCCAGCTGAGCTAAACCTCCAAAATACTATGACCCGTACGGGAATCGAACCCGTGTTACCGCCGTGAAAGGGCGGTGTCTTAACCGCTTGACCAACGGGCCATTATTAAAATAACGGAGAGTAAGGGATTCGAACCCTTGAGACAGTGTTTACCGCCTACATGATTTCCAATCATGCTCCTTCGGCCTCTCGGACAACTCTCCAGAGTTAAAAGAAGCACCAATTACTCTATAACCTATAAATAGGAACTCCGGCAGTAGGACTCGAACCTACGACATCATGATTAACAGTCATGCGCTACTACCAACTGAGCTATGCCGGAATGTTTAGCGCGGCGACGTCCTACTCTCACAAAGGGAAACCCTTCACTACAATCGGCGCTAAGAAGCTTAACTTCTGTGTTCGGCATGGGAACAGGTGT